>JAYSXP010000408.1:0-4074 GCA_043717125.1 Polyangiaceae bacterium | reverse complement strand
TCGCGGCGCGCGGCGTGGTCGGGCGCACGGGCTCGCCGCTGCAGCAGACGCAGGTTGCGCGCATGCTGCTCCACGCCGCCTCCTGAGGCGCGCGCCTCAGGTGACGCGGAACACGCGGCCGCGAACGGGGTCGCCCTTCGACTCGACGGTGACGAGCGCGTTCGTCCCGAGGCGGCCGGCCCACATCCCGTTCGGCACGTCGCCCGAGAGCACCGAACCGACGATGGCGGAGCGATCGAACTTCATGACCTGGTCGTCGTTCGACTCGGCGTCCTGACCATCGATGTAGATGCTTTCACCGAGCACGGCGCCCGCGAAGCTCGAGACGAAGTCGTCGGCCAGCTCGACGGACGACAGCTCTTCCAGTCCCGGCCACGCGTGCGTGCGCAGCTCGTCGGCCTCGGCGAGGTGAACGCGCGCGCCGTCGGCCGAGAAACCGACGAAGCCCGCAGGAATGCCGCCGGCGTCGAGGGCGGTCGCGATCGCGGAGACCTCGTCGTTCGCGAATCCGGCGATGCGCGCGAACGTGCCCTCCTCTCCGCACGCGGCGAGGAGCAGGACGGCGTCGTCCAGCGGATGAAGCATCAGCTCGTGCATCGCGGGAGGAGGTACGGCGGCACTCTTCGCGGCGCCGAGGAGCGCGAGCGAGCGTGCGTCGAGGAGGAGGATCGCCGTCTCCTTGTCGCTCTCGGCAGAGAGCCAGAGGCGCGTGCCCTTGCGATCGAAGGCGAGCGCGCGACCTGTGAAGCCGGCGCCGGCGAGCGCGTCGATCTTCGCGCGTGCGACCTCTCCGGAGGCATCGCACGTGACGACGAGGCCCGCGCCGGTCGCGGCGAGGAGCGTGCCCTGACTACCGATCGCGAAGGCCTGCACGCTGTTTCGTCCGAGGTCGCTCGGGAGCGCGACGCTCGGTCCCTCGGTCACGCGTCCGTCGTCGAAGGCACGGGTCGCGAACGCCGACGTCGAGGACGCGAACGCGAAGTGCTTGCCGCTCGGGTCGAAGGAGATCCACGGCCAGGAGAGGTGACCATGGACGACGTCGAACGACGCGATCTCGGTGAAGCTCATCGCCACTACCTACGCCATCGGCGTGCGGAGGATTTGGCTTTTACGGCTTCGAGAGCGTGAAGCCGCCGGTGCACGCCGCGCAGGTCCACTTGCCGGTGATCGTCGTGCCGGAGACCGTCGCGGTGTACGGGAAGGCGAGGGTGCCGCCGATCTGGACCGCGAACGTCCACGTGCCGGTGATCGTGTGGCCCGTGATCGTCACGGGCTCGCTCGGCGCGGCGCCGGTCGTCGAGCCCACGATGGCGCACCCTTGAGACGGGTTCCGGAGCTCGAGCCCGGTGATGGTCTCGGTGCCGGAGACGTCGGGCGCCGCCGTCTTGACCGTGGTGCTGAGGTTGCCCTTGTTGTTGAACGTGCACCCGACCGCGTTGCGCGTGTTCGTGTACGTGCCGGCCCACGTGCCGTCGAGCGAGACGAGCTCGGCGGTCGCGGTGACGTCGGCAGTCGCCACGGCGACGCACGAGGCGGTGCCGGTGCACGCGCCGCCCCATGCCGTGAACACAACGCCGGCGCCGGGCGCGGTCTGCAGGGTCACGCTGGTGCCGCGTGCGAACGAGCCCGTGCACGTCGTGCCCGTGCAGGTGAGACCCGCGGGCGTCGAGGTCACGGTGCCCGTTCCGCCGCCAGTGAGCGTCACGGTCACGTTGACGTGGGTCGGCGGGGGAGTGACGCCGCTGTCCTTGCCGGTCGTCGTGCCGGAGTCGGTGCCGGGCTCCTTGGTGCGCTCGGGGAGCGTGAGGTCGCCGCCGGTATCGAGGTTGTCGTCGATGGAGGGAGCCCCGCAGGCCACCAGCAGAGCGACCCCGGCCAGGGATCCGAGCGCGGTGGCGACTGACCGCATTCTCGTAGCGTACCAAAGGCCCGCGCTTTTTCCAGGGAACGGGCTCAAGATAGAGGCCGATGGCCAGGAAACAGGGCGCCTGACGACAGGAGCGGGCCCTGTCGGACACCGTCCGGGCTCCCAAATGAGGAAGCACCGGAGAAGATCGCGGTCGATCCCGGCACGCGCCGCTCGACGCATCCTCGAGGCGTCGGCTTCGCGGGTCGCGTCGGCTTCCTCAAGATCGCGCGGAAGGCTGGTGTTCCGGTCGTCCCGCTCGGGATCGACGGCCTCTCCTTCCTCGCGGTGTGGCCTCGGCTCTTCAGCATCAAGCGCTACGTGTTCAGTCTGCTCGGCGTTCTCGGCGCGGTCGCGATCGTCACGTGGGTGCCGCTCGCGTGGCGTGGTGAAGCGCGCGGTCGAACGTCTGCTTCGCGGCGAGCCTTGAGCGGCTCGTCGCGCTACGCTCCGGCGGTGCGTGCTTCGCGGTACCTCGCCATCGTCCTTCTCGCGCTCGGCGGGGTCACGCTCGCGCGCGCCGAGGACCCGAAGCCGCTGACCTACGACTGGCGCGAGGTCGGCACGAACCACTGGCAGATCAAGACGGCGCCCGGCGAGGCGCCCGACGTGACCGACGCCGCCGAGGGCAACCGCGGAGATTGCCCGGCCGGCATGGTCTCCGTGAAGGGGAAGATGGCCGTCACCGCGATCGGCGACGAGCTCCAGAAGTCCGTCTGCACGAAGTGGATCAACAAGGAGTTCCCCGAGCGCTGCGCCTCCTTCGACAAGGACAAGTGGGCCGCGCTCCGCGTCAAGCTCGCGCAGAAGGACATGGCCTTCTGCATCGATCGCTTCGAGTACCCGAACAAGAAGGGCGAATATCCGGTCATCTACGTCAACTGGTACGAATCGAAGAAGATCTGCGAGGACGCCGGCAAGCGCCTCTGCAACGAGGACGAGTGGACGTTCGCCTGCGAAGGCGAGCAGGCCCTCCCGTATCCGTACGGCTTCGACCGCGACAAGGACGCGTGCGTCGTCGACAAGTCCTGGCGCTGGTTCGACGCGAGCGCGTACGGCAAGACCAAGGACGTCATCATCCGTGAGCTCGACAAGCTCTGGCAGGGCGTGCCCTCCGGCTCGCTCGCGAAGTGCAAGAGCCCGTTCGGCGTCTACGACATGATCGGCAACGTCGACGAGTACACGAAATCGCTCTCGCCGACGGGGAGCCCGGCGATCCTCAAGGGCGGCTACTGGGGTCCGGTGCGCACGCGCTGCCGTCCGTCGACGCGCGCGCACGGCCCGGACCACGCGTTCTACCAGCAGGGCTTTCGCTGCTGTAAGTGAGCGCTCGCAAAGGTAGTAGACTCGCGAGCAGTGGCCTCCTCGAAGTCTCGCTTGCCCGCATCGAAGCCTCGTCTCCCCGCCCAGGACCGCGGCTCGCGGCCGTCGACCAAGTCGCGCATCGCGACGGCGGCCCGCGGTCCCCTCACGTTCGGCGTGGTCATGGCGTCAGGCGCGGAGGCGCTCGCGGCCAAGGTCGAGCGCTTCCTGCGCGCGATGAGCAAGCGCGCCCACGTCGAGCTCGAGCTCCACGAGGCGACGAACTACGAGGAGCTCGCGAAGGACGTGAAGAAGGGGCGCGTCGACGTCGCGTGGCTTCCGCCCATCGTCCACGTGCGCCTCGGCGCCGACGTCTTGCCGCTCGGGAGCGTCCTGCGAGACGGTCGCACGACGTACGAGGCGGCGCTCATCGTCCGCAAGGACTCGAAGGCCAAGACCCTCGCGAACCTCCGCGGCATGCGCGCGGGCTGGGTCGACCGCTGGAGCGCGGCCGGCTTCGTGCTGCCGCGCGTGAACCTCGCGCTCCTCGGGATCGACGCTCGCACGTATTTTCGGAGCGAGAGCTTCTTCGGCTCGCATCGCGGGGTCGTGCAGGCCCTGCTCGACGGCGCGTGCGACGTGGCGGGCACCTACGCGCAGGCCGACGGCAAGGGCAAGGTGAAGGGCGGCGCGTGGACCGAGGTTCCGGGCGCCGAGGTCCGCGTGCTCACGACGTTCGGAGCGATCCCTCCGGACGTCATCGGCGCGCGGAGCGGGCTCCCGGAGGCGCAGCGGGACGCGGTACGCGACGCGCTCCGTGCATGCTGCATGGATGCCGAGGGGCGCAAGCTCTTCGCCGACGTGTT
>JAYSXP010000407.1:0-32458 GCA_043717125.1 Polyangiaceae bacterium | reverse complement strand
GAGAGCTCCAAGACCGACAAGAGGAAGCAGAGTCTCTACTTCCCCGAGTCGATGCTCCAGGAGATCAAGGAAGAGGCTGCTCGCCTCGATCGCTCGCTTTCCTGGGTTGTCCAGCGCGCGTGGAAGATCTCCCGCCTGGAGATCAAGAAGCTACCGAGCGTCAACGAGGTCGAAGGCGGCGACGACGACGACGACACCTGAGCGTGAGCGCTAGCGGTCGGCCGCCGTCGATCGCGCCGCCCCCGGGCGGCGCGCCCGATCCTTCGGAGACACACGAGACCGTGAGCGCGGAGGACGGCACTCGTCTGTTCCTCCGCACCAAGCCTTGGCGTGGGGCTATCGAGACCGGTGACGGGAGAGTTGGGTCAGAGCCGAGTACGCGTCTGCGCGCGTTCTTCTGCGACGGGATCCTCTGCGACGGCTTCATATGGAAGTACTTGTGGAACGACCTCGCAGAGCTCTGCGACGTCGCTCATTGGCATTATCGCGGGCACGGTCGGAGCGGAGCTCCCGTCGACCCGACGAAGATCGACATCGCCCAGCACGCCCGCGACCTCATGGCCGTGCGTCGCCATCTTGGCGACCCGCCGTGCGTCCTGCTCGGGCACTCGATGGGCACGCAGGTATGCCTCGAGACGTGGCGACTTTTCCCCGAGCACGTGAAGGGCATCGTCCTTCTCTGCGGGAGCTACGGGAAGGTCACCCAGTCGTTTCGAGGGATGCCCATCCTCGACGCGATCCTCCCGAAGCTGATGAGCGTCGTCGACAAGCAGCCCGATCTCGTCCGCGCGATCTGGTCGCGCATCCCGCCCGAAATGGCGTTTCGCGCGGCGATGCTCGCCGGTGACGTCGACCCGGACAACGTCCGGCGCGAGGACATGCTCCCGTATCTGAAGCACATGACCCATGTGGACTTCGCCATGTTCCTGAAGATGCTGCGCGCCGCGGGCGACCACAGCGCGGAGGAGTACCTCGGGCAGATCGACGTGCCGGTGCTCATCATCGCGGGTGAGAAGGACACGTTCACGCCGGGGTCGCTCTCGCACTGGATGTCCGAGCAGATCCCGGGCTCCGAGCTCCTCGTGGTACCCGCCGGAACGCACGTCGCTCCGATCGAACAGCCCGAGCTCATCGGCGCTCGTATCAAGGCATTCGTCGAGCGTGTTTCGGCGGCGTAAGGAGTGGCTCGCCGCGGGCTTCGCGCTCGGCCTCGCCGCGTGCGGGCGCGGCGGGACGACCAGTATCGACGCGGGTGCGCGTACGAGTGCGACCACGGATGCGGGCGGCGAGGCGGATGCGGGCGGCGAGGCGGATGCGGGCGGCATGCAGAACGCGGCCGTCACGCGGGACGCGGATGCGCCGTTTCTGACCGGCGTTCCTACGTCTGCGAAGAGCATCGGGCACACCTCGGTCGTCTTCAAGGTCGAACTCTCGACGGGGACCAAGGCGGCCTTCAAGCCTGCGTCGCGGCGCGGGCCCCTCCGCTACAAGGGAGAGGTCGCTGCCTACCGGCTCGCCCGCCTGCTCGAGATCCCGAACGTCCCTCGCGCCTTCTTCCGGACGTTCGAGCCCAGCACGCTCGCGGCCGCGAAGGGCGCGGACGAGATGATCGTGAAGGACGGCGTCGTGAAAGGCGCCCTGATCCCGTGGATCCCCGATCTTGGCTTCCTCGCTCTCGAGCAGGTACCGCTCTCCGGCGAGTGGAAGCAGTGGTTGCGAAAGGGATCGACGATTCCGGACGACAAACGCGCGCTCGCTGCCCAGATCAGCACGCTCGTCGCGTTCGACTACGTCACGGGGAACTGGGACCGCTGGAGCGGAGGCAACGTCGGCGTCGACAAGGCGACCGGGACGCTCCTCTACATCGACAACGACGGCGCCTTCTTCGAGGTCGCGCCGCAGGACGGGCTCCAGCGAAATAGGAAGCTGCTCGCCGGGATCGACAAGTTCTCCGTGGGACTGGTCACGCAGCTGCGCTCCGTCGACGAGGCGGACATCGCGCGGGCGATCGGCGAGGAGTCGCCCGGGGTTCCGCTCCTCTCGCGAAACGCGCTCGCCGGCGTGCTCCAGAGGCGCACCGAGCTACTCGACGTCGTGAACGCGAAACTCAAGGCCAACGGCGATACGGAGACGTACCTGCACCCCTGAGCTCAGCTCGGGAGCACCGTGCCGATGCGGAAGAAGATTTCTCGTCGCGTCCCGCAGCGCTGACACATCACGTGGACGACGCGCAAGCCACGAGGGAGGTCGGCTGCGTGCTCCTCGACGCGGACGCTCTGCTCGCCGCACGCCGCGCAGGGCATGCTCGCGGCGTGGGGCTCGATGATCGACGCACTGGCGACCTCGATGGGTCGGTCCGGACTGCCGCCGGGCTCGAGTGCAGCAAGCTTCATGCGCACGCGCGTGAGCTTCACGGCCTCGCGTTCGGCCTCTCTTCGCTCGGTGCGTGACCTCTTCGCCATGCGGTCTCGCACGATAGCAGCCGCGTCACTGCTGGACGATCACGACGCGATGGTCGTCGGGGCGATAGCTCACGAGGCCTTGCTCGCCATTGCATCCCCAGCAGCTCGTCCAGCGCAGCTCCTTGCGGCGCGATGTCTCGAACGCGAGAGCGACGGGCGATAGGTCGTTGAGCATCAACAGCGCGGAGCCGAAGCGGTAGCGGTCATTGGGCAACGTCCAGAGCGCGACGACGAAGCTCATCGTCTTTCCGCGACCGGTGGCGACGAGGAGCTCGGCGCCTGGCTCGGGGCTCCAGAGGACGGGGCTCGTGAGGAATGTGATGCCCTCGTGGGCGGCGCCGCCGCGCGTGGTCATCGCGCGGACGTCCCCCTCGGTGAAATAACGAAGGTCGGCGCCGAGCCGGAGGAGCTCGGGGGCCTGCGCGAAGATCTTCGCGAGCTGGGCGGGCTCGAGGTTCGTCTTCTTGAAGGCCGGGCGTGACTCGATGGGCGCGATGCGCACGTCGTTCGTGGCGCCTTTGCAGCAGCGGAATCCGGCGTTGGAAGTGCTTGCGGCGGCGGCCCGGCTTCTCGCGGCGCATCGGTGTGACGGCGCCGCGCCGGCGCCGCCGCGAAGCACGGGCGCGCCGTCCCCTCCCTCGGTGCTCGGGAAGCGGCTGCTCGTGAGCTCAGCGATGGTCCCGAGCGCGCGGACGCGGAAGGCGGAGGCGCACCGCTTGCCGTCCTTTTCGCAGGCAGGATTCCAGCGCGGGCCCGTAGCAAAGGCGTCGCTGTCGGGGCCTTTGCACGCGCGCTCCCATTCGAGCTCGTTGCAGAGCCGTTCGCCGCGGTCCCGACAGAGCCGCGAGGCCTCGTCGATCGACACTCCCGTCGTGAAGGGCACGTGGGGGTCGTTTGGGTAAGGCAGGGCATCGATGGCGTAGGCGCCGAGCGTCGCAGGGACGAGGGCGGGCTCGATCGAAGGATCGCGCCCCTCGTCCCCTGGCGTGCTGCCGCTGGCGAACTCGCCTGCCGCAATGTCGATGAGCGTTCCGGCGGCCGCAGCCTCGGAGAGTGCGCGTGCGCTCCCAGCGTCCGCGCCGACCGCCTCCAACGCCGCGGCAGCACTGGTAAATCCAGCTTCCCCCTCGCCCCCCGCCACCCGTCCTGGGTTCGTGAACGCTCCTGGGTTCGTGGTCGCGGTTGGTGCGCCGTCGGTCGCAGTGGCGTCGGCATTTGACACGGCGTCACGCTTGCACCCGGCGATGGCGAGACTCGCGACGAAGACGATCCAGCGGCTGGACACGGGCGCGTTCTACCGGACCTCCGCGCGCGAGAAAAGAAAACCCAGGACAGCCCTTCACGCAAGCGGCTCGTTCAGGCCCAGGTCGCCTCGAAGGCCGTCTGCCCGTCCGTGCCGGATACCGCAGTGTGGACGACGACGTTCGGCTGAGCCGCACCTTGCTTCGCGAGCGCGAGCGCAAACGCCCGCCGACGCGACTCGAGCGCGATGGCGGGGAAGAGCGAGGCCGGATGGCTGACGGTGAGCGAGGCGCGGTTCGGCGAGTGGGTGACGACGACCGCCGGCGTTCCGACGTGGAACATCGTCCAGACGGCGGCGAGGCGCGGGAGGTACTCGGCCGGACTCACGACGAGCATCGCGCCGCTGTTCTCGGGCTGGTCGAGGAGATCGCGGTTGAGCTGGGCAAGCCAGCGCTGGAAGTCCTCGTCGCCGCGTGGCCCCGCGCCGAAGCGCACATCGCGAACCGCGAGCAAGGTCGCCACGTGGACGACCTCGGGGAGCCATTCTGACGTCGTGGCGAGATGGTCGAGGAGGACACGAGGTTGGAGCCGCTCGGGCAGCGCCTCAAGGGCGTCGAGCGCTCCACGATCGCGGAGCGTGCCGAGGAGCGACGCGCGCGCGACGAAGTCCGGAAACGAGGCCCAGCCGTCCGGGAGCGCATCGAAATAGCTCCCGACCGTCACGAACGGCGTGACGACGCGCCCACTGTCCGACAGCTTCTCGCTCGAAGCCATTCGCCCCCTCTTCCTCTCGCAACGACAGCAGTAGAGCCCTTCGGACGTGAGGGCAAGTGACCTCGAGCTCGACGCGTGCCAAGTGATCGCGGCCGAGTCCCTGCGCGGCGCGTGGGCCGCGCGCGAGTCCGACGCCGACGGCTTTCTCTCGGGCGGCTTCGTGTCGCCTACGCCACGAGCGGACCTGAGGAGGAGAAGGCCGAGGCGTTCGCGTTCGCCGTCGCGAGGCTGGAACATCTCCGATCGCGCCCCGACACGCTGCGCATGCTCGCCATCGGGGACTGGGTGCGGCTCACAGCTCCACGCCGCTGCGGTACGGACCACCACCGCTGCCCCCGCCGCGGCGCCATTGGCCGCCCAATGCGCCCTTGCGGACGAGGTCGGCCAGGCGTTCGCGCTGCTTCGGATCGAGCACCTCGTGGATGCGCTTGAGCGCCGACGATGCCGCGTCCTTCACCTTCTCGGACGTCGCATCGATGCGCGCGCTGACAGCCTCGAAGGCCGCCGTAGTGAACTCCTCACCAGCGACGCTCTTGCCGAGGTTTTCGCGTGTCTCGAGCATGTCCGATTTCGCGTCGTGCGCTCGCTCGCGGAGCTCCTCGAGTGGTGTCCGAACCGCCGCCGGAAGACGAGCCCTTCACGAGGCCACGACGCCCAGAATTCCTGCCGCAAGTGCGATCGAACACATTGTCATCACCGGTATCCTCCTCGAGAAGTGTGCACCTAGAGGTGCTCCGCGAGGGGCACGACGTCGCGGTGTTGAGGGGGTAAAGAATCGTAGAGCGCGACCGGAGACGAACGCATTGCGGGCGCGTGATAAGACCCGGCCATGGCCACCAAGAAGCGAGCTTCCTCCGGCAAATCCGCCGCACCGAAGGCCCCCGCGCGGCGCAAGACACCGCGCAAGAAGGAGGCCCTGTCGGCCGGCCTCGATCCCCAAGGCTGCCTCATCGAGGCGCCCGACGCTGCCCTCCTCGAGCTCGAGCAGAAGATCGCCGCAGAGGGCGGCGCCGTCATCGGACGGTACAAGGAGCCGCTCGGCGGTCACCCCACAGTGCTCGCCATCCTGCCGATCCACAAGGTCGAGCCGACACCGTTCCAGCGCGATCTCTCTGACGCTCATCACAAGCGACTCGCAGAGGTCATCGAGAAGACGGGCCGCTATCTCGACCCGGTCATCGCGATCACGGCGCCCCCGACGGTAGGCGGCTTCTGGACCCCAAACGGGCGCCATCGCCTCGCCGCGATGCAGCGTCTCGGCGCCAAGGCGATCACCGCGCTGGTCGTGCCGACGCGCGAGATCGCGTGGCAGATCCTCGCGCTCAACACGGAGAAGGCGCACAACCTCAAGGAGCGCTCGCTCGAGGTCATCCGCATCTATCGAGGTCTGCTCGAGGAGGATAGCGCGCGGGCCGAGGCCGGGTTCTCCTTCTACCTCGAGGACCCGGCGCTCGTGACGCTCGGCGTCTGTTACGAGAAGAACGCTCGCTTCGCCGGCGGCGCGTACCACCCTGTTCTCCGCCGCGTGGAGAAATTCAGCGACGAGCCGATCGGCAAGACCATCGCCGCCCACGAAGAGCTCGCGGACCTCACGCTCGAGGTCGAGGAGAAGGTCGCCGCAGCGGTCGCGAAGCTCCGCGAGAGGGGCCTCATGAGCCCGTATCTACGGTCGTTCGTCGTCGCGCGCATCAATCCACTCCGGTGGATACAGGGAGAGCTTCCGTCCGCCGAGAAGGTCCTCACCACGATGCGCGACCGAGCCGCCAAGTTCAACGCCGAGAACGTTCGCCAGGAGGACCTCGCGGGCATGGGCGGCGGCGTGCCCGACGAAGCGGAAGGAGGTTAGCTCGGCAAATGGAGCTTGAGCATCGACGTCTTCGCAGGGGACGGCCGGAAGCCTCAGGACATCCGCGCCCGGCTCGAGCCGCTCGGTGGCCGTCTCCTGCGTACGTCGCGTGGCGGAGCCCCTCGGTGGACAGCCGCCCGCGAAGTTCACGGGACGTGCCGGGCGAGCTCCACGATCGCTTGTTTGATCGTCGACTTCTGGGGCACGCTCGCGTGCTCGAGCGCGTCGGCAAGGCCGACTCCTGGAAGGTGAGCCCCGGCGAGCAGCTTTGGCGGTGCGTGGAGCTCGTAGAACAGCTCTTCGACGATCCGCCGGATGAGGTGCTCGCCGAAGTTCGTGATCTCGGTATCCTCGTTCACGCAGAGGACGCGGTTCGTCTTGCGGACGCTCTCCTTGATCGCATCCCAGTCGTACGGATGCAGCGAACGAAGATCGACGACTTCGGCGTCGATGTTCTCGGCCGCCAGCTCGTCAGCCGCGGCGACGCTCATCGGAACGTTACGACCGTAGGTGAGCACCGTGACCTGGGTTCCTGCGCGCGCGATGCGCGCCTTGCCGATCGGGATGTAGAGCTCCTCTAGCTTCGGCCACTCCGGCTTCCACTTGGTGCGATCCCCGAGCGGCGCGTCGATCATCTTCGACAGCATCTTGTCGTCGCCAGGCTCGCCCGGGATCTCCTCGCCAGGACGGCCCTTCGCGCGAAGGAGCGCCTTCGGCTCGAGAAACATCACCGGGTTTGGATCCTTGATGGCGCTGAGCAAAAGCCCATACGCGTCGCGCGGGTTCGACGGCATCACGATCTTCCAGCCGGGAATGCGCGTCGCCTGCGCGTCGAACGAGTGCGAGTGGTAGATGCTTCCGCGGATGCCGGCACCCACCGGCGTCATGATCACGAGGGGCACGTTCCAGTCGCCGCCGCTCGACCAATAGGTGTTGCCGGCGATCTTCAGGAGATCGATGGTGTTGAACGCGTAGTCGCAGAACTGGATCTCGGCGACGGGCTTCCTGCCCGCCAGCGCGAGGCCGATCGCCATGCCGACGATCCCACGCTCGTCGAGCGGGGCGTTCCACGTCGTCTCGAGGCCCTGCGTTGCCGTGAAGACTCCGCCGAGCGGCGGCCCCACGTCCTCACCGAAGATATCCGTGATCCCGAGACGCTCCTCGCCGACATGGAGCGCCATGCGGATGGCCTGCACCATCGTCGCCATCTAGTTCTCGCCTCCGACGTAATTCTTGTCCGCGAATACGAAGTCCCAGACCGTCTCCGCTTTGGGCTGCGGCTCCTCCCGGACCCGCTGGCTCGCCACGAGGAGCTCTTGCGTGTACTTTGCACGCATGTCGTCCATCTGACCTCGGGTGAGCAGCTTCTTCTCCTCGAGGCGCTGCTCGAAGCGCGAGAGGCAGTCGACCTCGTCCTTGACGAAGTTCGCGCCGCTCGCCGACGAATGGCCATGCAGGCGCGACACCATCGCCTCGAGCAGGTACGGCTTGCGCTCGGTGCGGACGTAGTCGAGTGCCTTCTTCAAGGCCGCCCAGCTCTGCTCGGGGTCATTGCCGTCGATGGTGGCCGTTTGCATCCCGAAGGCCTTGCCGCGATCGGCGATGCGCGACTCGCCGTGTTGCCCTTCGAAGGGCGTCGAGATGCCGAACTGGTTGTTGGTCACGATCATGAGGATGGGAAGCTCGTGCCCCTTCCGTGAGCTCCAGACGAGGCTCGTCGCGAAGTCGCCCTCCGCCGTGCCGGCGTCGCCACCTTGGACGATGGTGATGCCCTTCCCTCCCCCACGCCGCGTCTGCGCCTGCGCGGTGCCGATCGCGATCGAGAACTGCACCTCGATCGGCGAGCTGACGGGCGCAACGTTCCACTTGCGGATCGAGTAGTGGCCCGCGAAATTCCGCCCCTTCGAGTAGGGGTCCGTCGCGGTATTCTTCATCTGACGCAGGGAGTCGACCGGGTCGGCTCCCATCGCCAGGAGGGTGCCGCTCGAGCGGTAGTGCAGATGGAGGTAGTCGTGATCTACGCCCTGGCCCTTGTCGACCAGGATGCCGAGCGGAACATTGAACGCCTCCTCGCCAGGGCCACCGATCCAGAAATACCCATCACCTTGCTTGTACATGGTGATCAGGCGCTCCTCCAGCACCCGCGTTCGGAGCATCAGGTCGTGAATGCGCAAGCTCAGCTCCGCGGAGAGGCCAGCCGAAGCGCGGTCGGCGGACGCGGTGGGGCCCGTGGGACCGCTGGGAGTCGAAGAGGCGGAGCCGGAGGAGGAGGTCATGCTTCTGGAAGTCCTTTTACCGCGAACCCCGGCCGCCGCCTACATCGCAAGGACCTGGCCGGGCTGTAACCTCGACCGATTGCCCCTCGCGCTGGGATCGACATTCGGGCGACACGCGATTCAAAGCCTGATCGGCCGCGGTGGCATGGGCGAGGTGTATCGGGCGATCGACACCCGCCTCCACCGGCTCGTCGCGCTGAAGGTGCTACGTACGGACGGTGACCGTCGCGGACGCCGGGGGTACCGATCGGCTCCTTCGCGAGGCACGCGCGGGCTCCTTGAACATGGCGAGGAGCACTGAAGATGCGCCCGCATCGGCCGTCCTCCAGGGCATGGAATGCACTGCCCGCCTCGCGGCTCTCCTTGGACTCTCGCTCCTCGGTTGCGCGGCAAGCGCCCCGGCCGCGAGCGAGTTTGGCGCCGGTCCGGACACCCAGGCCCCAGCCACCCAGCAAGGTCCTGCGCCGACGCCGGAGGCGATGGGGGCGATTCGCGTCTCAGGCCCAGAATTTGGCCACGCTGGACACGCGGCCTCCACGCCAGTCGCCTGCCCGACCGATGCAGAGCCCTTTGCCGGCTGCTTCATCAACCACGACATCGGTCAGAGCACTCTGGCCGGCGACGTCAGCATGACCTGCGGCGAGGACGCGCAAGCGTCGAACGGTTGCAGCGCCAAGCCGCTCTCGTTCGAGTTCGTCGACGAATGGGCCAACGCGCCGAAGAAGCTCACCATCGCCTTCGACACCGCCTACTTCTGCGCCGAAGGCGGCGGCCTCCTGCAAATCGTGGAGCTCAACGGAAAGCCGGTCGGCACGTTCGACGGCAACAGGAGCGACTGCACGTGCAGCGCGACCTCGAAGGAGCGCGTGATCGAGGTTCCCGGTTCGAGTCTCGGCATGTTGAAGCCCGGCCTCATGAACCGAGTCTCCATTGTCGGCCCGAACCGCTGCGTCGCGCTCCGCCCCAGGGCGGAGTGGGACGGCGCTTACGCACGCGTCACCGCCAGTTACTAGGCGGAGCGCCCTACCGAATCACGCGCGACGATCGAGCTGCCGACGGCGACGGGCAAGCGCGCCGAGCGCCAAGCCGAGACCGACGAGAACCGGAAACGTCGTCGTTCCGCCGCTCGGGACGGTCGAGCACGCGCAGCCACCACCTTCGATCGAGGACGCATCATCGGCCACGCACTTGCGGGTCGTTCCGTCGCAGAGCGGGGCCGTCGCCGGGCAGCTCTTGTCGTCCACGCACCCGACGCACTGGTGGTTCTTTGGATCGCAGATCGGCGCGTCGCCGGGGCACTCCGAGTCCTTGGAGCACTCGGTCCCACACTTGTTGGTCGTCGTGTTGCAGATCTGACCGGCCGGGCAGTCGGTGTTGCTCGTGCAGTCGACGCACTTCTTGGTGACCGGATTGCACACCGGCGTCGACCCAGGGCACTCCGAGCTCTTCGTGCAGTCCGTCCCGCACGTGTGCGTGACCGTGTTGCAGATCGGCGTCGGCTCCTTGCAGTCGGCGATCGTCACACAGCCGACACAGTGCTTCGTGACCGGGTCGCAGACCGGCGCGTCGCCGGGGCACTGCGAGCTGAGCGTGCAGTCCGCCGTGCAGGTCTTCGTGACCGGGTCGCATACCGGCGTGGCGCCGGGGCAGTCGACGCCGGTGACGCAACCCACGCACTTGTTGTTCGGGACGTCGCACGTCGGGGTGGTGCCGACGCATGCGGTCTTGTTGGTCGCCGTGCACTGGACGCAGAACTTGTCCGGCGTCTTGCAAGCGGGCGCGGCCATCGTGCAGTTCGCGTCCGACGTACACCCGAGCGTGCACACGTGAGCGACGGTGTTGCATACGCCGTTCGGTCCGGTGCACTCCGCGTTGGTGTTGCACTGGACGCAAAGGTTCGCGGTGGTGTCGCAGACCGGCTTACCGTTCTTGCACACCGTGGCATTCGCCCCGGAGCACTCGACACACGCTCCCTGCTTTGCGCCGGCGGTCAAGCAGGCCGGCGCGGTCGTCGTCGTGCATGCTGAAGGCGTGACCGCGCCGAAGTCGCCGTCGCACTTCACGCAGGTGCCGACCGCGTTGCAGATCGGCGTCGTGCTGCTGCACTGGGCGTTGGACCCGCACTGCACGCAGGTGTGGCTCGTGTCATTGCATGCCGGGGTCGCGCCGACGCAGAGCACGGGATCCTGAGTCGTACACGGCACGCACTTGCCCGCGTCCGCTCCCGCGAGAACGCACGCCGGATTCGCCGCGGACTTGCAGGCCGCCGGTGTACCGGAGAGGCGATCGCCGTCGCAGGCCGCGCACGCGCCGGCCTTGCAGATCGGGAATCCGGGGGTCGTGCAGGCTGCGTCCGTCAGGCACGCGACACACGTGTTGGTCGCTGGATCACACGACGGTGTGGCGCCGCCACAATCGTTCGAGTCGAGGCACTGGACGCACTTCGACGGCACGGGAACGGTCTTGCACTTGGGGGTGGCCGGCGTCGAAAGACAGTTCGAGTTGTCCACGCAGCCAGCGGTGCACAAGTTCGTCGCGAGGTCGCAGATACCGAGGATGTTGCCGGCGCACTGGACGTCCGACGTGCACTGCACGCACATGTTCGTGACGTTGCAGACCGTCTTCGCCGGATCGGTGCACGCCGTGACGTTCGTGGGAGCAGGCGCGCGGCACTGGACGCACGTGCCCGCCACACACGCAGGAGCGTTCTGGGACGGGCACGCAGCCGACGCCGCCGCGCCGTTGTCACCGTTGCAAGGGGCGCACGTGCTCGTCGCGAGGTTGCAGACGGGCTTGGCTCCGACGCACGCCGTGCTGTCGCTCGCCGTGCACTCGACGCACTTGTCGGTCGTCGCGTTGCACACGTCCGTGGCGCCCATGCAGAGGACGTCGTCCACGCTCGTGCACTGGACGCACGCGCCCGTTGCCGGCTTGCACGCCGGCGCGGTCGGGTCCTGACACCCGCCTGCCACGGGGAAGTTACCGCCGCAGCCAACGCATAGCCCCGCCGCCGTATCACAGACGGGCGTGGTCCCGCCGCAGTCCGCGAACGTCTTGCACTGCGTGCAGCTCGTGCCGGAGCAGATCGTCTTGGGAGCAATCGTCTTGCAGTACGCGTCGCCGCCCACGGCGCCTTCGACGCACTCGTGGCAGAGGCCGTCGACGCCACACTTCGGCGTCGTCCCCGCGCACTGGGCGTCGCTGAGGCACGAGTTGGCGCACACGTGGTTGACGCAGAAGGGCTTGCCGCCACCGCAGTCGCCGTTCACGTTGCACTCGACGCAGACGTTGTTCGGCGTGTCGCACTTGGGCGTCGTGCCCGTGCACGCCGTCTGATCGGTGGCGCTGCACTGCTTGCACGTGCCGGAAACACACGCGGGAAGCGGCGCCGTCGGGCACTGGGGCGCGGCGCCGGTGAGCCGATCTCCGGCGCAAGGCACGCACTTCTTCGTAGCTGTGTCGCAGATGGGATTCGCAGCGGTCTTGCAGTCGGTCGATGACAGACAGTCCACGCACTGGTTCGTTCCGGTATCGCAGACCTGGCCGAGCGCGGTGCAGAGGGCGACGCCGCCCGCCTTGCACTGCACGCAGGTGCTGTTCACGCCGGGGTTGATGCAGAACGGCGCATTCGTCGGGCACTCGCCGATCGAGAGGGGCAGGCCGTTGTTGTCCGTGAGGCACGAGACGCACTTGTCGACAGTGGGGTCACACGCCTTGCCTTGCGCCGCACACGCGCCGGGCTTCGTCGCCGTGCACTCGACGCATGCGCCGCTGAGGGTGTCGCAGACGGGGAACGTCGACGTCGGGCACGCGCCCGCGACGCCCGTGCCAAAGTCGGCGGTGCAGGCGCTACAGCCGTAGATGCCGCCGACCTGCGAGCAGATGGGGAGGCCGGGCGGGCAGTTGTTGTTGCCGGCCGAGCACGAGTAACAGGCCTTGGCCGGGGTACCGTTGCCGGGAGCCGGGCAGTTGTTACCGCCGTTGACGGTGCTTCCGCGCCAGGTGCACGGATTCAGGCCCTCGAGCGCTCCACAGGCGTCGCCGACGGCGAGCGTGATGCACGTTCCGCCGGTGACCGGCTGGGTCCCCGTGTACACGTTCGAGCAGACCAAGTTGTCGCGAGCGCCGTTGCCGCACGCCTGGTTGCAGCAGACGGTGTCGACGCAGAACCCGGACGAGCACTGGTTGCCGAGGTTGCAAGGCTGTCCCTGGGCGAGCAGCGGCTGCCCTGTCGCGTCGACATTCTCGACGACGGCAACCGGCGTGTTCGAGTTGCACGCGACGAGCAATGCAACGAACGCGAACGTGAAGAGCGCAACGCGACCCAAGTCTGCCTGACGCATGGTGGCTTCCCCCGAGGGTGTCGGAGCCGGCTCCTCCGCCAGCGCACGAACCCGCAGCAGACCACTACCAGGAACTGGGAAGGCGGGACCATGGAAGCGGGACCGCCGCAGTGCTTTTTCAAGCCTGGAAAGCCGAGTGACCGCCCGGCTTTGGGGCTCCGCGAATGGACCCGCCACCCTTCTGCTCGCCGGTTGCGGAGAACCGCTGGGTGCGGTGACGGCCGCTCGGGCGACAGCGGCAGTCCGATCCTCGCGCACGCGGGCACGGGAGCCGCCGCGGTCGTGGGCGTCGCTTCGCGCGCCAAAAATGGTCAGCCACGTGACGCAACCAACGCGGCGAGCACGTGCCTCGGAGCGAACGCGCACGCCGTCTACGCACAGCTCGGCCAGAATCAGCCGCGACGGCGAGCCTCCTCTTGTTCATCCTCCGTCTCCGCAGCGCGCGTCGCCGTCGCACGACGGAGGCGGCGGCTTACGATTCGTGCATCCCTCACGTCGATCTCGGCATGCGAGAGTCGTTCGCGTCGCTGTCCGACGACCGCTGAAGTACAGTCGGCGCGTGCGCACGTTGGCATCGGCGTCGGTCGTCTTTCTCGCAGCGCTCGCGCTTGGCGCGACGCCGCTCGCGAGCGGTTGCTCGAGCAGCGGTGCGGCGCCGAGCGGTACCGCGCCCGATGACGGGAGCGACGCCGCGCTGCCTTCTCCGATCGATCCCGCGCTCTTCGATTGCACGTCGCTCGCGAGAGCGCCGCTCCCCCGTCGTGCCGCGAGCGCCCCCGAGTGCCTGCGCGACCCGAAGTGCGCGGGGCGTTTCGTGTCCGCGCATCGCGGCGCAGGCGGAGAACTCGGGAGGATCGCGCCCGAGGACACGCTGGCCGCGTACCGAGCGGGCATCGCGCTCGGCGTCGACTTCGTCGAGACCGATCCACGCCCCACCGCCGACGGCGTCATCGTCAACGTGCACGACACGACCGTCGACCGCACGACCGACGGCACAGGTGACGTCGCGAGCATGACGTTCGACGCGATCCGAAAGCTTCATGTGAAGAGCGATCGGTTCACCGGCGACTTCTCCTGCGAGCGCGTCCCCACCCTCGAAGAGCTGCTGACGACGTGCCGCGGCCGAGCGATGGTCCTCGTCGACGGTAACAAATCGGACCGCGTCGAGGCGATGGTCGATGCCGTCAAGAAGGCGGACGCTCTCGATTGGGCAGTCTTCGACACCGACGACCAGACGAAGATCGATCGCGCGCTCGCACTCGAGCCGCGCATCATGATCATGCCGCGCGTCTCGACGGTCGCGCAGATCGGGCCGCTCCTCGCCAAGTACGCGAGCCATCCGCCGGTCCTCGTGGAGATCTCGTCCGACCTGTTTCCAAAGGGCGCCGCCGACGTCCACGCGGGGGGGCTGCGCGTCTTCACGGACGTGTTCTTCACGGACCTCGGCGTCCGCTCGAGCGTCGACAGAAAGACCTACCTCGACTTCTTCACCGCGGGCGCTGACGTCCTCCAGAGCGATCTGCCGGATGAGGTGCTGAAGGCGCTGGGGCGGCCGGTTCCGCCGTAGCGAGACGAGCTACGTGAGGAGTGCCTTCACGGGCACGCCGCTGTCGGTCAGCGTGATGGGACGGCCCGCGGGAGACTGGGCCATGTCTGCCGGGTCGAGGCCGAGTGTCGTGGCGACCGTGGCGAGGAGGTTGGGGACCGTGACCGCATCCTTCACCACCTTCGCGCCTTGGGCATCCGTCTCTCCGTGGACGACGCCGCCGCGGATGCCGCCACCCGCGAGGACCGCGCTCCACGCGTTCGGAAAGTGATCGCGACCGTCGTTGGCGTTGATGTTCGGCGTGCGACCGAAGTCTCCCATCCACACGACGAGCGTGCTGTCGGCGAGGCCGCGGCGCTGGAGGTCCTCGAGGAGCCCGGCCATGGCAGGGTCGAGGGTGCCCATGAGCTTCTTCGTGCGACCGAAGCCGTCCTGGTGCGTGTCCCAGCCGTCGAGCGTGACCTCGACGAAGCGAACGCCCGAGGCGACAAGACGCGCGGCGGTGAGGCAGCCTTTCCCGAACGGCGTGTCGCCATACGAGGCGCGCACCGCCTCGGTCTCTTCGGAGGCGTCGAACGCCTTCAGCTCGCTCGCATGCATGAGCCGGTCGGCCTTGGCGTAGAGCTGGCGCCGTCCGTCGATCTTCGCGTCCCCGGTCTGCGCGGCGAACGAGGAGTCGAGCCCATCGAGCAGCCGCTTGCGCGCCTCGAAGCGCACGTCGTCGACACCCGGCCCGTAGCCGATGTTCTGGGGGAGCTGCCCGGGCGTCTGCACGACGAACGGCCCGTACTGCACGCCGAAGAATCCGGCGCCCAGGCTGGGACCACCAAGGCTCACGCTGCTCGGGAGCCCGGTGCTCGGCTCGCCGAGCTTCTTCGCCACCCATGCCGCGAGCGTCGGGTGCGCAACGGTCGGGTTCGGCGAGTATCCGGTACGCAGCAGGTACTGCGCGCGCTGGTGGTTGCCCTCCTTGCTCGTCATGCCGCGCACGATGGCGAGCTTGTTCGCGAGCTTCGCGAGCCGGGGCATGTGCTCGCTGATCTTCACGCCGGGCACACTCGTCGCAATCGCCTTGGCCGGCCCCGCCACCTTCCCGCTCTTCGGGTCCCACGTATCGATGTGGCTAGGCCCACCGTTCATGTAGAGCAGGATCACCGCCTTGGCTCTCCCCTTGCCTGTGCCTGTGCCCGGCCCCGGGGCCGCCAGAGCGAGCCGCTCGAGCATCGACGACACGCCCATCCCGAGTCCCGCCACCAACCCCGCGCGCATGAGACTTCTTCTCGTAAACATGCTCATCCTCAGTGGTTGAAAACGAACTCGCTCGAGTTCAGCAGCGCCCACATCACGTCCTCGTACGCTGCGCGGCGGGCATCGACCGGCGGCCCCTTGTTCCCGAGGCGCGCGAGCGGCCCTGCACCTGGGCCGCCCTTCTTCGGAGGCGGGATCGTCGCCTTGGGCGTCTTCTCCGCGATCTGCACGTACGTCACCCACTTGGTCCGCTCTGCGTCGGTCGGCTTGCGCGAGAGCACGCGCAACACGAGCTGGTCGACTTTCGAAGCGTCATCGCCCGGCTTTGCCAGCACGTCATCGAGCGTCGAGCCCGGGACCGCGCGCGCGCCCTGTCCGACGAGCTGCCCATTCAAGAGCGAGAGCGCCTGCGTGACCGTGCCCGAGTAGTCGGGCACGTCGTCGGTCTCGTCGACGTCGAAGAGAAACGCGTACTGCCTCACCAGCTGCAGCCGGAGAGCGTCCATGTTCTGGATGCCGGCCTTCTTCGCGGAGGTCTCGAGGTCGGTGGCGCGCAGGAGCGCGTTCAAGAGCTCTTCGGGGCCGAGCGGCACGAGATGAAACCGCGTCCAGTAGGTGTTCTCGGGATCAGGCTTGGCGTTGGCGCTGGCCGCGAGCTGGTACGCCTCGGTCGCGCAGAGGGTCCGCACGAGGTGCTTGATGTCGTAGTCGTGCGCGACGAAATCTGCCGCGATCTTGTCGAGCAATTCGGGCATCGTGGGCGTATTGACGGCGCGCATGTCGTCGACCGGGTCGTAAAAGCCGCGACCGAGGAAGTGGCCCCACATGCGATTCACGAACGCCTTGGCGAACCACGGATTTTCCCGCGCGGTCATCCAGGTCGCGAGCGCCTTGCGTGTGCCGTCCCCCTTCTCGAGGTCGGTGCCGTCGAGCGCAGTGGCCTTCATCTGGGCGATCGGTGCGACGTCTGCGTTCTTCGTGAAGCGGTTTCCGACCTTACCGAGGTCGACGACCTCGACCCGTTTCATGTTTCCCATCGGCTTGCCGCGGTCGATCGGATCGACGCGAAGATGGAGGAACGCCGAGGCGAAGCGGCGAAAGTCATCCTGCTTCCACTTCTCCGTCTTGTGATCGTGGCACTGCGCGCACTGGATCTGCACGCCGAGGAACACGCGCGACGCGTTGCCCGCGAGATCCTGCGGCGCTCCCTCGAAACGGAGCGTCCAGTTCACGGCGCCGTTGATCTTGTCGAGCTCGACGGCGTCCTCGTCGCCTTGTTTGGGCACCTGTGCCCCGAGCGGAACCGCCATGGCCTGGGGCACCCGCACCTTCGCGCCGCCGATGCTGTTCTGACCCGTCGCCGACACGAGATCGCGCACCATGCGGTCCCACGGCGCATTCGCCTCGAAGCGCGCGCGGAGCCAGTAGCGGAAGGCGACGCGATCGACGACCGGGCCCTTCACCTCGCGGCCCATCAGCACGTCGTCCCAGTAGTTCATCCAGTGCTCGGAGTACTCAGCCGACGCGAGCAGGGTCTCGACCGCCTTGTTCCGCTTGTCGGGATCGGTGCTCGCGAGGAAGGCGGCGGTGGTTTCCGGCGGCGGAATCGTTCCGACGATGTCGAGGTACGTTCGTCGCAGGAACGTGCCGTCGTCGGCGCGAGGCGCGGGTGTGAGCGCCGCCGCCTGCCACGCCTGGCGGAGCGCGGCGTCGATCGCCTCGGGCCCAAAGGCGGTCGCGGGCTTCGCCGCCGCACGTGGGGCGACGGCGGCCGGCGCGGCGGGAGGCGGCGCGACCGGGGCACCGCGACCGCACGCCGCCAGCGCCGCCAGCGCCGCGGCCAGGATGACGGTGCCTTGAAGGAAGGAACGTGAACGCATTCTTGAAACCTTAGCCGTTGGACCCGCGCCTCCGCTCTTTCCTTCATTGTCGCCGTGTGAAGTTCCGTAAAGCAAACGGAAGAGCCGCTCGGCGCCAGATTGGGCGACGATGCCTCACATGGCCTCTGCTTTCGGGAGCGTCCGCGCAGGGCTGCTCTTTCTCTTCCGACGGGTCGTCGGGATCTACTTTCGTGAGGTCGAGGTCGCCGGCGACTTGCCGCTCCGCGAGACGGGCGGCCGGGTCTTCGCCGCGAACCACGTGAACGCGCTCGTCGATCCGATCCTCGTCCTCACGCAAGCGCCCTGTCCTATCTCACCCGTCGCGAAGAGCACACTCTGGAAAATACCTGGCCTCGCCTGGCTGCTCGATGCGGCCGACGCCGTGCCGATCGTCCGCAAGCGTGACGAGCCGACGAAGACCGCGAAGGACAACGACGCCATCTTCGAGCGCGTCGGCGCGCACCTCGCGAATCGCGGAAACATCCTCATCTTCCCCGAGGGGACGAGCCACAACGAGCCGCACCTGCTCGCGCTGAAGTCCGGCGCGGGCCGCATGCTCGCGCGCGCCAAGGACGACGGAGGCACCGGGCTCACCTTCCAGACCGTCGCCCTCGAGTTCGACGCGCGCGAGGTGTTCCGCTCGCGCACGCTCGTCCTCTTCGGCCCGGTGCGGTCGGTGGACGAACTCTCCGCCGCAGCGCCGGGAGTAGAGCTCGCGCAGGCCATCACCGAGAAGATTCGCGAAGACCTCTCCGAGCTGCTCGTCGAGGGTTCGACCTGGGAAGAGCGCGTCCTGCTCGTGCGCGCTGCAGAGATGTTCGCGAACGGCGACCCGGCCGAACCACCCCCCGCGGAGCCTACTTCGCTCGCGCAGATGAACGAGCTCGGAAGGCGTATCGAGGCGGCGCGCCGCGTGCTCCATGCGAGCGCGCCGGAGGTCATCGTCGATCTCGAGACGCGCGTGGCGTCGTACTGGGCCGCGCTCGAAGACGTGGGCGCCAGTGACGAGCTGGTCGTTCGCTACACGCGACGGTCGCTCTCGATGAGGGCAGGCATGGAGGTCGGCATCGAGCCGTCTGTCTCCGTCGAGCGCGCGGCCTGGGGCGCGCTTCGCTTCTTGACGCTCCCTCTCGCGGTCGCCGGGATGATCCTCTACTGGCTGCCCTACCAGCTTCCACGCGCCATCACACGCAGGCTGCACGGCGACGCCGACGTGACCTCCACGTACAAGCTCGGCATCGGGCTGCTCGTCCATCCGCTGTGGGCGGTGATCGCGATCACCGCCGCCTTCCTCGTACTCGACGCGCGGCCGGCGACGCTCGCCACGGCGGTCGTGCTCACGTCGCCGTTCGCGGCGCTACCGTGGCTCGATCGATGGGACCGGCTCGCCTCGCGCGCCACCCTCCTCGCCCCGCCAGAGGATCGGCAGGCCCGGCTCCTGACGCTGGCCGCGGACCGCGCGGCGCTGATGAAGGACCTCAAAACCGCGAGAATCAAGGCCTTCGGGGCATGACTGCATCCGCGCGTCGACCTGGCGCGTAGTGGTAGCGTGCAGCGAATGAGGCTCGCCCGCGTCACCGGATCCCTGTCGCTCGTCGCGCTCTTCTCGCTCGCGTCGCTCGCATGTCAGAAGCCGACCACTGCGGCTCCGGACGCGAGCGTGACCGTGGACGCCGGCGTGACCGCCGACGCGAGCGCGGGCGACGGTGGTGCAGGCGGCGGCGAGTCCGTCGAGCCGGTGTATCCCATCGAGGCCAACGCTCCCGCGCTGCCGATCGCCACCAAGCTCTGCGACGCCCTCACCACGCTTCCCGAGAAGAAGCGCGCGGCATGTTGCAAGGCCTCGCCCGGGATCGTCCTCGCCACGGAGTGCACGCGCCAGCTCAGCGCCGCGCTCCGGCACAATGCGCTTGCCGTCGACGACAAGGACGTCGACGCGTGTATCTCCGCGTTCGACAAGACCCTCGAGGGCTGCGAGTGGGTCGGTCCCTTCCCTCCCGGACCGCCGGCGGCGTGCCAGGGCATCTTCAAGGGCAAGCTCGTGGCCGGCGCGAAATGCCGCTCGTCCCTCGAGTGCACCGGCGACCTTCGGTGCAAGGACCTCGGCCCCACCACGGTGGGCAAGTGCGGGCTGGCCGGCGCCGGCGAGGAGACCTCCTGCGGGGGCACCGTCGATTCGCTCGCCACCTACACGCGGCAGAACGACGTCGACAAGCGCCATCCCGAGTGCAGGGAGCGATGCATCAAGCACAAGTGCCAGGCGCCGATCGCCGAGGGCGGCGCGTGCTTGATCTCCAGCGACTGTGTCGACGGGCTCCAGTGCCTTCCCGCGGCGGGCGCCGTCTTGAAGAACGGACAGCCGCCGCGAACGTGCGTCGCCGGCAAGGCGCCTTCGAAGGAAGGCGAACCGTGTCCCGGCGCGGTGTGTGAAGGCTCTCTTCAGTGCATCCACGGCAAGTGCGCGGCCCGCAAGCGCGGCGGCGAGACGTGCACGGACGACTTCGAGTGCCGGGGCGGATGCCTGAAGAGCGACGGCGGCACGAAAGGCACCTGCGGCCCGCGCTGCGATATCCGCTGATTGGTGGAGGGAGGGGTTCCCTCGCACCACCGGTGTCTCGCCGTCGGGACAGGGGCGCGCCGTTCCCTCGAAAAACCTCGGCAATCCGCATGGCCCCGCTCTTGCGGTAGGGGGTGCATGCGCACACGAGCCGCGATGTTGCTTGCCTGCTTTGCCCTCGGCGCCTGCGCGGCGCCCACCGACGAGGACGTCGCAGACTCCACGAGCGAGGAGGCGGCGCTCAGCGGCGACAACGGCTTCTCGAACGCCCGCTCGAAGATGGAGGAGATCCGCGGCGACCTCGCCTCGAATCAATCGCACCTCCGCGGCGTGCTCACGCCCGCGCAGACGACGCAGTACAGCGCCGCGTTCTACCGGCTCGATCGCGTCGTGAAGGCGAGCGACGACTACGCGAAGAAGGCCATCACCCTCGCGAGCAACCTGTCCAAGGAGACCACGAAGCTCGCGGCCCAGCCCGGCACCGTCCCCCACTGCGGCGGCGCTCGCGTAGGGGCGATCGACGCACGCATCACCAAGGCGCGCGATCTCTACAAGAGCGCAAGGCTCCTCGCGACCGCTCATGTCGCCGGCACCGGAAAGAATGCGCCAGCGTACGCTGTGCGTGCATTCTACAAGTACCTCCTCGACCACACCGACATCCGCCAGTGCCTTGGCAAGAGCGATGACGACCTCGAGAAGGACCTCGGCACGAACCACGCGCAGATGATGGTGCAGTTGAAGTCAGAGGATCCGACGGCGAACGCGCTTGCGCTCGTCGATCGGACCTTCGAGCCGCTCGGCAAGGCGTCGGGCGCGGTCAACAAGGCGGCGGCGGAGCTCGCGCAGTTCGCGAAGACGCAGGACGCCGCGGCGTTCGCAAAGGCGGCAGCCACGCCGTCCACGAAGCTCGCCGGAGGCGTTCTCGCCATCCTCGACCTGGGCGAGCTCGCCAACGACCTCGCGCACGGGCGCTATCAGGACTTCGTCGTCGGGGCGCTGAAGGGCGGCGTCGACGACGTCGCGAGCATCGCCGAGGCCGTCTCGCTGCTCGAGGGCGTGGTCGACTCCGGACGCGCGCTAGGGTTCGTCACGAAGGCCGCGGCCTTCGCGAAGGTCACCGGTCGCATCGCTGCCGGCGTCGGCGTCGTGACGAGCGCCATCCAGCTCTTCTCCGACCTGAACCGCTACGAGGGCGATCGCCTCCTCCACCTCTCGCGCATCGCCGCGGACGCGGCAGCGCTTCAGGCCAGCATCGTCATCCTCGTGGGCGCGGGGAGCTTGGTTCCGGTCGCCGGCGCGATCGTGCTGCTCACGCAGACCGTTCTCATCATTGCCGAGTACTGGCACAAGCACGAGGTCACGAGCCGCCGGAACAAGGACACGAAGGCCACGCTCCGCATGATCGGGCTCTCGGCCGGCGTCTCCGACACGATCGCCGACGCCGACAACGCCACGCTGCGTGCGCTCACCAACAAGCGCGGCGACTACGATCTTGGCCTCGCACCCGAGGAGCTACAGAAGCTCGCCACCCTCGCCCAGACCGTGAAAAACGGCCGCGAGGCGTTCTTCCTCCTGCCCGACGACCCGGGCTGGATCGCCTCTGCCGCGGAGGTCGCAGGGCTGTGGAACATGTCGAGCGCGACCGCATTCGACATGATCAAGCAGACGGCGGGGCCCACCGACGCGACCGACATCCGCGTCGTGCTCGACGGCTGCGTCGCCGTTCAGAGCGGCGTGTTCGCCAGCAAGCAGGGGTTCTACGACGCCGTCGCCTCGTGCCGCCGCGACGCCGAGAGCGAGGACAAGGCCGCGCTCGATCGCCTCACGACGTTCCTGCGCGCCCGCTGACGCGCACGATGCGCGAGAGCACGGGATCGGTGCCCTGCACGCGAGCCGCGTTCGGAGCCGGTGCGGCCATCGGGGGCGACGACGGATCGGCGTGGTCCGGGACGCCGGGAGCCGGAGCGGGAGCCAGGAGCGACTGGCTGACGAGCACGGCGGAAGCGCCGAGCCCGACCCAGAATGCCCTCCACGCTGTCCTGATCCACCGGTTCATGGTCCCTTGTTTCAAGCGAAGGGCGTGCCAACCGCACCTCATCGCCGATCTCTCGACAATCCAGGGGTCCAACGCATTCCCGGCCTGTCAGAATGGCGGCACGGTGTCCGGAAGACCGCAGCGGGCGCGTCAGGATGTCAACGCCCTGCCGCACGTGCCGAGGAAGGCTCGTGTGTGCTGCGCCGTACCAACGGCTCGACATGCACCTCGGCTTCCAGGCTCCGAACGCCGCGCCCCTGTCACCCTCGCCGCTCCCGCCGGCGCTTCCGGGCGGAGGCGCGAGCCCGTTCTCGCTCTCGCCGGGCCGTGACGACACCGCGCTCTACCAGGACGCTCGCACGGGCTTCTCACACCTGCTCCCGGGGCGACCGACCTTTGGGATGCCGGCGCTCCGTCCGGGTGAGCCTCCGGCCGACGCGCTCATTTATCTCCAGGACGCCCCCGTCACGATCCGTTACCGGATCGAGCCGCCGTCCTTCGCGGCCGGCTCGGCCGCCGACCTCGCACGCGGAACCGCCGCTCGGTTCGCCGGATGGCGCGCGCAGGCTCTGGTGACGGTCGACTGGGCGAACGACTCCTGGCTCGTCGCGTGGGGCGCCGAGGCCGCCGCCGTCGCGACCTACGACGTGCCGGAGAACGCGAGCACCGTCGGCTCGCCGCTCCTGCGCGAGGACCTCTTCGTCCTCGTTCGCCATGGCATGGTGATGCTCGTGTCGTGGACCTACCCGCGCGGCTTCGTCGACGACCCTGCCTATGCAACCTTCGCCTCCGTGGGCGAAGCTACGATGGTCTGGGACCCGTCACGCTGGGAGCAACGCGGTCGCGTCTGGCCCGACGGCCCGTTCTTCGGCCCGGGCCTCTTGGGCGCACCGAAGGCGAAGTACCACGAGATCGCGAAGCAGCTCTCGGCGCTGCCGATCGGGCTCGAGGAGCGCACGCAGGTGCTCTCCATCCTCTCTGGCATCGTCAGCCACGCGGGCGCGCCTTGGGTCCCGCTCACGCCCGAGGTCGCCGACGGCCACAAGCGCGCGGTGCTCTCGGCCATCCGCAGCGCCCGGCTCGGTGTCTTCGTCGACGAGGCGTTCGCCGACGTGCGCACCGCGCACGATCTCCGTGGCCTCGCGATCATCCTCGGGCGCGCGCTCGATGTGCGCCGTACGTCCTCGATCCCACCTTCGCTGCTCGGCGCGGCGAGCCTCCTTCGGCCGCCCCCGCTCGTGAGCCTCCACGACTAGGGTCTGCACACTGCACGCACTATCCGTGGTCTCGAATCTGTGGGCGAAGATCGAAGCGGTGCTCGCAGCTACACCTCGAGCAGGCCGGCCGCCGAAGGACAATCGCAACTTCGTCGAGGCGGTCTTGTGGTGGCGCCGAACGTCGCTGCGCCTTTCGTCGTAGGGCTCCTGCTCGCGCGGAGCATTCGCTCGCGCTATCTCTTGGAGCTCCTCGGCGCGACGCTCCGCGACCTCACGAAGCTGAGCGGCGCCCGCGGGGGCGCGTGATCAGCCCGCGGAGATCCGCATCACGAACCAGATGCCGCCTGCGAGCGCCACGGCGCCGCTGAGGACACGCACGCCCTTCGGCTCGAACCATTCCTTCTGCCGGATGAGCATGACCATCGGCACGACGAGCGACATGGCGAAGAGTTGCCCGGCCTCGACCCCGAGATTGAACGTCACGAGCGCCACGGGGACCTGCGCGCGTGGCAGGTGGATCTCCGCGAGCGCGCCGGCGAACCCGAAGCCGTGAATGAGGCCGAACGGAAACGTGATGCGCCAGCGCTTGCTCGCGTCCTTCACGAAGAAGTTTTCGATGCCCACGTACGCGATCGAGAGCGCGATCGCGGGTTCGACGAACTTCGGACTCGGCGTGAAGAAGCCGAGCGTCGCGATGGCGAGGGTGATCGAGTGCGCGACCGTGAATGCGGTCACGACGGCGAGGAGCTCCTTCACGCGCGCGCGGACGAGCACGAGGCCAAACAGGAAGACGAGGTGGTCATACCCGGTCAGGATGTGCTCGACGCCCATCTTGAAGAACGACCACGCGGAGGACGGCGTGCCTCCGGCCGCAGGTCCGCTCGCGGATCCGCTCGCGGGCGCGGCCTCTCCTGCTCCCGCGTCGGGAGAGGACGTGACCGAGAACGTCGAGTGCCCCTTGTAGAGCACCTCGTCGCGGGTGGTCGCGCCGACGGCGCGCGCGACATGGCGATGCCCATGCGAGAGATCGTCGAGGAGCACGACGTCGATGTCGAACGGCTTGTCCTTGGCGGCGCAATCGAAGCGACCTTCGATCGCAAGGCCGTCCTGCTCCGTGAGTGCCGCGCCGCCGAGCGCAGGCGTGCAAGTGGCGCCGCCCTGCGTGACGTGAACCCGACCGAGGACCTTCGCTTCGAGGTCCTTCTTGGCCGAGTCGACCTCGAAGGCCGTGACGTGCCCGTCACGGTTCTCGTCGAGGTTCGGCAGGACGCTCGCGACCTCGCCTCGCGCGAATGCGAGCTTCACCGTGACACTTGCGCCCTTGGCCGTGTACTCGCCGGTCGAGAGGCCGATCGCGTGGGCGTGGGCGGGCGAGCTCGAGAGCGAGATCGGGCCCGTCACCGCGAAACCGAGCACGACGGCTCGTGCGGCGATACCGACCGAGCGCTTCTGCATGATTGGACTACGCGCGATGTCGGAGGTCGGCTCCAAGGCGGTTCACAGATACCCCGCCCACGGTGGCGGACCGCGGAAAACCGCCACGTTCGTGGCTGGTGAGGTCGGCCGCCGCGTCGCGCTTCGAGGCGGCAACCTCGCGGAATCACGCCTGGGCTCTCCGCTCGCGGGCCCTTGGCCGGCGCGGTATGGCCGTTGCTGATAGTGCGCCCATGAGCATCGTCGGACTCCTCGTACTTCTCCTCATCGCGGGTATTTGCGGCGCTGCCGGCAAGGCGATTGTCGGCTGGTTTCCGGGCGGATTCCTCGCCTCGATCGGCGTCGGGTTCGTGGGGGCGCTCGTGGGGACGTGGCTCGCCGGCCTCGTGGGGCTACCCGAGCTCTTTGCAATTCGCATCGGCGGGACGACGTTCCCGATCGTCTGGTCGATCCTTGGCTCGGCGCTCTTCGTAGGGCTCATTGCCCTCGTGGCCGGCCGTCGACGCGCTCTCGTGTGACAGAGGGAGGGTGGTCCTCGCTCCGCATCGTCACACCTCGAGAGCGGGGGGTATCGTGTCGATCACGCTCCTCGTCGCGGTCTTCCTGGACACGGTCCTTCAGTGGGGGGAGCACGCCCTCGACCTCGCAAATGCCGCCGCGATCGATTCGTCGCTGAACTCTGTTTCCGCGGCGGTCGAGCCGCCCGCGACGGCAGAACAGGAGGCCGTGCCGACCTCGCCGCGCGCGGTGATTGCGCCTCCGCCGAGCGCCGAGCCGGCGCCCACGATGGAGCCTGCGGCTCCTCTCGCGGAACCAGACCCGACCTACGGAGCGATCGCCATACGCTCGTCGAGCATGGACTTCGCCTCGCGGGCGCCCGCCACGTCGAAGGCGGGGTTTTTCTTGAGGGCCTCGGCGATGAGCTTTTTGCCCTTTGCGGTCTCGCCCGCGGCGATGCGGATCGCGCCCTCGTGGAACATGAGTCGCGCGTCCGGCGTCCCGAGGCGTCGTGCCTTCGTGATGGACGCTTTCGCCTCCGCGATGTGCCCGGTGCGGTAGAGCGCCCACGCGAGCGCGTCCTCCGTGACGATGTCCTTGCGGACCTCGTACTCGTCGCGGGCGAGCTTCAGTGCGTCCTCGGCGTGGGCCGCGCTTCCCGGTTTCGAGGAGAGGAAGAGTGAGAGCGTGCGCGGATCGGAGCGGCGCCCCTCGCGCTCGACGTTCGCGTACGCCTCGGCGGCGCCCTTCGCGTCGCCGGCGGCCTCGCGGGCGTCGCCGAGCAGCCAGGCCGTCTCGACGAGCGGGCTCACCTTCCAGGCGCGCTCGAGGAGCTCGGTCGCGCGGCGCGCGTCGCCCTTCGCCATCGCGACGCGCCCCTTGCCGACGTTCGCGGGCGCGTAGTCTACGATCCGCTCGAGCGCCTTGTCGAAGCCGGCGTCGGCGCCATCGTAGTCACCTTCGTGCCAGAACATCGTCGCGGCCTGGACGAACACCCACGCGCCGGGCTCGGGATCGGTCTTGCCGGCGCGACCGGAGTCGAGCGCGCGACGGACGGCCTCGCGCGCCGAAACGACGTCACCGCGCAGCCACTGGAGATGCGAAGCGCGGCTGTACGAAGGCAGGTTCGGCTTCAGGTCGATCATCTTCTGCGCAGCGTCGGCAGCCTCGTCGTAGCGGCCCATCTCGAGGTACGCGTCGCTCAGCGTGCCCCACGCCATCGGGTCCTCGGGGTAGCGGCTCGTGACCTGAACCGCGAGAGCGCGCGCTTCGTCGAACTTATGCCCATTCAAGAGCACGAGGCCGCGCAGGTCGAGCGCGAGCTTCAGGTCGGGGCTGCGTTCGAGGACGATCGCGGCGCATGCGTCCGCGTTCAGGTAGAAGCCGGGGTCGGCGCTCTCGCGGGCCTTCCGGACCCAGGCGCGACCGAGGACGATCCACGCGTCGTCCTTGGCGCGGTTCTCGCGCACGTTCTTCTGGGCCTCCGTGATCGACCTGTCGGCAAGCGTCGTGCCGGTCGCCTTGGCGAGGGCGAGGCGCTCATTCGCCGGAAGGCTGGCTTCCGGATCCGCGGCGGGGACGGCGGCAGCCGGTGGGATGGCGGGCGCCGGATCGGCCTTGGCCGAGCCCTTGGGCTCCGAACAGCCGGAAAACACGGAGACTGCGAGGGCGGCGAGCAGGGTGACCGTCAGGCAGGAGCGCGTCATGCGGGAACTACGCACGTGGTGTGCGGGTGGATCGGTGGAGGATCTCTCCGGCTCGGGCGCGTGCTACCTACGGCGCGTGACGGCCCGACTCGAACCCACCGCGCTGCGTCCTCATTACTCCGCGTTCCTCACCCGCCCGGCGGGAGCGCGGCCCCGCCTGCTCCTCACGGGTCACTCGCACCAGGCGTGGCCCGACGTCGCGCGCGACGGGCTGCTCGAGGCGTTCACCATCGCGGCCGAGCACGTCGACGACAAATGGGGCGCCGTCTTCGCGGCGCAGGACGAGCTGCGAAGTCACATCGCGAACCGGATCGGCGGTCAGCCGGATGAGCTCGCCTTCGCGCCGAACACGCACGAGCTGGTCGTGCGTTTCCTCTCCGCGCTCCCGCTCGCGAAGCGACCGCACATCGTGACGACCACGGGCGAGTTTCACGCCGCGTTCCGTCAACTCCGGCGGCTCGCCGAGGAAGGGGTCGACGTCACCTTCGTTCCCGCCGAGCCCGCTCGCACGCTCGCCGAGCGCCTCGCCGACGCGGTGACCGAGCGCACGAGCGCCGTCATCGTCTCGACGGTGCTCTTCGGGACCGGGACCGTCGTGCCGGGGCTCGAAGAGCTCGTCGAGCGCGCCGGTCGCGCCGGCGCGCTCGTCCTGCTCGACGCCTACCACGCGTTCGACATCGTTCCGTTCCGTGTCCCCGAGCGCGCGTTCCTCGTCGCCGGCGGCTACAAGTACGCGCAGTGGGGCGAGGGCATGTGCTTTCTCCGCGTCCCCGCCGGCTGCGATCTCCGCCCGGTCTACACGGGCTGGTTCGCCGGATACGCCGATCTCGCCGACCGGCGCACCGAGGGCGCGATCTCGTACGCTGCGGACGGCGCGACGCGCTTTGCGGGCTCGACGTTCGATCCGGCGAGCACGTTCCGCGCTCGCGCAGTGGCGCGCTTCTTCGAGGCGCATGCGATGACCGTCGATGCGCTCCGCGTCACGTCGCTCGTGCAGACTGCACGCATCCTCGCGCAGGTGCACGACCTGCCGGGAATCGCGATCGCGACGCCGCTCGTCGACGCCGATCGCGGCGGCTTCGTGGCGCTCCGCACGCCACGCGCTCGAGAGCTATCCACCCAGCTCCGGGAGGACGGCGTCTTCACCGATGCGCGAGGCGACATCCTGCGCCTCGGGCCCGCGCCTTACCTCACCGACGACGAGATCGACGAGGCCCTTCGCCTCCTGCGCGCCCGCGTCGTCTGACGCGCCAGCCGCCGCGATCCCGAGCCTCTCCCGAACCAGCTCGAGCGGCAGTGGCATGAGGGCCCAGTAGTCCCACGCGCCCATGACGTCGACGGCGAGCCGGCGACCGCGCAGGAACGCAGCGAGCACACGCGCCGGATCGAAGGCACCGCGCGCGGGCTCGACGATGGCCGGGCTCACGGGGAGGCCGAGGTGAAACGTCGTGAGCACGGTGACGACGAACGTGAACGAGTCACCGGGGCAGAAGCCTGCGTAGAAGCCCGCGAGCTCGCACTCTCCCGCCGCGTCGGTGCCGTAGCCGTTCACGATGTGCATGAGATCGTGGTGCAGCATGCGCTCCGGAAGACCGCCGCGCTCGCCGGGGAACGCGAGCCCGCGCGAGACGATGTGGTCGAAGAACTGCCTGCCGAACGTCCCCTCGGGCAGCGCACCGAGCGCGCGAAAGCGGGCCGCGAGCGCCGCGTCTCGGTACACGCCGAGCACGAAGAGGAGCGCCCGACCGATCCCGACGAGCCCCTCCTCCGCCCAGATCCGCGCGAACAGCCGACGCGCGTCGGGGGACCGACGAACGAGCTGACGCTTGATCGCGAAGACGTTCCGACGAGACATCGCGACGAGCAGCGTGACCCAGTGCGACGTCACGCCGAGCAAACGAGCGAAGGATCGAACGAGCGCGACGCCGGCGGTCGTCACCTCACCCTCGATGGCTGCGGGGATGAGGAGCGCATCGACGAGCGCGCGACGCGCAGCGGCACTCGGGAATGCCGCGGCTACCTCGGCGGCGCTCGCCGGTGCGAGCGCGTAGAAGGCGGGGCCGAGGTCGAGCGCAGACGCTGCGACCTCGAGGAGCCGCGCGCCATTCGGGCCGGGCTCTCCCTGCGCCTCCACGACGGCGCGGATCGCACCGAACGCCGCCGCGGCCTCTCGCTCCGTGAGGCCAAGCTCTCGTGCAAGGCTCATCGCACCACCTTCTTCCTTCCTTTCCTTGAGTGAACGCTCAACGCATGGGCCGACGCGATCCCGCGCCAGCACTGCTCCGCCCATGCCTCGGCAAAGCTCTCGGCCTCGCGTCGCCATGCCAAGGCGCCTAGATGGCGATGCTGGGAGAAGAAGAACAGGAACCCGCCGAAGAAGCCGTGCGTCGCTGCAGAGAGCGAGGCCTCCGCGGACAGCTCGCCGGTCTCGACGCGCCTGGCGAGCGTCGTCGTGAGGCCCTCGAGGACCACAGCGGTCGCCGTCACGATGTGCGTCCGGAGCGACGGGTTCACCTGCGCCTCGGCCAGCATGAAGCCAATAAAGGCGCCTTCGTCGCGAGAGACCTCGGCGAGCCCCGCCGCGACGGCGCGAAAGAGCTCTCGCGCCGTCCCGTCACCAACGTTCTGAAGGAGCGTCAGCACGCGACCGGCAAACGTATTCTGCCGCGCTGCGACCTCGAGCAGGAGCTTCTCCTTCGAGCCGAAGAAGTGGAAGACGAGCCCTTCGGCCACGCCGGCGGCATCGGCGATGCGACGCGTGCTCGTGGCCGCATAGCCGTGCTCGCAGAAGAGCGCGAGCGCGGCCGAGAGCACCTGCTCTCGTCGGATCGCCGACTTCGCCTCTCGTTGAGTAGTCACTCAATGAGTGTACGCACCGCGGAACTTCGCGCAAGCCCCGCGGCGGCGGACGCGCTACGCGGGCGCCTCGAGACCCGCTTCCCAGGTGATCTCGACGTCGCTCGAGAGCGTGGCGCTGACCGAGCAGTACTTCTCGACGGAAAGCTGCACCGCGCGCTGGAGCTTGTGGTTGTCGACCTTCCCGCGCGCGACGAACACGAGCTTGATGCGCGTGAACGGCGACGGCACGGCGTCCTTCCGCGCGCCCTCGATGTCCACCGTGAGGTGCTCGACGGGCTCCTTCTGCTTTCGCAGGATATGCATGATGTCCATCAAGCTGCAGCTCGCGACGGCCGAGAGCAGCAGCTCCATCGGACGCATTCCCTTTCCCTCACCGCCGATGTCCGGCGCGCCGTCGACCACGAGCTTGCCGCCGGAGCCGGCCGTCGCCTCGAAGGCGACGGTGCCGACCTGCTCGAGGCGGACGTGTATCGTCTTCTCAGACTCCATGGGTCGCCACCTCGGGCTCGGCCTTGAAGAGCGGCGACGAGAGATAGCGATCGCCGCGGTCGCAGATGATGCAGACGAGCGTGCCGTCCTTGCCGGCGGCGTCGAGCTCTTTACAGATGGTGCGCGCCGCCCAGACTGCGCCGCCCGAGCTCGTGCCGGCAAAAAGCCCCTCGTCGCGCGCGAGCGAGCGCGCGGAGCGCTCGGCGTCGAGCTGCGCGACGTCGACGATGCGATCGACGCGATCGGCCTCGTAGATCTTCGGCAGGTACTCCTTCGGCCAGCGTCGGATCCCGGGGATGCTCGAGCCTTCGGTGGGCTGACAGCCGACGATGGTGATCTCGTTTCGCTTCTCCTTCAGGAAGCGGGAGACTCCCATGATCGTTCCAGTCGTCCCCATCGCGCTCACGAAGTGCGTGACCCCCTCGCTCGAGTCCCGCCAGATCTCGGGGCCGGTCGTCTCGTAGTGGGCGAGCCAGTTGTCGGGGTTGCCGAACTGGTCGAGCATCAGGTAGCCGCCCTTCGCGACCTTCTCGCGCGCGTGGTCGATGGTGCCTTCCATTCCCTTCGCGCTCGGCGTGAGGATGACCTCGGCGCCGAACGCGCGCATCACGTGCACGCGCTCGGGAGTCGCGCTGTCCGGCATGATCAGCTCGATCGCGTACCCGCGTGCCGCCGCGATCATCGCGAGCGCGATCCCGGTGTTGCCGCTCGTCGGCTCGATGAGCCGCATCCCCTTCTTCAGCGTGCCGCGCTCCTCGGCGCGCAGGATCATCGAGCGCGCAGGACGGTCCTTCACGCTCCCCGCCGGGTTGTTCCCCTCGAGCTTGGCGAAGAGGCGGATACCTGGACGCGAGACGCCTGAGGCGACCTCGATCATGGGCGTGTTGCCGACGATGTCGACGAGCTTCATGCGCCCATGCTAGCGGCTACGCGATAGGATGGGAGCGATGCGAACCGAGCCGAAACGCTTTCGCGACCTCGAGACCGCCATCGACGGCGTCGTCGAGAGCTACACGGCAAGCCTCGAGATCAACAACCTCGAGAGCTCCGCGCTGCCCAACAAGCGCGCCGTCACCGACGCGTTCGAGCACCTGAAGCACGCGCTCTTCATGGGCTTCTACAGCACCCGGACGCTCACGAAGGACAACCTGCGCCAGGGCGTCGCCGAGCAGCTCTACGCCGCGTATTGCGTCCTCGTGGAGCAGATCGAGCGCGCCCTCACCTACGACCACTGGATGGGCCGCTCGGATCGAAAACTGCCCGCCGGCTCGGGCGAGAAGGTCGTGCTTGCGCTCTTCAAGGACATCCCCGAGCTCCGGAGGCTGCTGAACGCCGACGTGAAAGCCGCCTACGACGGCGACCCCGCGGCGAAGACGGTCGAGGAGATCGTCTTTTCCTATCCGGCGCTCGAAGCCATCGTCGCCTACCGCATCGCGAACCGGCTCTCGCGCTCCGGCGTGCCGATGATCCCGCGCATCATCACCGAGTACGCGCACTCGCGGACGGGCATCGACATCAACCCGGGCGCGGAGATCGGCGAGCGCATGTTCATCGATCACGGTACCGGCGTCGTGATCGGCGAGACGAGCGTGATCGGCAACGACGTGAAGCTCTACCAAGGCGTCACGCTCGGCGCGCTCAGCGTGTCCAAGCGCGACGACCAGAAGAAGAGGCACCCGACGATCGAGGACGGCGTCACGATCTACGCCGGCGCCACCATCCTGGGCGGCGAGACGGTGATCGGCGCGGGCTCGGTCATCGGCGGCAACGTCTGGCTCACCAAATCGGTCGCGCCGGGGTCGCGCGTCTTCGGTCGCGCACGCAGCGCCGACGACGGGAGCAGCGAGCGTCCAGGACCGGAACACGACTAGTACCGTCGGTCTGAAGTCCGGCCATCGGTCGCGATCGTGGTCGCGATCGTGGTCGCGATCGTGGTCGTGGTCGTGGTCGTGGTCGTGGTCGTGGTCGTGCGCGTGCGCGTGCGCGTGCGCGTGCGCGATTGAAGGCAACCGCCAGGGCGAGGCGGCCGATGTCCGGCCATGAGCG
>JAYSXP010000406.1:0-4083 GCA_043717125.1 Polyangiaceae bacterium | reverse complement strand
TTCTGGATCGCCTGCATCTGCTCGTTCAGGTAATATTCCTTCTGCGTCTTCTCCATCTGCTTCTTGACGCGCGATCGGATCTTCTTCTCCACCTGGAGGATCTCGATCTCGGCCTGCATCAGCTCGTGGAGGCGCTCGAGCCGCTTCACCGCATCCTCCATCTCGAGGAGAGCCTGGCGATCGGTGAGCTTGATGGTCGGGAGGTTGGCGACGATCGTGTCGGAGAGACGCGCCGCATCGTCGATCGTCTGCGCGCTCATCAAGACTTCGGGTTGAACCTTCTTGTTCAACTTCACGTACATCTCGAAAGCGGCCTGCACGCTCCGCATCAAGGCCTCGACCTCGACGCCCTTCGCGCTCTGCTCGGCGACCTCCTCGACCTCGACGAGGAAGTACTCCTCGGTCTGAGGGAACTTCTTGATTTTCGCGCGGCGCTTGCCCTCGACCAGCACCTTCACGGTGCCGTCCGGGAGGCGGAGCAGCTGCATGATCGTGCCGAGCGTTCCGACCTGGAAGATGTCGTCGGGCGTCGGCTCGTTGGTCTTGGCGTTCTTCTGCGCAGCGAGAAAGATGTCCTTGTCGCGCGCCATGGCGGCGTCGAGCGCGTTGATGGATCGCTCGCGACCGACGAACAGCTGGCTCACCATGTGCGGGAACACGATGATGTCCCGGAGCGGAAGAAGGGGGACGCTGCGGCGCTTCACGTCGCGGCCCGGTTTGCCGTCATCGTTCTTGAAGAACATAGGGGCATGGTTTACCCCGAAACCACGCCCCCTACCAACCTCGTCCGAGGCGATTTTCCACGGGTGAATCCTCCGCGCTCAGGGACTCTCCCGCCGTGTTCAGCAGCAGCGCTGGAACGCGCTGGTCGCCAGCTCCGTTGCGCGCGCGCCACGTCTGCCACCAGGCCCGTCGTGAGCGTGCGTCAAACTTGCTCGCAGCGTCGACGTCGAACGCAAGAGCACTGTCCTTGAAGCGGGAGCGCGCAGCGCCCTCGCTCGGCGTCGACGTCCGGGGTCGCCCGGTCAAGCGGTCGCTCGCTGCTCGTGTCGCTATGGCGGCAGCCACGACGTGTCCACGAGACCCAGGATCGACAGGATCGACCACCGGTCATCGAAGCTCAGCTGTGAGCGTGGCGGGGCGAGCAGAGCGTGTGCGCCGGTGTGTGTACGCTCGTGTCGCGCGCTCTACGGTCGAACGTGGGTCTGTCGCCACGACGCTCCGCGCGGAGCTCCGGCCCGCGGACGTTCACGATGAAGAGGTCCCGATAGGCGAAGCCGGGGGGAACGCGCGCGCGACGCGAACGAAGGTGGAAATCGGCGCTCAGCGGCCGTTCACGCCCCGCTCGTCCGCTCGCCGACCGGCGCTAGGCGAGCTCGGCTTCCTTCGCGTAGACGATCAGCGGAGCCTCGCCCTTCGTGATCACTTCCTCGTTGATCACGACTTCCTTGATGCCGGCGCGGGACGGGACGTCGTACATGATGTCGAGCATCGCGTGCTCGAGGATGGCGCGAAGACCGCGCGCGCCCGCGTTGCGGATGAGCGCTTCCTTCGCGACGGCGGCGAGCGCCGTCTTCGTGAACTTGAGCTTCACGCCATCCATGTCGAAGAGCTTCTGGAACTGCTTCACGAGCGCGTTCTTCGGCTTCGTCAGGATGTCGATGAGCGCTTCCTCGTTCAGCTCGTGCAGCGTAGCGATGACCGGCAAGCGGCCGATGAACTCGGGGATGAGGCCGAACTTGAGGAGGTCCTCGGGCTGCACCTTCTGGAGGAGCTCACCGAGCTTGTAGTCCTTCTTCGACTTGATCTCGGCGCCGAAACCGAGCGTCTGCTGACCGATGCGGCGCTGGACGATCATGTCGAGACCTACGAAGGCGCCACCGCAGATGAACAGGATGTTCTGCGTGTCGACCTGCAGAAAATCCTGCTGCGGATGCTTGCGGCCGCCCTTCGGCGGAACGTTCGCAATCGTGCCCTCGATGATCTTGAGGAGCGCCTGCTGCACACCCTCGCCCGACACGTCCCGCGTGATGCTCGGGTTGTCGCTCTTGCGGCTGATCTTGTCGATCTCGTCGATGTAGACGATGCCGCGCTGCGCACGCTCGACGTCGTGGTCGGCGTTCTGCAGGAGCTGGACGATGATGTTCTCGACGTCCTCGCCGACGTAGCCGGCTTCCGTGAGCGTCGTCGCATCGGCGATGGCGAACGGGACGTGGAGGATCTTCGCGAGCGTCTGGGCGAGGAGCGTCTTGCCCGAACCGGTGGGGCCAAGGAGCAGGATGTTCGACTTCGCGAGCTCGACCTCGTCGGAGCTGACGCGCGAATCGATGCGCTTGTAGTGATTGTGGACGGCGACCGCGAGAATCTTCTTCGCGCGGTCCTGGCCGATCACGTAGTCGTCGAGAATCGTCTTGATCTCGGAGGGCTTCGGGATGGGGGCGGTGCCGGCGTACGGCTCGTCCTTCTCGACCTCCTCCGCGATGATGTCGTTGCAAAGCCCGATGCACTCGTCGCAGATGTAGACCGTAGGTCCTGCGATGAGCTTCTTGACTTCCTTCTGCGACTTTCCGCAGAAGGAGCAGCTCAGGTTGCCACTGTTGTGATCGTCACGACGGCGCTCCACGGATCCCTCTTTCTGGGGGGAAGCTTATTCCCCTGCCCGCCGTGCCGCAAGCTTCTGCGGTGCGGGCGGTGCGAGGCGTTACCTGCCTCGATGAGAACGGCGCGCACCCGCGCGCCGTTCATGTGGAGCTACTTCTCCTTTGTGCCGTCTGTGCGCTTCTTCGGCGGCAGCATGACGTTGTCGATGAGGCCGTATTCCTTGGCCGCGGCCGCGCTCAGGTAGAAATCGCGGTCGATGTCCTTGTGGACCTGCTCCTTCGCCTTGCCCGATGCGGCGGTGAGGATGTCCGTGAGGACATCCTTGAGGTGCCGGATCTCCTTGGCCTGGATCTCGATGTCCGACGCCTGACCACGTGCACCGCCCATGGGCTGGTGAATCATGACGCGGGCGTTGGGCAGCGCGTTGCGGCGGCCCTTGGTGCCGGCCGCGAGGAGCACGGCGGCCATCGACGCCGCCATGCCGAGGCAGGTGGTCGAAACGTCGCAGCGCACGTACTGCATCGTGTCGTGGATCGCGAGGCCGCTGGTCACGACGCCGCCGGGGCTGTTGATGTAGACCATGATCTCCTTGTCCGGGTCCTCGCTCTCGAGGAACAGGAACTGGGCGATGATCACGTTCGCGAGCATGTCGTGGATCTCGTCGTAGAGAAACACGATGCGGTCCTTGAGGAGGCGGTCGAAGATGCTCCAGCCGCGCTCGCCGCGGTGCGTCGTCTCGACGACGTTGGGGATGAGCACGCCGGAGGCGCTGGTGCCCGCCCGGACATCGCGGGTCTCTACGGAACTCGACGTGATGCTCGAGAGGAACCCGGAGGCGTTGGCGCTCTCCAGGACGGCCATCGCCTGCGCACGATTCTCGGGTCGCTTGGTCGTCATGGTTCAGCCTTCCTTTTTTTCTTCCACGGCCTTGGATGCCGCATCTTCAGGCTTCGGTTCGGGCTTGGGCGGGTCGCCGTCCTTGATGTTGGACTTCGTCTCGATGAAGTCGAGGATCTTGTCCTCGAGAATCATACCGATGAGGATGTCGCGCTTCGACTTCTCGCGGTATTCGACGCGCAGCTTGGCGACGTTCTTCCCGGTCTCCTCGGCAAGCTCGGCAAGGCCCTTCTCCATGTCCTCGTCCGTGACCTTGAACTCGTTCTTCTTGGCGATAGCGGCCATGAGGAGGCCGGCGCGCACCTTTTTCTCAGCGTCGGCGAGGATCGCGCCGTGGAGCGCGTTGTACTGCTCCTGCGTGATCCGCTGACCCATCCGGCGGGCGCTCTGCAGGACCTCCTGCTCCATGATGCGGCACTGCTGCTCGACCAGGGAGGGAGGAACGTCGCAGGAGTTCTCGCTGTTCAGCTTGTCGACGATCTGCTCGGCGAGGACGGTCTCGGAGCGATCCTTCGCGTTCTTCTCGAGCTTCGTGTGGATGTCCGCGCGGAGCGCGACCAGCGTGTCGAAGCCGATGTCCTTCGC
>JAYSXP010000405.1:0-4084 GCA_043717125.1 Polyangiaceae bacterium | reverse complement strand
ACGCGCGCGCGCTCGCAGCGACGAACGCACACGATACCGCGGTCTACGAGCTGGAGACGGCCGTGCTCTGCCCCGGCAAGCCGCCCGAGAAGGCAACGGCGCACGCGCTGCTTGCGCAGGAGCTCGTCGTGCTCAAGCGTAACGTCGAGGCGAAAAAGCACCTCGACGAGGCGCTCAAGCTCGACGCGGAGAACGCCGAGGCGAAGAACGTGAAGATTCCATGAGCCCGCGAGCGCTCGGCATCCTCTTGGGCGCGCTCCTCATTGCGTGCAGCGCGTGCAGCGCGTGCGGCGCGGGTCCGGATGCGGCCGTGACTCCTGCTCCCGTCCCGCCGCTCGTCGCGAACCCGTGCGCCGACGGCTTCGTCCTCGACGCAGACGGCGCGTGCGTCGACGTGCCTGCGCCGGCGAGCTGTCCGGGTGGCACGCGACCACGTGTCGGCTCGAGCATGTGCGAGCCCGTGGGCTGGGTCGCGGCGTGTCCCGCCGGGACCACGCGTGATGCGTCGGGCTTCGGCTGCGCCGACGCCGCTCCCGCCGTCGCGTGCACCGGCGCGACCCGCGAGGCCGCGGGAGCGCCGAGCTGTGTTCCCGTCGGCGATTGCACGGGCGCATTTCCCCCCGCTGGAGCGATCGTCGTGGACGCTTCGCTCGCCGATGCGCAGGTCGACGCGACCCACGTGAAGACGGTCGCCGCGGGCGTTGCCGCCGCGGGGGACGGCGCGACGGTCGCGATCGCAGCCGGTATCTACGAGGATGCCGTGACGATCGACAAGCACGTCACGGTCGTCGGCCGCTGCGCGGCGAACGTCGAGATCAAATCTCCTCCTGGCAGTCTGAAGGCGGGCATCGAGGTGCGCGCCACCGGCGTCGTCGTGCGAGGTGTCACGCTGACAGGTCACGTCGACGGAGTCGCCGTCAAAAGCTCGGGCGAGGCGACCATCGAGGACGTCGTGGTGGGTGCCAGTCGCTACGCGGGGCTCTACGTCGAGGGAGGTCGCGCGACGATCCGGCGGACCAAGATCGAGGACACGGTGCCTCAGGCCGACGCACGCGGTGGGTTCGACCTCGCCGTCGGAGTCGGTGCCGAGGCGACCGTCACCGACGTCACACTCTCGGGCGGCGTGCAGGCCGTCCTCGCCGGCGCTGACGCCAAGGTCACGCTTACGCGCGTCGTCGTCACGAGGCAGGCCCCGAATGCGGCGTCGAACGTGCGCGCGTCGGGCGTCGTCGCGATCGGCGGCGCCCACGTGACGGTCGCGCAGTCGATCCTCCGTGACCTGACGGCCGACTCCGCGGTCGCCGCGGAGGACGACGGCGTGGTCGAGGTCACGGACACCATCGTGCGCGACGTCCACATCGGAGGCTCTGCGGCCCGTGGTTACGGCGTCACGGCGACGTTCGGCGGGCACGTCTTCATGCGGTCCTCGATCCTCACGAACATCGAGAATACCGCCGCGCTCTGCCGCGACGAGAAGTCGACTCTCGGCCTCACCTCGGTCGCGATCGTCGCACCGCTTCCGGTCGGCAACCCGATCGGCACGAGCAAGAGCGACGGAAGAGGCGGTGGAGTCGCCGTGAGCGGCAAGGGGAAGGCCACGCTCGACGGCGTCGCGATCCTCGGAGCGTGGGGAGTCGCCGCGTTCGTCGACGCGGGCGGCGCGCTCGATCTGAAGCATTCGCTCGTCGACGCGACGCGCGGCACGAGCGGAGCCGAGCCCGCCAGGGCGACCGCGGTCGGGTTCGTCGTGCTGAACGACGCGAGCGCCACGGTGACCGACGTCTCGATCACACGAAGCGCTGCGGCGGGCGTGAGCCTCGGCAAGGGAAGCAGCTTGCGCGGCGATCACCTCCTCGTCCGCGACGTCCTCGAAGGCTCGACGGACACGGCCGGGGCGGGCATCGGTGTCGGCCCGGCAAGCACGCTCGATCTCGAAGCGAGCGTCGTCGACGGTGCGACCACGAGTGGGCTCCTCATCAAGGAAGGGAGCGCCACCCTGGTGCGCTTCGCGCGCTCCTCGATCCACGGCACGAAGAAGGCGCGCGGCGGCTTCGGACACGGCGTCACACTCGGTTCGGGCGCTCGCGTCGTGCTCTCGGGCACGTCCCTCGTCGACAACCCCGGCATTGGCCTCGCGGTGGACGGTGGACGTGCGCTCGTCGACGGCGCCACGATCGCGCGCAACGGCGTCGGTATCCATGCGCAAAACGGCTCGTTCCTCGTCGAGGGCGACGACGCCGACGCCGACAGTCTTGGGGACAAGGAGGTGCGTGTCGCGTCGACGACACGGTTCAGCTCGAATGCAACGCGTGTCGGCTCAGGCATCGTCCCGCTGCCGTCGCCCGTCCTCTTCTGAGGGCAACGGAGCATCCGTTCAGAGGTTCGGAGCGTGCAGCTGTGATACGTACGGCCATGCCGCACACGATCCCGCTCGCCGTCATCGAGAAGCTCCCGAAGACCGACCTCCACGTCCACCTGGATGGCTCGCTTCGGTTGAAGACGATCCTCGATCTCGCTTCGATCCAGCGGGTCGAGCTTCCCTCGAAGGACGAGGACGGCCTTCGCAAGGCGATGAACCTCGGGGAGAATTGCGGCTCGCTCGTCGAGTACCTCAAGGCCTTCGACGTCACGCTCCGTGTCCTCCAGACCGCCGACGCGCTGACGCGTGCCGCCTACGAGCTCGCCGAGGACGCCGCGCGCGAGAACGTCCGCTACATGGAGGTCCGCTACTCGCCGATGCTCCACACGCGTCGTGGCCTCGCGCTCACCACCGTCGTCGAGGCTGTGCTCGAGGGCCTCCGTGCGGCGCAGGACGAGTACGGGATCGAGTCGAACGTCATCATCTGCGGGATCCGGAACGTGTCGGCCGAGAGCTCACTCGAGATGGCCGAGCTCGCCGTCGCGTACAAGAACCGCGGCGTCGTCGGCTTCGATCTCGCGGGCGCCGAGTACGATTACCCCGCGAAGCACCACAAGTCTGCGTTCCAGCTCGTTCGCGACAACAACATCAACGTCACGATCCACGCGGGCGAGGCCTACGGCCCCGAGTCGATCCACCAGGCGATCCACGTCTGCGGTGCGCACCGCATCGGGCACGGCTGCCGGCTCCGCGAGGATGGAGACCTGCTCCACTACGTCAACGATCATCGCATCGCGCTCGAGTGCTGCCCGTCTTCCAACGTGCAGACGGGCGCGATCCGCGATCTGGCGAGCCACCCGATCAAGCTCTACAAGAACCTCGGCCTGCGCGTGACCGTCAACACGGACAACCGACTCGTCACGAACACCACGGTGTCGAAGGAGCTCTGGCTCTGCCACACGGAGATGGGCTTCACGTTCGACGACCTGAAGCAGGTCATCCTGAGCGGCTTCAAGAGCGCTTTTTTGCCGTTCCACGTGAAGCAGCAGTACCTGCGGCATGTGAGCGAGGAGCTCAACGCGTTCGTGCACGAGCAGGCCGAGGAGTCCTCGCGCAATCTTCACCATGCGTCGGTCGCGACGTCGCCGCTGGTGCCGCCGTCGGTGGCCCCGCCCTCGACGGCGACGGTTCAGCTCCAGGCGAAGAGCAAGAGCAGCTGACCTTGCTGACCTAGGTCAGTTGCAGCTCACGCACTTGTGGTTGGCGCAGGCGACGAGGCTGTTCACGGCGCCCTGGGCGCCGGTGTGCGTGCTGTAGCAGCTCGCGTAGCAAGGTTCGTCGCCGGCTGAGCAGCTCTCCGCACAGCTGGCGAAGGCCACGCACGACGCACTGCCCGAGCACGCCTCGAACTCCGTGCAGCAGGCGCTCTTGACGCACGCGCTGCAGGCGTCGTCGCTTGCCGAGAGCATGCACGAACTGGAGCCCGAGCTCGTGCCCGACGTGCCGCCCGAGGTCGACCCGACGCTGCCGAAGACGCCATTCTTCCCGCCGGCGGTGGGGGGGGTGGTTCCGCTGGTTCCGCTCGAACCACTCGTACCACTCGTACCACTCGTGCCGCCGCCGCTTGTCCCCGTGCCCGTCGTGGTGCCGCTGCACGCCGCGACGGCCACGCCGGAGAACGAGAGGGCGGCCGCGATGAACGCGCTGGTTTTAGGCATTCAAAAA
>JAYSXP010000404.1:0-11750 GCA_043717125.1 Polyangiaceae bacterium | reverse complement strand
GCCGTGGCCGAGATGAAGCGCCTCGTCCGCGAGACGGTCGCAACGACCCACGATGTTCGCGCGATCGAACGCCAGCTCTTCGTCGACACATGGAGCGGCGCCGATCACAACGAGGCCGTCGAGGCGTATTTCGAGCGTCGCGCCGCGAGCTGGGAACAGCGCTAGGTCACCGGGACCTTCGGCTTGCTACTGCACCGGCGCGATCGTCTTCGAGATCTCGAGCCTCACAGTCGTCGTGTGGGTCGGCGTCAGGAGGACGACGGCATGCGGCGCGCACGACGTCGCCGTGGCCGCTGCCACGCGCTGTATTTCCTTGGTCTCGGCGAGACGGCGAAGGATCGCACGCGCCTCGTCGACCTCACCACGACCAGAGGCCGCTACGGCCTCGCCACCGAGCTCTCGCGCACGACGAATCGCCACATCCGAGCGGCTCAGAGCCTCGTCGACGCACGAGATCTGGGGTGCCGTCCCGCCCTTGCGCGCCGTGCGGAGCTGCTCGCGGACGCGGAATGACGTGGCGCGCATCTGGACGAGCGCGGCATCGACCTGAAACCGCGTCGCTGCGACCTCATTCGCCACGGAGCCTTCCTCGCCCCATGCCGATGTCGAAGCGAATACGGCCGCGCTCGCGAGCGCGAGCACGGCGATGCGAGTGCGCATGCAGGACCTCACTTGCCCTGTTCTGTTGCCGGCGGGCGCGCACGCGTTCACGGCGCCGAGGGCCCGGTCGCCGCGCCCAGGGCGGCCAGGGAGGGGCTCGTCGAGGAAAAGTGTGGCCCTTCGCGCGCGCGGCGGTTGGCAACGCGCCCCATCGTTGGCAGAGTTTGCCCATCGTGAAGATCCCTCGCAAAGCCCCGCTTCCAGCACGCAGCCTCGTCGCGATCTTCGCGCTCCTCGTCGCTTCCACAGGCGCATGTCGCTCGCAACCGCCGGATCCGTCGACGGCTAGCGCGCAGAAGCCGGGGTCGATGCCGTCGGCGCCGCTCGCCGCCGCGGCGACCGATGCCGCTGCGGCCACGCCGGCGGCGACCACCTCCGTCGCCGCTGCTGACGCGCAGGCACCCGCAGCCACCGACGAGCCCCTCGCCGGAACGCAGTTCACGAAGGAGGTCCAGGCCGCCTTCCGCGTCGCCGCGTGCGCGGGCGACGACTCCTTCATCCCCGCGGGCTTCGACAAGAAGATGGTCGACACGCACTGCGGCATGTTGAAGAGCGGCTATGACGAGTACAAGCGCGAGTGGGTCGACGTCGCCGCGCCCTTCCTCGCAAAGCTCAGGCCGGCTGGACTGCCGAAGCAGGTCGTCTACCCGTTCGGCGGAGGCGACCTCGTCACCGCGCTCGCGACGTTCCCGGACGCGACCGAGATCACGACCATCTCGCTCGAGATCGCCGGTGACCTACGCGGCATCACGAAGCCCGACAACAAGCGCCTCGAGAAGGAGCTTGCGACGCTCCGCGAGCATCTCGGGAAGCTCTTCCTCAAGGCGCACAGTCGCACGATCAACCTCGACATCGAGACGCGCGGCGCAGTTCCCGGCGAGGCGGCCTTCACGCTCGCCGCGATGGCGATCCACGGCTTCGAGCCGGTCACCTACCGCTACTTCGACTTCAACGACGACGGCTCCCTCCACTACCTCACCGAGGTTGACATCGCGAAGGCCGAGAAGGCGAACAAGACGGGCCGCGGCGGTCCATTCGCCAACGCCGAGATCCGCTTCAAGAAGACGGGCGAGAGCCAGCTCCGCGTATTCCGTCACGTCGCGTACGACCTCTCGGACGCGAACGTGAAGCGCCTTCCCCAGCTGATGAAGCACCTCGATACGAAGCCGAAGGTCTCCGCGATGACGAAGGCCGCGAGCCACCTCTTGTGGGACGACACGAACTTCTCGGTCATTCGCGACTGGCTGATGGGGCACACGGACTGGATGATCTCCGACACGACGGGCGTGCCGCCGCGGATCGCGAAGAAGAACGGCTTCGAGCAGGACGTGTACGGCCAGTACGAGTACGCGGAGCCATTCGGCACCGTGAACAACAAGGACATGAACGACTTCCACGAAAAGTTCAAAGGCAGCGCGCCGATTGCCTTCCGCTACGGCTACCCGGACAACAAGAGCCACGGCCACATCGTCGTGACGCACAAGCCGGGTGTCGGTGGGCGGAAGCCCTGAGGTGCTCCTCCGTCGCTCAGCGGCGACGCTCAGCGGCGACGCTCGAGGGGCCGCGCGCCGTGCTTGGCCTCGAACCATGAGCTGCGCAGGTTGCGCCGCAGCGCAGACGCGTAGAGGCAGTCGCGGAGATTGTTCAGCTCGCTCGTGACCGAACCGTGGGCCAGCTGCGTCCGGATGCTGACCGCCTCGGCGCGCGTGAGCTCCTCACGTGACAGCGTTCCCTCGATCTGCTCGTGCGCGCAGACGACGCCGGAGCGTTGCAGCTCTGCGAAGAGGACGTTGGTGTTGCCTTCGGTGCGGCCAGCCGTGAAGTACGAAACGAGCTTGTGGCGCGCGCTCATCGGCTTGCCGTGACCCGCGATGACCCAGTCGCGGAACACATCGACCTCGGCGTAGAGCGCGTCGAACAGGTATGCCTCCTGGACGGCGAGCCCGCCTACGCGAAGCGCGCACGCCGCAGCGTGGTAGCCGCCTGAGTGAGCCGACACGCAAACGCGACCCACCGACGCGCTCGGCGGCAGCGCGGCGTGACCGGCCGCAGCGCGCACGGCGGCGACGTCGAGCGTGCGGAGGGCGCCTTCGAGCATGCGCGCGAAGCCACCGGGGGTCTCGAGCCTGCCGGCGGCGGAGTCTGCCGCGTTCACGGCGAGCTGCGGGACGACGAGGATCGCGTTCTGCTTGCTCTCGAAGAGTTGCTCGCGGAGCTGGTGCGCGACCATCGCCCGCTCGGCAGTGGAGTTGTGGCCGTGGAAGTGCACGACTGTCGAGACCGATGCGTCGCGCGCGACGCGATGATGGTGAGGAATGAACACGAGCACGGTAGGGTCGGCATAGCCGCCACTGCTCGCGGGGAACGGCGCGTGCTCGAGCTCGAGCGTCGCGGTGATCCCGCGCGCATCGGTCACGAGACGAACGACGCGCGAGCCGGCCGCGGGAGACGGCGACGGCAAGAGCCCCTCCGCGCGCGCACGCGTCGACGTGAGCGCGGCGAGCCCGAAGAACGGAACGGCAGCGAGCAGGCTGCGGCGCGACATACGGTGACGTGGGGTCATGGCGTCCGTCCCTTCCCCCGACGCTCCGTTGTTCGTGGACGATCGGCCAACTTTCCGACAGTTCCCTACATCTCCCGCGTGCTTCAGGAAGCGGTTAGGGAAGCTCGAACGCGACCCGCGCGGGCGCGCCGACCTCGACGTCGGTGAGGAGCTCGCCGACGTGCAACGTGTAGCGCCCCTTCGCGAGCCGCGAGGGAGTGCAGGCCGGACCGCCAGAGCACGTGTCGCCGGGGCCACGCCTGAGGACGCGAACGACATTGCCGCGGATCGCGATTGTCGCGACGGCGGCTCCGCCCGCGACCAGAACGATGCGTGCAAAGTGCGGTCGGTCGTTTCGCGCGGCTGCCTCGGGGCTACCCGCGGCGACCTCCAGAAGCGGCGGCTCGAGCTCGTACAGCGTGTGGCGCTCATCCTCGGCAAGGACAGTGAATGCGGGGAGCTTCGCCGAGAAGCTGAGAGGCAACGTCAGCGGTGCCGAACCCGTATTGATGAGCCGGAGCGCGACACGCCCGTCGGCTACGACCTTCGCCTCCTGCTTCAGCGACAGCGGCGCGCCAGCATCGACCTCGAGGATCGCGCGAAGCTGCTTCGCGCGGCCCGACCCGATCGCGCAGCGCCTGTCGACCACCGCGACCTCGAGCGCGAGTACGGGCCCCGAGCATGCAGGGTCGACGGAACCGTCGGGATCGACGACGACCTTCGGCTCGGCGTCGCGAAAGCGATGGCCCGCCTCGACGAGGCTCTCCTCGGCTGCGGACGATGTGCCGTCCTCGACCTTCGCTGTTTCGGACGGCGCGCCCGCGTCGGCGGCGACCTCGCCCCCGGGCGGTTTGCTTCGACACGCCGCAAGCGAGAGGACGCCCAGGACGCCGAGCACCGAGAGCTCGAGATGACGAGGCCAAGCCATGAGCTCGGCTCTACCACGCCTCTCGCGAATTGGCTTTTCCAGGCTTGTCCGGCCTATCGTTCTCGTCTGAGAAGGAGAGCGAATGGCCGCCGTTGACCTGACCGTGCTGCCGAAGCTGGCTCCGACCGAGCTCCGCCTTCTCTGGGTAAACGACTGGTACGACGGCCCGCTCGAGGCGGTCGTCGAGCACGCCGGGGAACGCCAGCTCATGGTGCTCCACGGCGACGACCGCGCCGACGACGATACGCCGATGCGCTGGGTTCTCTTCCGCCTCAGCCCCGAGCAGTGGTCGGAGGAGGAACGCTGGCACGCGCTCTTCGAGGAGCACGTCGGTCACCACTGGTGCTTCCACCACGAGACGCCGCCCGAGTCGCCCGAGGCCCACGACGCGCGGCGCTTTTACGAGCCCTACGCGCAGCGTACGCCGCGCATGCTCGGGAGCGGCGCCGCGTGCGGCTGGGTCGACGAGATGCCCGCCCACTGACGCTCCGTCACGGCGTCACGGCGAACCGGAAGCGCTGGTACGTCGTCGCGCCGGGCACGTGCACATCCGCACGACTTCTACGCGTGTGAAGGTCAGGCTCGGCGAGCTCGTCGACGATCGCCCCCGGCGTCGTCGTCATGTCGAAGACGTGCTCACCGGGCTCGAGCCTCGGTAGCCCGAGAGCCTCGAGCCGACGGAGGAGAAGCTCCGGCTCCGACGTGAACGCACGAAAGCGCTGCTTGCCGCGCGCGAGATCGACGAGGACGATCGACGCGAGCGCCGGCGCGCGACCGTCCCACGCGAGCCCTGTCCCTCGGCGCGAGAACGTACCCTCCATCTCCGGACGGATCGGTTCGGGCGCAGCGGGGACGTCGAGAGCGACGTTCGCCGTCGCGAGCGGGAGCGTCCCCGACCACGCCTGCGACGAGCGATGGAAGTAGGGGCGATCCGGCGTCGGCGGGTGCTGCGCCCACGCCCCTACTCGCCAGGTGGCGCCGGGCAGACTCGGCAGCCTCATCGAGAACGCCGTGGACCAGTCGTAGCGGAGCGCAACCGCCGCGCCTCCCGGGAGCTCGAGCTGGGACGCGAGCGTCCATTGCCATCCCTCGGGCATATCGCTCGTGTGCCCCGCGACCGCGACCGGCTCGGTGGAGCCGACGGCTAGAGGAACCGCGACGCCGAGATCGCTCGGTTGGCCCGGGTGAACGAGCACGCGCGTGACGTGGGCGTAGGCGTATTCCGTGTATTGCGCATCACCGACGAGCACGTGGACGTCGATCGTCTCCGCGGGCCGCGTCGTGGCCTCCCTCCACGAGTGCTCGAAGTCGTAGACGGCGTGATCCGTCCCGTCGACGTAGGACCCGGCGGTGCCTCCGCCGCCACTTGGTGATGCGCTCACCACGGCAACCCAACAAGACCCCTCGATCGCCCGGCAGGGCGGCAGCTTGACGCCGATGCGGATCGGCTGGGCCGCGGGCCGCGGCGTCGTCCCTTGGCGCTCGAAGACCTCGAGGCGCGGATCCCTCCGGCGGAGACCGAGGAAGACCAGCGGAGTGACTACCACCCCGGAGGGGGCCTGCTCCACGAGCACGTCGTAAGGCGGGACGACGCCCAACGCGTAGAACCCTCCGTCCTCGTCCGTCAGGACCTCCTGGCGCTTGCCGCGCCCATCGACGACCGTGATCGGACGCCCGACGATCGCGCCTTCGAGATCGTCGACGACGCGCCCCCCGACGTCGATCGTAGGCGGTTTGGGCGCCTGCGCGTCCGGTTCGGTGGCGGGCACGGCGGGCGCGAGCGTTCGCGCGGGCCGCGGGAGCTCGGACGCGCCCACGCGCGCCTCTTCATCCGCGCACGAGGAGGCGGCACCGAGGGCGACGACGATACACGTCGCGACGGTGAAGGCGGCGATGGAGCGACGAGGCGTGACGTGAGGGCTGTGCATGGCGTCGCTCCACAACACGCCGCGTGCCAGTCCCGGGCTCGTGCAGTCCTGCGCACTTGCGCGAGTGACCCTATGTCCGCGCCACTTTCCGGGTGTCGCGCGCCAGCCGCGCCGGCCGATCGAGACTGTGTTTGCCCACGCGGCCATGAGCGCGGTATTCCGGTCCCATGTCGGATCTCGGCCTCGCCGTTAAGCACCTCGTGGAAAAGACGACGACCGGCGGCAAGGACTGGGAGCTACGCGAAGCCGTCGATGCCGTCCTGCGCGCCTTCCACCCGAAAGATGCCAAGGGCACGGCGACGGCCATGGCCGCGCTCGGCAAGGGGGTGAAGACCTCGCAGGGTCGCGCCGCCCAGGTCCTCCTTCTCGCTCTCGGCGCGCTCGTCGAGTCCGGCGCGACGCCCGAGCTCGCGTGGCCCGCCATCGAGCATGGCCTCGTCACGACGCTCGCTGGCGCCGCGAAATTCGCTCAGGCGTGCCTCGACCGCGTAGGCCCTCTCGCCCTCGACGAAGCCGTGAAGAGCGAGCGGGAGCCTGTGAAGAAGAAGCTGCCGAAGGAGACGGCCGCCTGGGATCTCCTCCGCTCGAAGTGCATGGCCGCGACGGCGTGCCTCACCCGCTCCCACAAGCTCCGCGAGAAGGTGCGTGCCTCCGGCAAGTTGATGAAGGCGGCGGATCCACTGGTCGACCACGTCGACGAGGTGACCGCCTTCAGCCGCGTCCTCCGGATCGTCCACGACGAGCCCCTCCTCGTGATCCACCTCGAGCAGCGGAGGGGCTGGCGCTTCACGATCCGCGATCTCGCGACGACGACCGAGCTCTACGTCCTCCTGCTCGATGCGATCGTCGGCGACCCTGCGAAGGGCCTTCTCAAAGCAAAGAAGCCGAACCCGAAGGCCGTCGTCACGATCAAGGATCCGGACAACGCGCCGAAGACCACGGCCATGCTCGACGTCCCGTTCCACACAGTCGCGTGGACGGGCCTGCTCCCTGACGGCACCCTCCCTGATCCGAAGTCCGACGACGTCGAGCAGCACAACTGGGTCTGGCTCGAGGGCGTCCCCGCCGAGATCCCGCCGTTCGACGGCGAGCGCGTCATTCTCCTGCAGGGCCCGGTCATGAAGCGCGATGTCGAAGTGGCTGTCCCGTACGACGCGCTCTTTCCGACGCTGAAGCCGCGCGGGAAGGTCTCGCGCGCGGAGGTCGACCGCTTGCTCGCCACGATGACCGCCGCCGCGACGAAGCTCCGAAGAGCGGCGAAACCGGCCAAAAAGCGCGCGTCTCGCTGACCTGCCCGACGCGAGTGATAGGCTGCCTGTCATGAAGTGCATGCCGCTCGCGAATGTCTTCTCGCTCGCCGCACTCACACTCCTCTGCGTGGCACCGCGCGAGGCGCGCGCCGACGACCCGTATGGCCTCGCCCCCGGCTCCGGCTCGACGTTCGCGACCTGGGGCGGCTCCGGCGGTGGGCCTTCCGCCGACGCGACGAGCGTCTCGCGGAGCTCTCCCATCACGCGCGCTCGCGACATGCTCACCCGAGCCAAGTTCCTGGACGAGGCCGCGATCATCGACGAGAAGGCGGCGATCGAGCTCGCGGCCAAGCTGTCCTCCATGCGCGCGGCCGCAAAGACAGCGCGCGTGACCGCAGATCGCGCGACGGGCGACGAGCGTGAGCTGCTCGGCGCGCGCGCCGAAGACCTCGAGGCCGACGTCGTCGTGAGCGAGGCCGAGGTCACGTTCAAGCGCAAGACCGCCGCGGACAATCGGCGCGTCGCGCGCGACCTCCGGGTACGCGCGGTCAAGCTCGTACGCGATGCCCCCGCGACCGAGGATGCGAACGCAAGCGCGTGCGACCCGCCCTTCCACTACACGGCGGACGGGCGGAAGATCTATCGCCTCGAGTGCCTCCGGTAGCGCGGGCTCGACGTCAGTACTTCCACGGCTCGCGGCGATGCGGGTCGATGCGCGGCAGAGGGTGGCGCATCCGATCGAGCCCCGGCAGTGCGTCGGCGATCTGGCCCTGCATGATGAGCTCGACGACGCGCGCGCGGTGCGGACGAAACGGCGCGAGCGCATCGAGCATGGCGTCGTCGTTCCCCTGCACGCCGGTGAGCGCCTCGGTGATGACGTAGTGCGCGTGGAGGTCCCGTACCGGAACCGCGTCGGTCCATCCGAGCGCCGCCCGCGCGACGAGGTTTGCCGTCCATGGACCAACGCCGGGCAACGACTCGAGCTTCGTCGCAGCGACAGCGGGCTCGACGTCGCGCAGGCGCTCGAGCGCTGCGCCGCGGCGCGCCCCTTCCCGCAGCGTGCGGCTCCGACGTGAACCGATCCCGATCGCGTGGAGCTCCCACGGCGGCACGGCGAGTACGGCTGTCGGCGTCGGTGCCGCGCGAAGCGGCGTGCCTTCGACGCGCTCACCCGCGATCCACGTGAGGCGCCTCCGCGAGGCCGTCGCCTCGAACGTGGTCACGAGCTGCTCGATCACGGCGCGTGTGAAGGCCTCGAAGACCGTGGGTGTGCGGACGAGCCTGCAGTCGAACCGCTTCGCCAGCGCGGCCACGAGCGGGTGACATTCCGCGACGGCGAGGAACGCGGTCGGGTCGTCATCGACCGCGACCATCGCGCGCGCGCTCGCCATCGCCCACGCGACGTCGCTTGGCGGGCAGTCTGCGCCCGTCGCAAAGATCGTGATCTCGACCTCGCCGTTGCGGACACCAAACACCGCGACCATGGCATCAGGGCCACCGCGCACCGCGCGCACCGGACGGTGGCGTAGCGGCCGGACGTCGTAACGGCCGCCCACGGGGACAAACCTCGCGCTAGCGACGGTCTTCAAACCGGCGGCGACGAGCGACGCCACCGTCAACGGCGCTCGTCGCCGGCGGGCTACGCCGAGGGGAAAAGACGGTGCGGAACGACCCGCGGGCATCGAGAATGAGCGTGCCGCTGCGACGCCCGAGGTGCAAGCGGCCCAGAATCGAGCGGCGAGGGCCGAAAGGGCTGGCAAAGAGAGGCTCCGGGACGGCATTCTGACGCGGTCGCCGATGGCCGCCGTTTCGAAGCGCAAGAGGACCGCCTCGAAGTCAGCCCCTCGCGCATCGCTGCGGGAGCCGGCAGGTCGCGCGAGCGCCAAGCGTCCGGCAAAGCGGACCTCCGCCGGGAGCGGTCTCACCGCCGAGCGCATCCGCGACGAGGCTCTCCGCCTGATCGACGCCGAGGGCCTCGAGGCGTTCAGCACGCGCCGCCTGGGTGCCGCGCTGGGCTGCGAGGCCATGGCGATCTACTGGTACTACCCGAGCAAGGACGCCCTGCTCGACGCGGTCGTCGAGGCTCTCATCGCGCGCCTTCCGGTCGAACCGTCGACGCCCGACGATTGGATCGACGCGTTCCGCAAGCTTGCCTATGGCTACCGCCGCCTCGCTCACCAGCACCCCAATGCCTTCGCGCTCCTGGCGACGCGGCGCTTCGCGACCGAGGGCACGTACCGATTCCTCGACGGCCTCTTCGAGATGGCCCGCCGCGCCGGGCTCGACGATCGCCAGACCGCTCGCTTTTACCGGCTGGTGAGCAGCTTCTGCAGCGGTGCCGCCCTCAACGAGCTCGCCGGTCTGCGCGACGTGGAGCGGGTCGCGAGCTCTCCCGAGCTCGAGGCCGAAGCGCTTGCCGCCCAGGAGGCCTTCCCGCGGCTGGCCTCGGTTTCGTCGTGGCTCGAGCCGTCGCACTTCGACGACGTGTTCGACTTCGGACTCGAGCTGCTCCTGGAGGCGCTCCAGCGTGCCCCCCAGGCCTCCGGCGAACCGGTCGGCCGGAGCCGCGCCAAGCGTGCATGATCGGGGACGTTCGGCTGGCGCAGGAGCCCCGAGCACGAGCACGAGCGCGCGGCGCGTCATGAAGAACGGCCTTGCGCGTTTCATTTTACATTGTAAAAGAACCGGGATGCGCACGAGGAACGGGCGGCGTTCGGGGGTACCGAGGAGGGCATCGTCGCTCGTCCTCGGTGCGCTCCTCGCGGTCGGGACCGCGCTCGTCGCGCCTGACGCAAGCGCCGTCGAGCCGTGGTCGGATCCGGATCCTGCCGGGCCGCCCGCGCGCCTCAGCCTCGGTACGTCGACGGGCTTCCGCGGCGGCGTGGAGTACCGCGCGAACGCAATCGCGATCCGACCGCTCGACCTCCACGGAACGCGCGACCGTAACTTCTCGATCATCGAGCATCGCCTCCGCCTCGATGGCGCCGTCGACTACGAGGACAAGGTCCGCATCACGACCTCGGTGGACGTGCTCGACAGCGTCCTCTGGGGCGACAACGGCACCCTCGGGTCCGATCCCGAGCCGACGGCCGGCGCGAAGGTCGGCACGAACAACCCGAACCTCGCGCGCGCGTGCGTCACGCTGAGGCCGGGCGACCCGAACACCGAATCCGGGAGCTATCACTACGGCCTCTGCTCCGTCGAGCCGATCGCGATCCGCCGCCTGTACGGCGACGTCGTCACGCCGATCGGCCTTTTCCGGATCGGCCGCCAGGCCTTCACCGAGGGCGCCTCGGTCGCCGTCAACGACGGCGACGGACGGAAGAACCGCTTCGGCTTCGCTCGCAAGGGCAACAGCGCCGACCGCATCCTCTTCGCGACGAAGCCGCTCGAGGCCTTCAAGCCCCCGAGCGAACGCGATGCCACCGAGACGAGGGGCCTCTTCCTCATCCTCGCCTACGACCGCCTCGTCACGGGCGATCCGATGCGCTTCAAGGACGACCTTCAGAATTACATCACCGCGGTGCGCTGGCTCGAGCCGCGCCACCGTCTCGGTACCGACGCCGAGCTCCGCCTGTTCCACGCATACCGCTGGAGCAGCACCAACGACACGACGGTGAACGCGTTCGGCGCGCGCGCGATGGCGACCTTTGGCGAGGTCACGGCCGGCGTCGAAGGGACGTTCATCACGGGCAGCACGCGCGAGATCAGCGAAGCGTTTCGCGTCGTCACCAACGACCCCGCGGTCTCGCAGCCCATCACGCAGGTCGGCGGCCGCGGCGTGGTGCGCTGGGATCGCCCGCTCTTCTCCGCGTACCTCGAGCTCGACTACGCCTCGGGTGACTCCGACCCGCAGCCACGAACTCCGCTGACGCAGTTCCGGTTCGCCGAGGACTCGAACGTCGGACTGCTCATGTTCAAGCATGTGCTTGCGTACCAGACTGCGCGCGCAGCGGCGGCGGGTGTGGAAGTGCTGCGGAGCCTGGGAGCGCCGAGCTACCCGCTCGATGCCATCGACACGCGTGGCTCGTTCACCAACGCCTTCGCGATCTTTCCGCAATTCGACGTTCACCCGATCCCCACAGTGCTCCTGCGCGGCGGCGTCCTGATGGCCTGGGCACCCGCCAAGGTCGTCGATCCCATCTATTCGCTCCAGCATCGCGACGGCGTTCGGATCGAGGACGACCTCGTGAACTTCGCCGGAGGAAAGCCGAACCGCTACTACGGCACCGAGCTCGACGGCCGCGTGCAGTGGAGGTTCATGGATCACTTCGCGGCCGACCTCGAGGCCGCGGTACTCTTTCCGGGAAGCGCGCTCGAGGATGCCAACGGGGATGCCGTACGCAGCGTGCTCGTCCAGGGCCGGGGGACCTTCTTCTTCTGATGAGCCCCACTCGAATCATCACCAGCCTCCTCGCGATCTCGTTCGTCTGTGGCATCGC
>JAYSXP010000403.1:0-32603 GCA_043717125.1 Polyangiaceae bacterium | reverse complement strand
CAAGGTCTACGACTCGCAGATCCACGAACGCACTGCCACGTCGGATCCCACGGGCTCGCGCATACTTCGCCCGGCTTCGTTTCTCTGTCGGGTCCAGGCCAACAACGCCGTCAAAGCGAAAGCACAGGTCGTCACGTGAGCAGCAGCATGAACGATGGGCCGAACGCCACCTGGCTCCCGAACCTGGTCGGCGGCGTCTCGATCTGGAAGCTCGCCGTGGACCTCAACGAAGCGAAGTTCTTCGACGGACGGCTCCTCGTTCCGGAGACCGAAGGCTCCGATAGCCTGCCGATCACGGTGCGCTGGGATCTCTCGAACCTCCTTCCGCTGAAGGAAGCACGGGCCAAGTACCCCGCCGACGTCGACCTTGCGATCAAGGACTTCAAGGGCGCGCTCGAGCGCGTCGCGAAGGTGTTCGCGACGAAAGACAGCGGCTTCGACAAGTACAAGACAGCCTTCACGGTGCCGTCCGTCGACGCCGAGCCCGAGGCACACGACCCGCGCGGCAACTACTTCTATTCAGAGTCGACAAAGAAGCTCTACGTCATCAACTGGGGCGCCTCCCCGCGCTCGATGGCGGGTCGCGCCGAGTACGTCTTTGGCTACGAGGACTGGGGCAAGGCGTTCAAGGAAAAGAACGCCGCCATCGCGGCCGGCAGTGTCTCAGCGCTCGCCGCAGCGCCTGCTGCTGCCGCGGCCACGGACGCCACTGCCGAGGCCGCGAGGAAGAAGGAACAAGAGAAGAAGGACGCCGAGAAGAAGAAAGAGGAGGACGGAAAGAAGCGCCCGTGGTGGATGTGGCCGCTCTTCGCGCTCATCGCCATCGCGCTCGTCCTTCTCGCGCTCTTCCTTCTCAAGGCGTGCGAGGAACAGAAGAACCTCGCCGCCGACGGTGGAGGTGAGGCTTCCGCCGAGGCCGCCGCAGGCGCTGCGGCCGACGGCGCTGCGGCCGACGCGGGCGCAGATGCTGCGGCCGACGCGGGCGCAGATGCCGCCGCCGACGCCGGCAAGGACGCGGACGCGGATGCCGCCGCCGACGCGGGCGCAGATGCCGCCGCCGACGCCGGCAAGGACGCGGGCAAGGACGCCTCTGCGTCCAACGACGAGAGCGACGAGGACGACGATACCGACACCGACATCGAGCTCGGAGCCGACGGCAAGCCGAAGCCCGGCGGCAAGGTCATCATCACGATGGGCGGCGCGCCGGGTGGTGCGGCACCGAACGCGAAGAAGGCACCCCACCGCCGGCACTACCAGGCCGACGCCGTGAAGTGGCGCGTCGTCAGCGGCAACGACAAGGTGACGCGCACCGAGACCCGCGGAAAGCGCTTCGACGTGTGGCTCGCCAAGGGCAAGACGTTCCAGGGCGTCGGCGTCGAGTGGCAGGACAAGACGGGCAAGTGGCATGCTCACTGAGGCAGGCGGATCATGACGGACGTAGTCCAGAGACTCGAGACCGCGATCAGCGAGGCCGTCACGGCCGTCGCCGGCAATGCCGAGGCACAAGGCGAGAGCCTCGTCCTCCGCGATCTCGCGCTCCGCACGCGCAAGCTGCGGCGAGCCTGGGGGAGGCGACAGAGCGTGGGGTTGTTCGGCCCTTCGCAGGCCGGGAAATCCTTCCTCGTAGGCGCGCTCCTCTCGCACGAGCTCGGCTCGCTCAAGGTCATGGCGCGCGATCGCGAGGTCGACTTCCTCAAGGAGATCAATCCCGCGAAGGGCGTCGAGTCGACGGGCACCGTGACGCGCTTCACCGCTGTCACGAGCGCCTGCTCGGGCCCCGTCCTGCGCAAGGGTGACTTCTACTGCGAGCTGCTCCCTCTCGAGGGAGTGCTCCAGTCAATGGCCACCGGCTTCCTCGTCGAGTGCACCTCACCTCCCCTCGACGTCGATCGCGTCGAGCGAACGCTGCGTGAGGCACGCTTGCAAGCCGGCCCCCCCGCGCCACCGATCTATGCGCGCGCCTGGGAGACCGTCTGGCACGACCTCACCAAGAAGTATCAAGATCGGCACCCGTACCTGAACGAGCTGCGCCGTCACCCTGGGCTTCGCGCGGGCGGGATGGCGACCGAGATCCAGACGACTGCCGGATGGGTCCTCGTCTTCTCGCTGCTCTGGGGCGGCCCCGGGTACGCGAAGGACATCGACGCGCTCATGCGCACCCTCGTTCAGGGCACCGAGCAGCTGGGGCATGCCGAGGCCGTCGAGATCGGGCTCCAGCACGTGCGCGCGTCGAGCGACGCGCCGAGCGTCATCGACGCCTCGTGTCTCAACGCCCTCGGCAGCTCGCGCACCGTCGTGATGGCCACCACCGCGGAGGCCAATCCGCGCGAAGTCGCGCTCGATCCCGGTGTCCTCGCCGCGCTCATCGCGGAGATCCGCCTGCCGCTCAAATCCGTCCCGGGCTCCCTGCTCGAGAAGGCCGATCTCCTGGATTTTCCGGGCGGCCGTGCGCTCAAGGGCATCAACGGCTTCGGGCCCGGCGAGCTCAACACCAACAAGCTCGAGAACGCGATCGAGGTCTACAAGCGCGGCAAGCTGACGTTCCTCTTCGAGCAGTACTCACTCGACCGAGAGATCACCGCGCTCCTCCTCTGCTCGCCCGGACCGACGAAGCCCGAGGCGATCCAGCTCCAGTCGCAGGTCGAGAGCTGGCTCCAGATCCGCCACGGCTCATCGACGCCCAAGGATCCGAAGGAGGTCGATCACCCAGGCCTCTTCCTCGCGCTCACCAAGTTCGACATGAGCCTCGGCGCGCTCCGCTCCGACAACGCGAAGGACCGCTGGGACTCACGCGTGCAGGAGGCATGCATCGACTTCTGGGCGCGCGGCCACGGCTCCTGGATCTTGAATTGGGGCAGCAAAGGTCGCCCGTTCACGAACGTCTTCTGGATCCGCAATCCGTACGCCGACCAGATGCAGGCGCTCAAGCCCGGTGACGCCGACTTCGAGACGGTGAAGCAGGGCTACCTCGCGTCCCGCGCGGTCAGCACGTTCATCTCCAGCCCCGAGGAAAAATGGCTCGCCGTCGAAGGCACCGAGCCGAGCGGCCTACCGAAGAGCGGCGTCCCGCTCCTCGCCACGCAGCTTCGCCTGAAGATGAGCGAGGACATCAAGGCGAAGGAGCTCTCGCAGGAGGCTCGCGCGATCCGCTCCGAGCTGCTCAGCGTGCTGAAGGCGCTCACGCCCTCGCGCGACGAGGCCGAGGAGCGCGCACGAAAGCTCGAGGAGGCCAAGCAGCTCGTCTCCGCCGTGGAGACCGAGATGAGCCGCCGCTGCACGGGCGCCGTCTTCGGCGAATTCGTCGACCTCGTCGTAGCCCCGGAGCCCGACCTCGAGGCCGAGGTGAAGAAGGTCCTCGATGTCGTCATGCCGATGAGCATCAAGGCGAGCGACAAGGTGAAGAAGGTCCTCGTCCACGTGCTCAAGTGGTGGGCGAAGCTCGCGGCCGAGCGGCTGCGCGGCAGCGAGCTCGCGATCCCTCAGGCGCAGGCGGAGAGCTTCGTGCGCGAGGTCTGCACGTCGAAGCTGCTGCTCCCCGTGCTCGGCAACGCGATCTTCCCGTACTTCGCGCGCACGCAGGTCGACGTGGCGCTCGTCGCGACGATCCTGCGCGTGAAGATCTCCGACGCCATGCTCGGCCTCTTGCTCCCCGACGCCCGCAAGACCCCCGACCAGCCCGTGCGCCTGAGTTACGCCGAGGACTCCTCCGACAGCGCCGCCGCCGTCGACTGGGCTGCCGTCGACTTCGACGACGAGCCCACCGCCGAGCCGGGCAAGGGTGTCTCGATCGTCTTCGCCGGCAATCGATACTTCTCGCGGTGGTCCGCCGGCCTCGGAGATTTCTACGTGCGGAGCGGCGGGTCGCGAGGCGCGAACATCGAGGACGCGCGCGTGATGCACCTCACCGAGGTCCTCAAGCGCGTGGAGAGCGTGGACGTCCCCGGCTGAACGCCATGTCGCTCAAAGGCCCTCCCCAATCATCCCCCGACGCGAGCGCGCCGGAGCGCGATCCGTACGAGGCGGACGAGTCGGAGCTTGCCGAGAGCGCCCCCGACCCGGGCAGCCTCGACGCGCTCCGCACGCACGGTGACGTGCCTGGGCTGCTCGCGCTCGCGAAGGCTTTCCGCGGCGGCTCGCTCGCGGGCGGTCGCGACATGACCAGGTGCCTCGCGGCCTATCGTGCAGCCGCAGAGCTGGGCAACGCCGAGGCCGAGTACGCCGTCGCGCTCTTCTACATGAACGGCGGCACCGTCGTTCCGCAGGATCTCAAGGAGGGAACGATGCGCCTTCGCGGTGCCGCGGAGAAGGGCAGCCTCCCGGCCAAGGTCTACCTCGGCAACCTGTACGAGCTCGGGATCCACTACAAGGCCGACGCCGAGAAGGCCGACGTCTGGTATCGCAACGCGGGGCGCGGCGCGAGGGTCGAGGGCGAGCAGGGCTCGCCGGAGTGGAATCGCGCGCTCGCCGACCTCGGGTGCGCACGGCATGTGCTCCTGCTCGCGCGCGAGGCAGACCTCGAGGAGAGCGAAAAAGCGCGCCTTCTCGCACGCGCCAAGGCGCACGGTTACGGCCTGCGCATCCGCGAGGACGCCACCGAGGGTGACCGCGCGACCTTCGTGAACGCGCTCGCGACCGCTGAGGGAGCGACCGCCACGCCGCCGGTCGCCGTCGAGGTCGCGCCCCGCGCGCGCAAGGACACGAGCCCCGAGACCGGCCAGGCGAAGCGACGAGCCGAGGAGTCGCGCGCGAAGACCGAACCGCCGAAGGAGCCGGACCCGGCCGCCAAGGCCGCCGCTGCGAAGGCCGATCGCGCGGCAAAGAAGAGAGCCGAAGACCGCAGCGCCGCGCGCTCGGGAGCGCTCGCCGCGTTTGGGTATGCGCTCCTGTTCGCGCTCGCCGGTGTCGGCGCGGGCTATGCGGCGTGGCTCGGTGCGCGGGAGCTCGTCGCCCACGGTCACGTACTCCCGCTCCTCGGCACGAACACGAAGCTCGTGTTCCCGATCGTGCTCGGTGTCGTCGGCGTGCTGCCGGCATGGCTCGTCTACCGCCTCGGGACGGTCGTGAAGGCGCTCCTTCTCGGCGGGGTGGGCGCGGGCATCGGCTGGGTCGCGTGGGGTACGGGTCAGGGGGCCTTCCACGGCGACCGACCGCTGCAAGCGCTAGCGTTCGGACTCGCGGCGTTTCTCTCAGGGCTCCTGGTGCTCGGCCTCGTGGGCGGCGCCAAGCAGCCGCGACCGGCCGCACGTCCGCGCTGATTCGCATCAGCGGCACGATGAGTCACCCGAACAGGGGACAGCCCGACGCAGGTTCGGGCGTCGTGTCCGCATGGCAGCCCGAGGGAAAAGAGCTAGCTTGAAGCCCGTCCTGTGCTCGCAAACGCTCCGCAGACGCCGGCGATGAACCACGAGAACCTCCGACGCGAGGCACGCGTCGACGTGCGCGTTCCCGTCACCGTGTATCGAGGGAAGAAGCCGCTCGATCTCGAGACCTCGGACGTGAGCTTCAAGGGTCTCTTCGTCTGCACGAAGGAACCGCCGCCGCTTCGCTCGCTGGTGAAGCTCCGGGTCGCGCTGGTCGGACGCGAGTTCGAGGCCCACGCGATGGCCGTCCACGTCGTGCTTCCCGCGCCCGGCGAGGGCCCCACGCACCAGCCAGGCGTCGGACTGCAGTTCTGGGGCCTGTCGGGCCAGGACCGCATGGCTTGGGACGATTTCGTTCGTGGGCTCGTGCACGCGCGCCGCGGTCCGCCGACGTGCATGTCGCCCGAGCACACGCAATCTGCGTCCGGGGTTCGCATCGTGGTCACCCGGTCGTTCGAGCCGTTCAAGTAATCCCGCCGTAGCGTGTACGGGCGACGTCGCCTACGTTCGGAGGATGATCGACGAGACGCTCCTCGCGCGAGCACGCGCTGCGGCGGAGGTGATTGCTCCCCTCGCCGTGCAGATCGAAAAGGATCGCCGGCTGCCATCGGCCGCCGTCGAGGCGCTGGTGGGCGCTGGCGTGTTCAAGGTCCTCGTGCCGCGCACGTTCGGAGGCTCCGAGGCACACCCCGCTACGATGGTCGCCGTGATCGAGGAGATCGCTCGCGCGGACGGCTCGGCCGCCTGGTGCACGATGGTCGGCGCCACCTCGGGGCTCATGAGCATGCACCTCGACGAGGCCGTGGCGCGCGAGGTCTACGGCCCCGACGACGCGGTCACGTGCGGCGTCTTCGCGCCGATGGGTCGCGCCGTCGCGACGGAGGGCGGGTATCGCGTGTCCGGTCGCTGGCCGTTCGCGAGCGGCTGCGAGCACTCGAAGTGGCGCATGGGCGGCGCGATCGTCATGGGCGAAGGCGGTCCGGCGGAGCTCTTGCCCAGCGGTGCTCCGGACGTCCGAAGCATGCTCTTCCACGCGGACGAGATGCGGGTCCACGACACGTGGGACACGAGCGGCCTCCGCGGTACGGGCAGCCACGACATGGAGGTGACGGACGTGTTCGTGCCCCGCGATCGGAGCTTCTCGCTCATCACCGGAGCGCCTACACATGCAGGACACACGCTTCCGTTCTTTGGCGTGCTCGCCTCCGGAGTCGCCGCCGTCGGCCTGGGCATCGCGCGCGCCGCGGTCGACTCATTCGTAGCGATAGCGAGGACGAAGACGCCCCCGGGCAGCAAGCGAACGCTGGCCCACCGTGATCTCGTCCAGATGGATGTCGCCCGGGCCGAGGCAAAGCTCCGAGGGGCCCGCGCGTTCCTCTACGAGGCGGTCGCGGAGGCCACCGCGAAGCCCTCTCTCGAGACGAGGGCGCGCCTGCGGCTCGCCGCATCGCACGCGGCAGAGGAATCGGCAGCCGTCGTCGCCATCGCCTACAAAGCCGGCGGAGGCAGCGCGATCTACGCAAAGAGCCCCCTCCAGCGATACTTCCGCGACGCGCATGTCGTCACGCATCACATCATGGTGAACGACATGGCAACGACCCTCGCCGGGCGGGTCTTGCTCGGTGTCGAGTCCGACACGTCCACGCTATGAGGCCTCTCGAGGGTCAGGTCGCGATCGTCACGGGCGCGAGCCGCGGCGTGGGCAAGGGGATAGCGCTCGGCCTCGGCGAGGCGGGCGCGACGGTCTACGTGACCGGTCGCTCCGTCTCGCGTGGGTCGCTGCCCGGAACCATCGGAGAGACCGCAGAGGAGGTCACCGCGCTCGGCGGACGCGGCATCGCCGCAGCGTGCGATCATGGTGATGACGCGCAGGTCACGGAGCTCTTCGCGCGCGTGAGTCGCGAGCAAGGTCGCGTCGACATCCTCGTGAACAATGCGTTCGCCGTGCCCGACGGCAAGCTGGTCGCCCCGTTCTGGGAGCTCCCGATCGGGCAGTGGGACGTCATGCACCGCGTCGGGCTCCGCTCGCACTACGTGGCTGCGTGGCACGCGGCGCCGCTCATGATCGCGCACAAGCGCGGCCTCATCGTCAACGTCTCGTCGTTCGGCGCGAAGATCCAGGCGGTCAACGTCGCCTACGGCGTCGGCAAGGCGGGGGTCGACCGCATGACCCGCGACATGGGACGCGAGCTGTCAAACCACTCCGTCACCGTGGTCTCGCTGTGGCCCGGCGTCGTGAAGACCGAGCGCCTGCTCGCGGAGCCCGATCGCCTCGGCTTCGACGCGAGGAACGGCGAATCACCGACGCTCAGCGGCCGGGCCGTCGCGGCGATCGCCGCGGATCCCGAGCGCCTCACGAAGACGGGAAAGCCCCTCGTGGTGGCCGAGCTCGCGGTTGAATACGGCTTCACCGACCTCGACGGCACGGTCCCGACATCAATGCGCCGCTGACACTCACGGACGGCGACGATACACCGTGTAGAACGCGCCGCGCGAACCGAGCGGAAGCTCGGCGAGCTTCTCGTAGCGCGACACGAAGAGCTCGGATCTCACGATGCGCACCTCGACGACGCGAATGTCCGAGTAGACGATCACGGTATCGACCCCTCGATCGAGGAGCATCGACGTATCGACACGCTTCGACGTGTGCCCACCCGGGAGCATCGCGATCGAAGCATCCGTCAAGCCTGCCAGGTCGACGATCCTCGCTTCCGTCGCTGCACCTACCCAGCCGATGTCGAGCGCCGCCACCACCTGTGCGCCCGCGAGAACCGGCCGGGCGCGCGTGATGAGGTTCGCGCGGTCTGCGTGCACGCCTCGACCGGCCGGCGCGGCACGCACCGCGAGCAGTGTGCCGAGCACGAGCGCCACCGCGAGCCGCGCGACCGACAGCACGAGGCGCACAGTGCTCCCGAGGGCGACGAAGGCGAGCACGAGCGATGGCGCGACCGGCACCATGAGACGCGCGTAGGGCATCCAGTCGCCGCCGGCAGCAAGCACGGCCAACGCATGCGCGACGAAGGCGAGCACGACGACACGCGCGAGGGCGACGTCGCGGCCCAGGCCTCGAGCCAGCGCCAGCGGGGCGCTCACGAGGAGCGGCGTGAGCACCACGAGCGTCGCGGCGCCGACGTAGAGCGCGCCGTGCGCGAGGTCGCTGGGCTTCGCGAGGACCGCGAGCGGGGCAGGCCTCCCGAAGATCGCGAGCCGCAGAGCGGCGCAGAGGAGAAACGGCGCAGCGGCGACGGCCGCGGCCGAGACGCCCCCGGGCACGCCCCCGTTCCTCTTCGGGGCGTCGGCCGCCCTGCCGAGAAGGGCCGCTCCGACCGCGAGCGCCATCGCCCAGACGACCATCTCCGGCCGAAACGCCGCGACCGCACCGGCGAGCGCGGCGACCGCCTTCGGCCTTCCGACACCGAGCCGAGCGACCGCGACCGTCGCGAGCGCCGTCGCGAGGCCCGTCTCCATCCCGCTCGCGGCCCACGCCCCGGTCGGAAACGCGACGCCCATCGTGACGAGGCCGAAAACGGCGAGCGCCACCTCGGGCCGTGGACGCCCGTGGACCGTCGCCCCGACACGATGCCCGAGGCATGCGCCCCCGAGCGTCCAGAGCACGACTCCCAGCGCCTTCGCGCGCACGAGCGCGGTCAGCCCGTCCGAGCCGGCGAGCGGCGCGAGGAGCAACGCCCATGGGAGAGGCGTGACGCCGTCGGTCGACGGACCGTGAGCATTGAATCGATAGCCGGCGCCCATCGCCAGATTATGTGCATACCGCACAGGTATGAGCGCGTCGTCGACCGTGAAGCCCCACATTGCGAGCGCGGGTACGAGAGCGCACGCCGCCCCGAGCAGCGTGAACGCGCGCAACGTGGCGCTCCTGCTCGTCACCGGCGGCCCGTAGCAGCGCCGGAAGCGCGTTGTCCACTCCTCTGCATCGCCCGTCGAAAACTACGTTTGCTGCGCGTAACTTCCTAGGATTCGTTCACACACCGACCTCCTGCTGGCGCAAAACGCGTCCGCACTAAGGACGCCTCCGGGTCGGTTGCCGAGACGAATGCGAAGCTTCGAAATCTTCGTCGAGCCCGAGCTCTCCCAACTGCCCGATGACGCGAGCGCATCGAGGGGCCTTGCCCCCTCCGCTGTGCCGCGCTCAGGTCGACGCATTCGCGTCGATAGTGGTCCCGCCTCAGGCGGGGCTCGCGTGCGGCCGAACGAGGTCCTCGACCTGTTCATTCACGGTGCGAACGTCACTGCACGGGTCGCGGAGCGCCATGCGTCGTGCGTGCTACGCGATCTCGCGTGGGCCCTCACGGATCTCATCCGTGTAGCTCGCGGCAAGCGCATCGTGCGCTTCTACGAGGACGCCTGGGAGCTCTGCGTGGAGCGGCTCGCGAACAGCGCGACGCTCAGCGTCTACCGCGGCGGCAACGAGCCGACCGTCCTCGTCTACGATCGCGCGGTCGTCTTCGAGGAGATGCTCGCGAGCGTCGTCGACGCCCTGGACGCGACGGTGGCCCGCCACCCGACGGGCACTCCTCTCGCCCTCGAGCTCGCGGAGGTCCGCCGCGTCCTCGCCGGCGCCCGCGCGGAGCAGGTCGATTTCGGCAGCGAGGTGCCGGCTCCGTCGGCGGTCTCCGTCGACCTCGACCGCGATGCGCCCATCTCCTTCTCCGCGGAGTTCTCGATGCGCCCCGGTCCGGCGCCTGCCACGGCGCTCGAGCCGAGCGTCGAGCGCGCCGACCTCCATGCGCTCCTCGTACGTGGCCGGATGCGTGCCGAGATTCGCGGCCGCACGGTCGATCTCGGCGAGATGTACCCGTTCCTCTTCGCCGAGCGCATGCTCGATCTCGCGCGTCGCGCGCTCGACGCGTGGGAGCGCGGTCAGCCGTTCTTCGCCCGCGTCGACGCCGGTGGCGCGATGCTCGGCCTGCGCACCGCAGCCGCCGACGTCCCGCCCGCGGCTCTGACCATCAGCCCCGGCTCGCTCTCTGCAGACGGCAAGCTCAAGCGAGACGGCATGGTCTCGACGTTCCCGGAGCTCTCGCTGTTCGACGTCGTCGAGTCCGCCCTCGCCTTCGGGCGTGGCCTCGTGCGCGCGCTCGTCCGCCGCGACCGCACGCAGAGCGGCAATCTCCGGCTCGCCGCGTTCCGCCGCGACGTTCGCGCGGTGGGAGACTCGCTTCGCGAGGTCCGCCGTCAGGATTCGCGTATCAACCTCGCTCCCGAGTCCTATCGTGCGTTCGCCCACCAGGCCCGCCCGAAGCAGGACGCCGGCGCGCTCGGCAACGCGGCACGCCTCCGTTACACGCAGCGCTGGCGTGCGATGGTGCCCGGTATCGACCTTCGCGCGACGTTCCTCTGCGGGGACCGAATCCTCATCGGCGCTGCGCTCGAGACGTTCTGCCTCGACCGCACGTCTGGCGAGCTGATGTGGCGGCGGCCCACGCCCCGCGCTACGAGCGTCGTCACGCCCGCCGGAATCGCGCGCATCGCCACCGACGGCGCGATCACGCTCCATGACTTCTCCTCCGGCGAAGTGACGCTCCGCACGTGGATCGCGCCGCGGTCGAGCGGTCCCTGCGCGGGCGCGGTCGTCAACACGGCCGGGCTTCCGAAGCTCCTCATCGTCACGGAGGGTGACAAGCACCTCGTGGCCATCGACCTCCGCAGCGGCGAGGCCCGCTGGCGCTACGCATGGGGTCGCGCGGGCGCGCTTCGCCTCAAGCGCGTGGGCAGGCTCCTCTACGTCGCTTCCGGCGACAGCGCCCTCACGGCCGTCGATGTCCAGACCGGCGCGGTCGTCTGGCGCGCGCGTGACCGCCTCCGCTTCTGCTCCGCTCCGACCGTGGACCACGAGATGATGTTCGCGATCGCAGGCGGCGTCAGCAGCGCGGCAACCCTTCACGCGATCGATCCGTTTTCCGGAAGCGCGTCCTGGAGCGCACGGATCCCCTCCTCACCGTGCACGGTTGAAGGCGCGCCGCTCGTCACCGCTTCGTCGGTCACCGTGGCCGTTCGCGATCGACGCGGGCTCCGTCTCTCGGCGTTCGACCGCGAGACCGGCGCTCCGCTGTTCCACAGCGAAACCCCCGTCGCACCCGTCGGCACGTCGTGGCTCGCGGTCGACGATCTCCTCGTCGGCAACACGCCGAGCGGCGAGCTCGTCGGCATCGACGCGTCGCTGGGCACGCTACGATGGAAGCAGGCGCTCGGTCAGGGCGGCCTCGACTCCGACTCGCCGCGCAAGCTCGAGCCCGTCCTCCGTTCGGGCGCGCTGTTCGTCCCGCACATGGACGTGCAGATCTTCCGGCCCAGCGACGGCGCTCATCTCGGGAGCGTCGGTCCGTGTGACGCGATTCCGGATCTTCTGCGCGTCGACGAGCGCTGCGACGTCTATGTCGCCGAGGAGAGCGGCCACATGGTCGCGTTCGGAGCCGGACCTCGGCTCTCGCTCGTGAGGTAACCTCTCGGGGATGTCGTGGTCTCGCGTGGTGGTCGGAGGCGCGCTCATGGCGCTCGCTTGTTCACCGCGGGAGGCTGCGCTTTCCTCGAGCGCGGGGAGCGACACGCCGGGCGCGGGCACGTCAAGAGCGGAGCCGGAGGCGGCGCCCGCACGGGTGGGGTCGCCGGGCTGTGGTAAGCCGTCACGTGCGGGCGTCGCTGCGCAGCACGTCAATGCGCTCGGGAAGAGCCGCGCGTTCACGCTGGTCGTACCCGAGGGGTACTCGCCGCAGGTCCCCTACCCGCTGGTCTTCGTCCTCCACGGAGGAGGAGGAAGCGCGGCCGGGGCGCGCTCGCAGACCGATCTCGAGAAGGTCGCGGGCGGTCACGCGCTCTTCATCTATCCCGAGGCCGTCGGCGGCACCTGGAACCTCGACGCACCCACGCCGGGCAACGGTGACGTCGCGCTCTTCGATGCCATACTCCTCTCTGCCCACAACACGCTCTGCGTCGACGCCCACCGAGTCTTCCTGACGGGCTTCAGCAACGGCGCGTACATGGCGAACCAGCTCGCCTGCAAGCGTGGCGAGCGGATCCGCGGCGTCGTCACGCATGCAGGCGGTGGACCCTACGAGACCGCCGGCGCGTACGACGCGGCCGGCCACCTCGTGTGCCCAGGAAAAGCCGTCGCCTCGCTGGTCGTGCACGGGAGCGGTGACGGCACCGTGCTCCCCACCGAGGGTCAGAAGAGCATCGATCACTGGAGCTACGCGAACCGCTGTAGCGGCGGCACGACGAGCACGCTCGTCTCGCCGTGCGTGGCGGTCCAGGGCTGCTTGCAGCCCGTCGGCGCGTGCAAGATCCCCGGCCTCGGCCATGGCCTGTGGAGCCAGGCCGGGAGCGTCACGTGGTCGTTTTTCGATGCGCTGAGGTAGCGGCGATCAGGGGAGCGAAACGATCTCGACGGCTGCAAATGCGCCCGCGGGCTCACCGGCTGCCGTGGTCAGGCGCGACGGCGCGAGGTCGAAGCGATCGCGTGCTTGCGCTGCGATGGCGCGCGCAGCCTTCTCGCCGCCCTTCGCCGTCACGCGAAACGCCGCGTGCTCGAACACGCCTGCGAGAAAGCCGATCTGCGCAGCCACGGACGCCGCGTCGGACTGCGCGTCGACGGCGCGATACACGATGAGCGGCGTCGTGCCGGTCGGTAGCGGAGCGAACGCGCCCGCGTCGGCCGCGCCCGCATCGCCTTCGGGCGTGTGCTTCGGCGGCGGGGTCGGACCGATGACCGCGGCGATGCGATCGTCGATCGGAAGCGGACTCGGCGTCGCGCTCGTCGTGAGGCCGCCGCCGCGCGCCAGCAGCCACGTTCGCTGCGCGAGGCTCTCCAGCGTGACCGGCCCTGTCGCATTCACTCCGATGAGCACCCGCTGCTGCGCGAGACCGGCCGGCTCGATCTGACCAAGCCGCTCGAGCAGCGAGATCGCCTCGGGCGCACCGCCCACCCCTGCCCCGAGCGGAAGCGCTTCCTTGTTCGCTAGACGTCGAGCGACGTTCGACGCGTCCTTGCGCGAACGCTCGAGACCGTCGAGCCAGGCTTTCGTCAGTTCGCGCAGCTTCGGCTCGTTCTCGTCGAGCACCTTCTTCGGAGCCACGGCGACGATCGGAATCAGGCGCGACGCATCGGCCGTCGTGAATGCGAGCTTGCGCTCGTCCGCGGCCCCACGAGCGAGGGCGGAGAACGGCGCGGCCTTCGCGTCGGCGGCGCCGGCCGCGACCATGCGGACGCGTGCGGGCGGCACGCCGAGCAGGTCGAGGGCGAAGAGCCCGAGGATCGTCGCAGACTCCGTCCCCGCGGCCTTGGCGGTCGCATCAGCGGAGGTCGCCGGGCCGAGCGCGACGAGCTTCACCTCGTCGGCCCCGGGCGGAGCCCTGAGCAGCGCGCCCGCTGCGGCGTGAACCTCCTCGCGGCCTCGCGAGAACCCGACGACCGCGAACGCGCGCGGGTCGAGCGCGCGCAGACGATCGTAAGCGACGACGAATGCGGGCAGCGGCATGATGGCCACGTCGGCACCGACAGGGTCGGCCCCGCCCCGCGCGAGGCGCGCCTCGACGGCATCGAGAGTCGTTTCAGGAGCGAGCTCGATGGCGGGTCCCGTCGCTCCGCCGTCCGCGGCCGTCAGCGCGACACCGGCGGCGACGAGCTCCCAGCCGAGCGCCGCGATCCGCAAGGGTCGTTCGAACGGCTTCACGGGCGCCGAGGCTTCGATCGCGGTATCACCGCTCGCGACAGCCGTGCCCCCGTCGCCAGCGCCCGCGTCCGGCACGGTCGCGACCTCGATGAACGCCGGGTCGACGCCCGGTGCGGGATGGTCCTTGCGCGAACGGGTGACGAGCAGGAACACGAGCCCGAGCGTCATGACCGCGATCAGAAAGAACGTGGCATAGCCCTTCATGTCACGCGCTCCATCTCATTTCGGGGCCGGGGCCGGGGCCGGGGCCGGGGCAGAGGCTGACGGCGCCGCGGAAGCAGAGGCAGAGGCAGAGGCGTTCGGCTTGGCCGTCGGCTTGTCGCCAGGGAAGACGGGGCTCACGCCCGCGACGAAGTACACGGCGCGAGCCATCGTCGTCGACCCGTGCTTCGCGTGGAGATCACCTTCGTGCGCGAAGAGGCTCGATGTCATCGCGTCCGCGCCGACGAGCATGAGCGCGATGCCGAGGAGCACGATCGCGAAGACGTCTGCGACCATCCCGAGGCCGCCACGGGTCGCGAGCGTCGAGTCGGACCGCTTGAGGAGACGGTCGGCGAGGAACGCGGGCAGCCCGATCACGACCAGGAGGCCGACGACGAGACGCGCCCAGGTGTTCTCGACCGCGAGGCCCACGACGCCCATCACCCCGGTCAGCGTGACGAAGCCGCCGAGCGCGATCCCTACGGCCGCCGTGATGCGCATGATGCGCCGCATCGGAGGAGAAGCGCGCGAGGGCGTCCCGCTGCCCGAAGACGACGCTTTCGTCGAAAGGGACTTCTTCGGAACGATGATCTCGTCGTCTTCGTCCTTCGCCACCGGCGGACAAGGGACTTCATCGAGCGCCGCGCGTCAAGGTATACGCGCCGCCCATGGCGGGGGGCGGAGCGGGCGACGGCAGCGACGCGGGAGCCCTCGGCCGCCTCGGATACGCGTCACCGGCGCCTCACACACGATGTACGCGTTCTCGCGGGACCGCGGGCTCCCTTCTCCTCGGCGATCAGTCGCGTGAACCCGAAGACGCGCACCCGGCTCGTCGCCATCGGGATCGCCACCGTCGGCCCGCTGCTCCTCGTGCTCGGCACGGCCCCCTTCTCCGACTCGCTCTTCGACGCGAAAGCACTTCGAGGGCCCGCGAGTGAAGCTCGCGGCCCTCGAAGCAGGCTCTCGAGAAACCTAGTCTCAGCGGCGTGGCGGCTGCGAGAAGCGCGAATCGGCAGGGAATGGGCTGGCCGAGTCACGAAGGCGGGTCTCGCTCTCGGGGACGAACGAGTCGCCCTTCTCGCCGAAGAATGCGAGACCAATCACGCCGACGTTACGAGCGCTGCCGGTCTGGGCGGCATAGGAGTCGGCGACCGACGCGAAGCGGAAGGCGGCGACGGCGCTCGTGCTGGTGCGGAAGCCTTCGATCTCGAGCGTGGTGAAGGGCATGAGCACGTAGCCGCGGTTGTCGAACGTGCCGGGCTTGCCGTTGATGACGTCGAGGCCGTCGACCGTTCCGACCGCCTCGAAGCGGTGGCTCGTGTGGTTCTGGAGGACGATCGAGTAGCGCTGGCCGGACTGACCGACGACGAACGTGCGGTCACCGACGTGAACGGCCTCGAGCGGCTCGCCGCCTGCGTCGCGGATCGAGATGGTGACGGCGCCGCCGCCCGTGGCGACGCTGCGCGCAGAGTCGCGGCGTGCAGCGGCCGACGCGAGCGCATCGACACCACGGCGATCGTTGTAGTGGAGGGCGGCGATCGCGAACGGACGACCTGCCTCTCGGACGAAGCTCACGTCGTGGACGCGCGAGGTGCGCGCCTCACCGAACTCGGTGCCGAGGCCGGGGCGCTCCGCCGGGGCGGGCGTGCTCGGCTCGAAGCGGCGCGAGCTGGAGTCGGCCGACGCACCGGCCGAGCTCGTGGAGCGCGGAGCGGCGGCGGGCGGCGGGGCGGCCGACTTGGCGGCGCCTTCGGATTGAACGTTCACCTCGCCCGGAGCGTAGGCGGGCTGGGACTGCGGATAGCCGCCGTAGCCCTGGGCCTCGGGCGCGTTGGGAGACGACTTGCCGCCGAGGCCGCCGCCACCGCCGCAGCCCGCGAGGAACAGGACGAGCCCGACGAACAACCAGAGCTTCTTTATGACCTTCGTGCTGAGCGACCTTCGGGAGCTCGTGTCGTGGGATTCACATGACCTGACCATCGTGTTCTCCATGCGGTAGAAACGCGGGCGCAGGATCGTTCTTACAGTCCGCCTTGGAGAGACGGCAACCACTGGAAACCACTCAAAGAAGGGTCGCCAGCACGCTCTTCATGTGAGGTTCTCGTCCGAGCGGGGGCGGGAAATCGGCCGCGTCGGGCAGATCCTTCAGCTGCGCGAGCTCGTGCTTTTCCGCGTGCATCCCCTGAGCGACGAAGCGACGTAGCTTCGCGCGAGCGAGCCCCCGATGGTTGCAGCATGCAACGAGCTTCCCGCCTGGAGCGAGGACGCGCGCGGCCATCGCAACGAGGTCGTCGTAGTCGCTCTCGGCGACGAAGCGTCGCTTCTTGGTCGACGAGTAGCTCGGCGGGTCGACGATGACGACATCGAAGCGCTCCTTCTTCGTCGCTGCGCGAGCGAGCCACGCAAACACGTCCTCGGCAACGAACGAGTGCGCAGCGCTCGGACCGCTCCCGAGCACGACACCGGCTGCCTCAAAGTTCGAGCGCCCCCGCTCGAGCGCGAGAACCGAGGCGTCGACGCTCACGGTTCGTGCCGCCCCGCCGAGCGCTGCTGCCACGCTGAAGGCGCACGTGTACGAGAACAGGTTGAGCACTTTGGCTCCGCTCGAGAGCTCGCGCACGAGGCGGCGGTTCGGACGCTGATCGAGGAAGATGCCCGTCGAGAGACCGTCACCGAGACGCACTCGGTACGGAAGACCCTCTTCGCGGATCTCGATCTCCGGCGACGGCGTCGGCGTGCCGCGCACGGGGAGCGCGGGCGCGAGATCGTCGCGGCGCGTATCGACGAGGACATTCGCCTGCTTCGGCCGCAGCTTGAGATAGATGCCGTCGAAGCCGAGGGCACCGAGGCGATCGAGTACGCGATCGCGCCGAGCCGCCTCCTCCCAGATGCCGCCCACGTAGAGTTGAGCGACGAGGTGGTCGCCGTACACGTCGACCGCGAGCCCGGGAAGCGCGTCGCCCTCCTCGTTCACGAGACGGAACGCCGTGGTGCGGCGCTCCTCCGGATCGTGGAGCGCGCTTCGCCCGAGCGCCCAGCGCCGCTCGACGGCGAGTGCGAGCGCGCGATCGAGGGCGGGAACGTCGTCGTAGACCGACGCTCCGCGATCGCCTCGCGCCACGTACTCGACCATGTCTGCAGGAGCCTCGCTCGAGATCACGAGACGCTTGCCGGTGCGGGGATGATCGAGCTCGAGCCCCGCCGCGTGGAGCATGAGGCGCGGCGCGAGCGCGCCTCGGTAGAGCGGGTCTCCGCTGATCGGCGCGCCCGCGTGCGCGAGCTGCACGCGAGCCTGATGCGTTCGGCCCGTTTCGAGGCGCAGCTCGAGGAGCGCGCGGTCGTCCTTGCGCGTCTTCACGCGAACGTGCGTGAGCGCTCGCTGCGCTCCGCCCGCGTCGCTCTTCGAGAAAGGTGGTCTCTGCGGACTGCGCGGTCCGTGGGGCCGTCGCGGCGCGGAACGGCCGCGCAGCGCGAAGGCCAACACTTCCATGCGACCGCCATCGCCCTTGCGGAGCTGGTCGTCGAGCGTGACCTCGCGCGCGTGCGCGGGCCAGCCCGTCACCGCCGCGAGGTAATGTTTCTTCAGCGTGCGGCCCTCGAACTGGCGTGCGAGCGCGGCGTTGACCTCGGGCCGCTTCGTGAAGAGGAGGACACCGCTCGTGTCCCTGTCGAGCCGCTGGTGGACGCCAAGGTACGGGTCAGCGCGGCCGTCGCGCTCCGCGAGGAAGGCGCGAAGTCGCATGACCACGTCGTCGGGGCGATCGGGGTTCGCGGACTGGCTCGGCACCCCGGCCGGCTTGTTCACCGCGATGAGGTCCTCATCCTCGTAGAGGATGTTGTCCTTATCGAAGCAGAGCCATATGCGCGCTCGGTCCATCCAGCCGCGCACCATAGTCGCTCCGACGCGGAGTGGTCACGCAGCTGTTCGACTGGCAAGTGCACCGACCACCGGTCGTATGTCGGCACCGAAGCGCGCACCTCTTAAACAGGGCGCCATCGCTTTGCTGGTCCTTGGCCTCCAAAATGCTTCATCATCGAACTCAGCTCACGGACCACGTACGGTACTCGTACCGTGTGGGGCTCGTCGGGGCCATCACTTCGCTGCGCTCTCGCGCATGCATGGAGGATTGCGATTATGAGGAAGCTTCCCTGGGCTGCACTTGGTCTGCTCGCGGCCGTCGCGACGACGAACGTAATCTTCGTCGGATGTGGTAGCGACGACACCGCCCCGATCGGGGAGGGCGGTGACGGCGGCGACGAAGGCACCGTCGTCGACCCGGACACCGGCACGAACCCAGGCCTCGATAGCGGCGCCGACAGCTTCATCTCGACGATCGACGGCAGCCGCGCGGACGCCGCGGTGTGCACGGCGACCGGTGCCGCCTGCACCAAGAGCACGGAGTGTTGCACGACGAACTGCAACGCGACGACCGGGAAGTGTGCGAACCCGAACACGCTTTGCAAGCTGCCCGGAACGACATGCGCGACCGGCAACGAGTGCTGCACCTTCTCGTGCATCGGCGGCAGCTGCTCGAACAAACTCTGCGTTGCCGACAACCAAGCGTGCGGTAGCAACGCCGAGTGCTGCGGCGGCACGTGCGCGCCGGATGGTCTCGGAGGAGGCAAGTGCGCGCCACTGAACGGCGGCGGTCCGGCGACGTCGGGCAATCCGTGCGTCAACAACACCGACTGCGCATCGAAGTTCTGCAACTCTGGCATCTGCACGGGCTCGTCGTTCTGCGGCCAGGCCGGCGACGTCTGTTCGTCGGCCGCCGAGTGCTGCGGCGGTCTCTGTACGAAGGCGTCCGGCGCAGCGCTCGGCGTCTGCGGGACGGTCTCGGCGTCCGGCGTCGGGAGCTGCTCCCCCGCCGGAACCGTGTGCGTGGAGGCCGTGCCGCCGGCGGTGTGCGGCGGTGCATGCTGCGGCCGCTCCTGCGCGCCGTTCGGACCGACGGGCGTGGATGTCTGCCAGCCCGAATCCGGCTGCCGTGTGACCGGAAGCATCTGTCAGGGGGACTCGGACTGCTGCGGGTCTGCAACCTTGCCCGACGGCACCCAGACCAAGGTGACCTGCTCGAAGGCCGCCGGCTCCACCTACGGACGCTGCGACAACGGCAACAAATGCAGCCCCGCGGGCGCGATCTGCCGGCTGGCAACGGTCTCCTGTAACGCGACCGACAGGTGCTGCGCCGGAACGGTCCAGACGCATCCCTTCGTCTGCAAGCAGGACGCGCTCGGCATTCCCCGCTGCGGCGTCACCGCGGACTACGACTGCACCGCGAGCGGCCCCCCGACGGCGGGCACCGTCTGCGCGTCGAGCGCCGACTGCTGCGGAAACCCCTGCATTCCCAACTCGGCGGGCACCGGCTTCGTCTGCGGAACGCCCGGGCAATGCATCAAGAGCGGCGGGGTTTGCACCTCGAACGCGGACTGTTGCCCGGGCTTGCCCTGCGCCATCGCGCCAGGATCCACCAAGGGCATCTGCGGCGGCAGCACGTTGCCGGATGGTGGCGTCGCACCGCCGCCGGACGGCGGAGTCGACAGCGGCAGCGGCGGCGCGGACGCGGCCGTCTGCGCCTTCTACGGTCAGTCCTGCACGATGAACGCGGAGTGCTGCAACACCGCGAGCGGCGTTCAGTGCCTCGGCTCCGCCGGCGCGATGAGCTGTCGCTTCCCGTGATCTGAGCTCGTGACGTCCGGGTCGAGACCGGCGCAGCTCCCGCTGCGCATGGATTCGGCCCGGACCCATCTTTGCCGTGCGCTTGTCTCGCTGACTCGCTCGTTCTTCTCTTCTCATCGACGAAAGGTCCCGACGAATGCGACGCTTCCTCCTTGGTGCATGCTCGCTCGCTGCGGTTGGTGTTGCGCTCTTCACCGCTCCCGGCTGCGGAAGCGACAACGAGAACACGGCCGCCGATGGCGGGGTCAGCGACATCGATGGCTGCGCCGGCTTCACGTGCCCTCAAGAAGGCGGCCCCAAGCCCGGATGCGTGGGGCTCGAGTGCCAGCAGCTCCCGTGCGACGTAGGCGCGGCCACGAGCGTGACCGGAACGGTCCTCGACCCCGCCGGCAAGGTGCCGATCTACAACGCGACGGTCTACATCCCGAACGGCCCGCTCGCCGCCATCACCGAGGGCTCCGGCGCGTGCGACCGGTGTGACGCCCAGGTCACCGGCAAGCCGATCGCGATCACGCTCACCGACACGAGCGGCAACTTCAAGCTCGACAACGTCCCGATCGGCGACAAGGTCCCACTCGTCATCCAGATCGGCAAGTGGCGTCGCCAGATCGAGATCCCGAACGTCGGCAAGTGCGTTTCCACCCCGCTCACCGCAGCGAGCACGCGCCTGCCGAAGAACCGCAGTGAGGGTCACATTCCGCGCATGGCGCTGACGACGGGCGGCGCGGACCCGCTGCAGTGCCTGCTCCGCAAGATCGGCATCGATGACGCCGAGTTCGGTGTCGCGGGCAGCGAGGCGCGCATCCACCTCTACAAGGGCGGCGGCTTCGCGGCAGACAAGCAGGCGTCCGGGAAGTTCTCCGCTACGGTCAGCGGCGGCGCCGCCTTCCCTCCAGCTCAGCCGCTCTGGAGCGACACCGCGAGCCTCGACAAGTACGACGTCGTCCTCCTCTCTTGCGAGGGCGACGAGAACATCGGGACGAAGCCGCAAGCGGCGAAGGATGCGCTCTACAACTACGCGAAGACCGGCGGGCGCGTGTTCGCCTCCCACTTCCACTATGCGTGGTTCTCGAAATCCACGGACGCGACCGTGGCGGGGGTCGCCAACTGGGCGCCGATCGACGCCGTCAGCGGCTTCAACGATCGCAAGCCGCCCGCCTTCCCCTCGAACCCGACGACCACCGCGGTCAACGGCGACATCTCCACCGCTTTCCCGAAGGCCATCGCGATGAACGAGTGGCTCACGAAGCAGGGTGCGCTCGCGAGCGGCAAGCTGCCGATCTACGACGCGCGCCACAACATAGACTCCGTGACTGACAAGTCGCTGAGCTGGATCACGGCGCCGAGCGTGAGCGTCGCTGCGCCGAACGACAAGCCGACTCAGTACATGACGTTCAACACGCCGATCGGCGCCGCCGCGGACGCGGTGTGCGGGCGCGTCGTCGTCAGCGACATCCACGTCGCTGCGGGCCAGCAGGGCGCGGTGAGCGACGACCCCCAGCTCGACTTCCCCGACGGCTGCAAGACGACCGAGCTCTCCGCGCAGCAGAAGGCGCTCGAGTTCATGCTGTTCGATCTCTCGTCGTGCATCCAGAAGGACGACGCGCCCATCGAGCCGCCGCATTAGTAGGTAGGGCTCGTCGCTTGCGACCGGCCGGGGCGACTCGTCCTCGCCTCGCCTCGACTCGAATCGGCGCAGCCCCGCTCAGTTCGGTTCGATGCCGATTTCGGCGAGCGACGGGTTCGAGGGTTTGTCCTCATCGCGGTCGAGGCGCTCGAGGCCGCGCTTGTGGAGTACGAGCGTCGACTGCTCCTCGTGCGTGTGACCGCCGCACTCGACCCGCACACGGATCGGAATGCGGTAGCAGCGAGGTGCGTCGATGAATCGAACCTTGCGGGTTACCTCGTCCAGCACGGGCACGGGCTTCATGGCGTCGTCGAGACGGCCGAACATCGGCGAGAGGTCGTAGCGGAAGACGTGCTTCACGCGGCGCACGCCGGAGGCGACGAGCTGCTTGTGCGGCAAGACGCTTCCCTTGTGCTCGTACGAGAGGACCGCGACAGGAACGGTCGCGCCGCTCTCGGCGTTGAGCGGGTCGGGCAGGTTTGCGACGCCCTGATCGAACGACTCCCGCGCCGTCACGACGACGTCGCGACCGGGCAAGCGGCGGGCGGGCGCGCGGTAACGCGTGATGCGTTGCGCACCCCAGACGCGATGCACGCGCGTCGTCATCCAGTTGCGACCGATCTCTTTGATGCGATCCTTGGTGGCGTAGACGACACCGGCGACCAGCGCGAGGGTGAAGAGGCCCGTGCTGAACGTCGAGGCGGAGCTCGACTGGTTTGCCTGGTTCAGGAGCGCGATCTGCCAGGCGAACGCCCACGTCGAGGCGACGACGGCGACGAAGCCCGCGATCCAGTGATAGGCGCGCTCTGCCACGTGAAAGGTCTCGGGGTCGAGAAAGAGCACCTCCTGAAAGTGCTTCTTCAAGCGGCTCGAGCGTTCGAGATAGCGCTCGAGCGCCTGCGGCGAGGACGGGTCGGCGTTGCCGAACCCGCGCTTCTCGCGATAGGCGAGCTCTTCCAAGAGGACCTCGGCGAGGCGCCCTTCCACGGCGGTGATCGCCGACTTGATGCGCAGGGTATTGGCCGAGCGCGACTGCGTGAGTCCCGTGAGCCCGCGGCCGGCGCCCGCGAGCGCCTCGAGGAGGCGCACGCTGATGTACTCGTCGACGAGCTTGCGCTCGCGGGTGAGCTCGGCGGGCTCTACGTGGTCTGGCAGGGCATTCGTGAGGCGTTCGCGCGCCTCGAGCGAGATCCGAACGGCAGCCTCGATCCAAATCGTGAGCGCTTCCTCGAGCTCGCTGTGCGCAGCCGTCGCGAAGAGCGAGCCTGCGAGACGACAGTGCCTCGCGAAGCCGTCGCTCGCGCGCGCGAGCTGGCTCGCCATCGCGAGCGCGCCGCGCCGGAGCTGGTCGATCGAGACGGCGTCACCTTCACGCGTCGTCGCGATGGCAGGACCATCGAGCCGCGTGAACGCCTGCATCTGGTCCCACGGCGCATGCCGCACGAACGTGTTGTGAGGGATCTGCAGCTCGACACGCAGCGAGTACGCGAGCGGCTTGTCGTCCGGCAGCGGGACGGAGAGCGACCACTCGATGCGCGACGCGTCATGGACAGCGACGCGAACCCTACCGGCCCCCTCGGTCGCCGCTTCTTCGGCGACATATGCTTCTTCGGTGAGTTCGGCGATCGCCATCAAAAGTTCACAAAGCCGTCACACGCGAGGGCTCTGGCACTTTTGACGGATAAGTCCCGGTCTCGCAAGGCGTTTTTGCGTACCAGGAGGCGAAATCGAGCCACGCTGGCGCTCGTTGACACGACGGATTTCCAGGGCGCGGTCACGCCCGGACGACAACGCACCGCGTCACATCGAGAGGCCGCCGTCGACGTCGATGCAGCGCCCGTTGAAGTAGTCGCATTCGAGGACGAACTTCACGCCGAGCCAGATGTCCTCGGGGAGGCCGATCCTGCCGACGGGAATCGCCGCCACGAGACCGTCCCGCGCCTTCGGGTTCATGCCTTGGGTCATCGGAGTCTCGATCATTCCGGGGGCGACCGCACCGACGCGCACCCCGAACGACGCGAATTCCTTGGACCAAGTGACGGTGTTGGCCGCGAGGGCCGCCTTCGCTGCCGTGTAGTTCGACTGTCCGCGGTTGCCGTGACGGGCAATGCTCGAGATGTTCACGATGACGCCCGGCCGCTGGTTGGTCTCGACCATCTTCGCGACCACGTCGCGCGTGATGAGCGTCGCGCCCGTCAGGTTCACGCCGATGACGGCGTCCCACTGCTCCTTGGAGAGCACCTTCACGGCGCCGGTCTCGCGGTCCTTCTTCACGAGAAGCCCGTCGCGGAGGATGCCGGCGTTGTTCACGAGGCCGTTGAGGCCGCCCATCGCGCCGTGCGCCCAGGCGACGAAGGACGCGACATCGGCCTCGTCGGCGACGTTCAGTCGGCGGGCGTGGACCTTCCCCTTGATCGCTGACTTGCTGGCCTCGAGCGTCTCGGCAAGCCCGACCTCGTTGACGTCGCCGACCGCGACCTGAGCGCCCGCCTCGGCGAGGCGCAACGCGAAATGGCGTCCCATGCCCTGAGCGCCGCCCGTGATGATGATCTTGAGGTCTTCGAGTTTCATGGCGGAGCAGTGTACGCGAAGTTGGCCTGAGGCAACCGCCAGGCGACGCTTCCGCCGTGATCCGCCTCTGGACCATGCCCTGGAGCACCGTCGCGTCCGCCGGTCGGTTCGCCGTCCGCTGGCTGTCGGTCCATACGGGGCTGCCGGCGCTGGTCGTCGGTGCCGTACTTGTGGTCGTCGGCTACCGGATCCTCAAAAAAACCGCGCGTTTTGCGGTTGAGGTCGCGCTCGTGGCCGCCGTGCTGGTCGCCGCCACGAGCGCCGGTTGGATCCAGTGGTGATGGTGTACGCTGCGGGGTCCGTGATGCGACAGATCGCCGAAGAAGACCTCCGACGCTCCGCGGACATGCTCGTCCGCACGGGCCTCCGTCTCGTGGCGGGGGAACGATTCGTCGTCGTCGGCGACGCCGAGTCCCAGCCGATGCTTGCCGCCCTCGAAGCGGCGGGCCGCGAGGCGGGCGCCGAGGTCTCGGCCCTCCGGCTGGACCAGCTGCGAAGCCACTCGACCAACCACTCAGGAGAGCGGCCGCACAAGGTGCTGCCGGACGGCGTACGCCGGGCGATGCTCTCTGCGCAAGCGAGCGCCTTCGTCGCCTCGGCGCCGCATGCGGAGGCGTCGATGCGTGACCAGCTCCTGCACGTGGCTGCCGCCTGCAAGGGTCGGCACGCGCACATGGCCGGCATCAGCCCGGTCGCGTTCGCGTCCGCGCTCCGCGAGGACTTCGCCACGCTCGCCTCCCAAGGCCAGGCCGTCGAGCGACGGCTCGAGGCCGCGCGCGAGATCACGTGCGACAGCCCGGACGGCACCAAGCTGTCGATCAGGACCGGCCCGCCGCGACGCTGGGTCGCCCGGCTTGGGCGGCTCGACGCGGGCGAGTCGGTCACGTTTCCTGCGGGCTCGCTCTTCACGTGTCCGGAGGCGATCTCCGGCACCTTCGTGGCGGGCGCGAGTGTCGGCGAGTACTTCGGCGCCCGCGAGGGGCTGCTCAGCGAGCCCATCATCTTCGAGATCGTCGAGAACCGGGTGATGAACGTGATCGCCCCCAAGTCCCCGAATCTCGTGAGCGAGATCGAGAACATGCTCCACATCGCGCCCAACTCGGACCACGTCGGTCTCGTCGTCATCGGCGTGAACACGGAGGTCGGTGAGCCCACCGGCGACGTGACCGTCGATCAGAATCGCGTCGGGCTCCACCTCGTCATCGGCGACCCGATGGCAAAGCTGACGGGCGCATCCTGGACGGCTCGTACGTCGTTCGCGGCTTGCCAGCTCGGCGGCTCCGTTCGGGTCGACGGCACGCTGATCATCGACGACGGCAAGCTCGTCGCCTCGTAGCTGCTAGTCTGTGACGTCGATTTGCGGAGGCTTAGATGAAACGTCGCACGTGGCCGATCCTTGTCCTCCTCAGCGCAGGCGCTGCCGCCGCCATTGCGGTCGCCTGTAGCGAGACCGGCCCCGACGCCGGACCGCGCGTCAACGGTTGCATCGGCGAAGGCTGCAACGACAGCGGTGCGGGGGAGGACGGCACGAACGGCAAGGATGGCGAGATCGGTCCGGACGGCGAGGCGGTGATCACCGATCCTCTCGTCGGGATCTCACCGCTCACTGCGACGCTCATCAAAGGCGGCCTCCAGTTCGCCGAGGGACCTGCCTGGATGGGCACCCGTCTCATCTTCTCGGACGTGAACGCCAACCCGAGCCTCCTCTACGAGCTCGCCGCCGACGGAGGCATCGGCGTCTATCGCTCGCCGGCCGGCAAGCCGAACGGCAATGCCGTCGATCCGCAGGGCGGCCTCGTGACATGCGAGAGCGCGCAGAATCGCCGGCGGGTGACGCGCACGCCTGACCTCAACGTCCCCGGCACGCGGACGGACATCGCCACCACGTTCAACGGCACCGGCTACAACGAGCCGAACGACGTCATCGTCCGCGCGGACGGCAACGTCTACTTCACCGACCCGCGCTACTCGAATGACCCCGACGGCGGGCAGGACAAGCTCGCGGTCTACCGCCTCCCGCCCGGCGCGGCTGCAGACGGCGCGCAGCGACTGGCCTTCGACTTCATTAAGCCGAACGGCATCGCGCTCTCGAAGGACGGCAACACGCTTTACGTCGTGGACAACGGCGACGGGCGCGTACTCGCCGCACCGCTCAACGGTGACGGCACGCTCAACGGCAGCTTCAAGAAGCTCGTCGCCGCGGCCGGGGCCGACGGAATGGCCGTCGACGATCGCGACAACATCTACGTGGCGGCAACGGCGGGCATCCTGGTCTTCGACAAGACGGGCGCGCGACTCGGCTCAGTCACACTCCCTTCGGGCACGCCCTCGAACTGCACGTTTGGCGGCGCGGATCGAAAGACTCTCTTCATCACGTCGAACGCCGGTGCCGGCAACGCGGCGACCGGGCTCTACTCGATCAGGCTCAACGTACCGGGCTTGCCCTGATCACGCCGGCGCATTAGAAGAACCGGCTAGATGCGCCTCGTCGTCTTCGGTGCGGGTTACGTCGGCCTCGTCACGGGAACCGGGCTGAGCGACCTCGGGCACGACGTGCTCGTCTACGACATCGACCCCGAGAAGATCGCGAAGCTCAACGACGGGCGCATCCCAATCTACGAGCCCGGCCTCGCCGATCTCATCCACCGCAACCAGCGCGGCGGCCGCCTCTCGTTCGCGAGCGAGATCCCTGCGTCGTTCGATCACGCGGACGCCTACTTCATTGCGGTGGGCACGCCGCCGGGCCCCGACGGCGCCGCGGATCTCAGCGCCGTCATGGCCGTCGCCGACACGATCGCCCGTGTCGCGAAGCACCAGGCGCTCGTCGTCGTGAAGAGCACTGTTCCCGTCGGCACGTGCGACGCGGTGCAGGCACGCATCGGTCACGCCAAGGTGCCGCTCGAGGTCGTCTCGAACCCGGAGTTCCTCAAGGAGGGCGACGCCGTCTCCGACTTCTTCAAGCCCGATCGCGTCGTCGTCGGCGCGCGGAGCGAGGAGGCTCGCCAGCTCCTGCGTGAGCTCTACGCGCCTCTCCAGCTCTCCGGCGAGCGCCTGGTCATCACCGACCCGCGCTCGAGCGAGCTCATTAAGTACGCATCGAACACGATGCTCGCCGTCCGCATCTCGTTCATGAACGAGCTCTCGCGCCTTTGCCACACGACGGGCGCGGACATCCACTCGGTTCGTCTCGGTGTCGGAACGGACTCGCGGATCGGCAAGAAGTTTCTCTACGCCGGCCCCGGCTACGGCGGCTCCTGCTTCCCGAAGGACGTGCAGGCGCTCGCCGCGCTCGGCCGGACGCACGGCGTGCAGATGCGCGTCGCCGAAGCGGCCCACGCGGCGAACGAGGAGCAGGCCACGTTCCTCGCGCATCTCGTCGAAAAGGCGATCGACGGCGTGAAGGGCAAACAGATCACCCTCTGGGGCTGCGCGTTCAAGCCGGAGACGGACGACATCCGCGAGTCCCCCGCCGTTCGCCTCGCAACCGCGCTGCTCGAGCGCGGCGCGATCGTGGTCGCCAACGATCCCGAGGCAGGCCCGAACTTCGCGAAGCACTTCGGGGACCGGCTGACCGTGAAGGAGCGCAACTACGACGCGCTCGACGGCTCGCACGCGCTCGTCCTTCTCACGGAGTGGCGCAGCTACCGCGCGCCGAACTTCGCCGAGATCAAGCGTCGGCTCCTGCCCTCCGCCGCGGGCGTCGCGCCCATCCTCATCGACGCACGCAACATCTGGCGCCCTGCCGAGGTCCTCCGCGCGGGTCTTCGCTACCAAGGGATCGGCGTGGCCGCGCACCCTCCGGCCGACCGGCCGTCCCAGCGCTGAAGGTTCGCGTGAAGCGTTGGCTCGTCACCGGCGGCGTCGGCTTCATCGGCAGTCACCTCTGCCGCGCGCTGCTCGAGCGCGGGGACCTCGTGCGCATCCTCGATGACTTCAGCGACGCGCCCTACCCGACGGCCCTGAAGCGAGCGAACCAGGCCGCCCTCCGCCGTGACTTCACGGGCGTCGAGGTCGTCGAAGGCTGCGTCACGAACAAGGAGCTCGCGACGCGGCTGGCGGAGGAGTCGGACGCCGTCATCCATCTCGCAGGCCTCGCGGGCGTCCGCCCCTCCTTTGCCGCTCCGGCCCACTACGCGGCGGTGAACGTCGAGGGGACGGCGAACCTGCTCGACGCCGCGCAGCGCGCCGGGCACGATCTGTTCATCTTCGCGTCGAGCTCGTCGGTGTACGGCAACGCTACTCCCCTGCCCGCCCTCGAGGACGCTCCGGCGATCGTGCCCGAGTCGCCGTACGCGGCCTCGAAGCGCAGCGCCGAGCTCATCGCCTCAGCCATGCTGAGGCGGACGCCTCGCATGCGCTGCGCCGCACTCCGCTTCTTCACGGTGTACGGCCCGCGTCAGCGTCCGGAGATGGCGATCGCTGCGTTCCTTCGCGCGCTGCTCGCCGGTAAATCGATCACCGTGTTCGGCGACGGCTCGATGCAGCGCGACTTCACACACATCGAGGACATCGTACGCGGCATCCTCGCCACGACCGAGCATGCACCGGAGGGGTTCCGTGCGTACAACCTCGGCTCGGGAGCGCCGATTACACTCACGGGCCTCGTCGCCGCGATGGGCAAGGCGGCGGAGGTGAGCCCCGCGGTCGTCCACGCCGAGGTCCCGCTCGGCGACGTCGACGCGACGTTCGCCGACATCACCCGCGCAAGAGAGGAGCTCGGCTGGACGCCGCGCGTCCGGCTCGACGAAGGGCTGACGACGGTGGTCTCCTGGCTCCGCGCCGAGCGCTGAGCGCCGTCTACTCGACGAAACGCGTTCCGAGGAACGAGAGGTACACCCCCGGGTTGTCCTCGAAGAACCGCACGAGGTCAGGCTGCTCGATGGCGAACAGCCCGCCTGTCTCCGTCACGCGCGCGGAGCTCGGCGAAGGCACCATCAGGCGGAGCGCATCGACCTCGCCGACGAACGCGCCGCTCGTGAACGGCTTCAGCTCGCCCTCGGGGCAGCGCAACGTCACCGTCGCGTCCGCGACGAGGTAGGCACGCTTGGGAACGTCACCCACGCGCCAGAGGGCCTCGTTATCGGTCGCTTTGTACGGCACGAGGTAGGTCTGCAGCTGCGTCTTCTGGGCGCTCGTGAGGTTGCCGAGGACGGAGTTCTGGGCGAGCAGCTCCCATGCGCCGTCACCCTCGTCGCGCACGCGCACGAGCCGCTCGAGCCGCGCGAGCATCTCGCTCCCGCGGAGCGCGGCGAGAAAATCGTTCCGGTCGAGCGCGACGAGGTCGACGTCGGTCTTCGCGATGACGTCGGCCCGACGCGGTTGCTCGAGCAGGATCGCCATCTCGCCGAAGTAGTCACCCGCGCGGTAGCGCTTGATCGGAACGCCGTCGCGAACGACCTGCACGGTCCCGTTGACGATGATGTAGAAGCTGTCGCCCTTCGTACCCTGCGTGACGATGTGCTCGCCCGCGGGAAGCACCATGCGGCGCGCGACCTGGAGAAGCGAGCGCGCGCGAGAGAGCGGCAGATCGCGGAGAAAATCGACCATCGAGAAGATCTCGAGCAGCTCGATCGCCTCGCTGAAGCGTGGCGCGTTCGACGGTTCGACGCGAATCGTGTGCTCGAGGCCCTCGCGAGCCGGGCGGAGCCCCGCGTCGGTCGGGACGTCCTTGGCGGCTATGTGGACGAGGTAGAGGCGCTTCTTGACGTCGTCCGGGAGCGCCGCAAGCGCGCTCGTGGGCGTGTGCAGCGGCGGAATTCCCGCCTCGTGGAGGATCGCGCTGTGGTGCGCCGGAAACCCGATCAGGTCCTCGTAGCGCGCACGCTCGAGGATGCCCTTCTCGAACATCTCGTTCACGCGCCCCGGTTCGTAGAGCGTGTCACCGGAGATCGAGATGCTCCTGTTCCCGTAGAACGCGTCGAAGCCGATCGTCGGGATCGAGTGGAGGGTGTACCGGAACCAGAGCTCACCGCCGCGCACGTGCACCGGCGCTCCGATACGGACGGGGTGGAACGAGAACGTCCGACGGAGCAGGTCCTCGCTGAGCCCGGAAAGCGCCGAGTATTTCCGCAGGAACGACCCGAGGATGTGCGGCGTCGTGTAGAGGCTGATCTGCGCCTCTTCGAGGAGCTTCTGGAAGGTGCCGGCGTCGTGGTCCGCATGGCAGTGCGTGAGGATGACGCCGTCGATCGTCTTCGGTGCGATGCCGCGCGCGCGGAGGTAGTCGGTGGTGTCGGTTGGCGGGTCGACGAGGATGGCGCGACCGCCCATCCAGAGGAGAAAGCCCGTCGTCTTGCCGCTGACGTCGAAGCCGTGGCTCGCGCCAAGGACGGTCACGCCGAAGGAGGGCGCCATCCAGGACGCCGGGCTCGCGTCCGGGTCGGTGGTCGCCATCCGGCTCGGGAGGCTCACCGTCGCCCCGACGACCGCGATGTCCTTGCCGTGATCGCGGATGATGAGCGCGTCCCCCTGGTCCACGACGAAGACCCCGGGAGCGATCTCGGCGCGCCGAGACCCCTCCGCGTCCTCGACGTGGACGAACTCGACGAGGTCGTCCGCCTCGATGCGACCGCGGCCGGGCACCGTGCGGAAGTACTCGCTCTCGCGCTGGAACCGCGGTCGGCGCGTCTCGGGGAAACCGTCCGCGAACTCGGTCGCGAGCGGTTCGCCGGCCGGCCCGAAGAGCGACTCCTGAAAGATCGCGCGGACGCGCCGCTCGACGTCGCGGTTCAGGACCACCAGCCGGCAACGGCGCTTCAAGAGGAAGAAGCTGTAGTATGCAGGGAACTCGAACTCGGCGACCGAGAGGCCGCGCCGCCGGTCGAAGAGGTCTCTAGGCAGCACGTAGGCCACCGGGACGTCGAGCTTGAGCTCCATGACGTCCTTGATGGTCTCCGGGGGAATGCCGATCTGGATCGGCCCGGCGGAGGTACGGACGTAACAGCCGCCGCGCGGAAGCGCGAGCCACGTACCCACGGTAGCCGGCCCGATCGTCAGCGGTTCCTTGACCCCGTCCGTCATGGTTCCCCCGGAGCGTACCCGAGGGCCCAAAGGTCGGAAACGAATGCTTTCTCAGCGGGTGACGGATGGTGATAGATCTTTGGTGGTGAGCGTCGTCGGGATCGATCTCGGCACGACCAACACGGTCGTCGCCTGCGTCCGTTCGGGGAAGGTCCACGTGCTCGCCGACGAGCACGGTGTGCGCCTTCTCCCGAGCGTTGTCAGCTTCCACCCGAACGGCGAGGTCCTCGTGGGCGGCGCCGCAAAGGCGCGGCGTGTCATCGACCCGCGAAATACGGTCTACAGCCACAAGCGCCTCATCGGTCGCTCATGGGGTAGCCCGGAGATCGCCCTCGCGAAGTCGCGCTTCGCGTTCGAGCTCAAAGAGGGGCCCGGCCAGGGGCCGCTCATCCGCGCGCGCGGACAGGACTACACGCTGCCCGAGATCAGCGCCTTCGTCCTGAAGCGCTGCCGGCAGATCGCGGAGACCGCCCTCGGCGGCGCGGCCGAGCGCGCCGTCATCACGGTCCCCGCGCACTTCAACGAGCTGCAGCGCGCGTCGACGAAGGTCGCCGGCCGCGTCTCGGGCCTCGAGGTCCTCCGCATTCTCAACGAGCCGACCGCGGCCGCACTCGCGTACGGGCTCGGCCGGACGGGCAACGAGCGCGTTGCCGTCTACGACTTCGGCGGTGGCACGTTCGACTGCACGCTGCTCGACCTGAACGGTAACGTCTTCGAGGTCCTCGCGACCGCCGGTGATTCGTTCCTCGGCGGCGACGACATCGACAACCTCATCGCCGAGCGCATGGCGGAGACCTACCTCAAGGCTCACCGCTACGACCCGCGCACCGACCCGTCGATGCTCGAGCGGCTGAAGATCACCGCCGAAGAGCTGAAGATGGTGCTCTCGACGGCCGAGACGCACACGGTGGTGCTGAAGGAGTTCGGACACGGCGGCGGAGGTTCGGCGATCAACTACGTCTTCACGATGACGCGCCGCGATCTCGACCACATGATCACGCCGCTCATCGATCGCTCGTTCAAGGTCACGCAGGACGCGCTCTCGCTCGCTCGCCTGAGCCCGACGTCGTTCGACAAGGTCATCCTCGTCGGCGGCTCGACGCGCATCCCGCTCATCCGCAAGCGCGTCGAGGCGTTCTTCGGCGCGCCCCCGCTCGACCGCGTGAATCCCGACGAGGTCGTCGCGATCGGCGCCGCGATCCAGGCTGCAGCGCTCACCGAGGGCGTCCGCAAGCGCAGCATCCCCGCGCCTCCGGCTGTCCTCGGCAACAAGCCGCGCACGTTCCCCGGGCTGAACAACGAAGAGAACACGCAGACCGGAATGCTCGAGTCGAGCGACCCGGGGAGGACGCCGGGCGCCGCGTTCGGCAGCGAGCCTCCGAGCTTCGGCTTCCACCCCGGCTCGGCGCCTCCGAGCAAGCCGGCCCTCGGCGTGAGCGGCGCTCGCTCGAACT
>JAYSXP010000402.1:0-4126 GCA_043717125.1 Polyangiaceae bacterium | reverse complement strand
CGCGGTCGTTCTGGCGACCCGTATCGGCGCAGACGTCACCACCGAAGCCGCCGAGCGACGACGAGATGATGCCGATGTGCATGTCCGTGACGGGCGCGAACTCGGGCTTCGTCCCGGCGGGGCAGGCGTAGTTGTTTCCCTTGTTGCCGAGCGGGTCGGCCGTCGGAGCGCCCGCGGCGGCGATGCCGGTGGCCGGGTCGGCGCACTTCGGCTTGAGGAGGCCGACGAGGAGGTTCGGCACGGCGTCCGCGAGGATCGCCTGCTTGTCACCCATCGACGCCGAGTTGTCGATCATGAAGAGGAGGTCGACCTTGTCGACCTGCTGCTGCGAGACGGTCGACGTGAAGTTGACCTTCGTCGTCGGGTCCGCCTTCGAGACCGGGCGGGTCAGACAGCCCACACCCGCGACGGTCGCCGCCAGGATGGCTCCCGAGGACAGGTAGCGCAGCCACTTCAAGGATCGATTCGTCGACTTCATCCCGTGCTCCTTCGGCCGCGCTCTATGGTCGGCGCCATGCAGGCGCAGTTTCAACGATATCTCGGCAAACATCAACGAGCCACACACCGCGCCGCGCTTCCCGGAGCAGAACCCGTGCCGGAGCCGCTGGCCTCGTTCGCCGGGGTTTCGTGGAGGGCGATTGCCAACTTAGTTGGCACCCGCCAGCGGGGTTGGCGGAGAAGGCTTGCCGCCGGAGGGTGATGCACTGGAGGGTGAACCGCGCGTGGACGAGGTGGGTGGTCGGTTTCGTGAACAAACTCGATTGGCTACGGCGCAGACGCCCAACGCCCAGCCCCTCGACTGACATGAAAGACGAATGGCCTCACGCCCGGACACCCGTCAATCTTCGTGCGTCTGTGCTGTTGCCGAAGGCTCCACCGCTGGCGCGGGCGCCGCGTAGACCTTCCGCAGCGCCTTCACGTGGCGCGCCGTCACGCCCGGGACGGCGAGGAGCGCCTCGTCCGAAGCGGCCTGGATCGCCTTCAAGCTGCCGAGCGTGCGAAGGAGCGCCTTCTTCGTGGGTGCACCGATACCCGCCACGGTGTCGAGCGCGGACTTGAAGCGCTTCTTCTTCCCGAGACGTTCGCGGGCACGGTTCGAGAATCGATGCGCTTCGTCGCGGGCGCGCGCGAGGAAGAACATCGACGCCGAGTGGCTCTTTAGCGGGATCGGGTTCTTCTGTCCCGGCAGGTAGACGCGATCGACCAGCGTCTCGCCGAGGACGTTCTCCTTCTCCTTGGCGAGCGCGACGATCGGCAGCTCGTGGAGACCGAGGTCGCGCGCCGCCGCGAGGGCCACGGCGAGCTGGCCCTTGCCGCCGTCCACCACGAAGAGGTCGGGGAGATCCCACTCGGCACGGTCGCGATCGTCGTCGATCTCGACACCGTCGGCGGACCGAGCGGCCGCGCGCTCCTCTTCCTTCTTCAGGCCGCGACGGAAGCGACGAGCGAGCACCTCGTACATGGCGCGGTAGTCGTCGCCGGCGAGGAAGACCTCTCCTTCTTCGGCCGTCCCCTGCCCTGCGCCGCCACCGGGCGTCGGCGCGGCGTCGGTCGTCTTCGAATCGAGGCCGTCGCCGCGAACGTGGAACGTACGGTAACGCTTCTTGTCCGGTTCGCCGTCGAGCAGCGCGACGATCGCGCCGACCGTATCGCGCCCTCCGAGATGCGAGATGTCGCAACACTCGATGCGCCTCGGCAACGTGGGGAGCCGCAAGCGCTCCTTCAGCTGCGCGAGCCGCTCGCTCACGTCGTCACTCGCGCGGCGCTTCTCGCTGAACGAATGCGTCGCGTTCTCGTTCGCGAGCGCGAGCAGGTCGACGCGATGGCCACGCTGCGGGAAGAGGACGCTCACCTTGTGCTGCGCGCGCTCGGCGAGCCACTCCGCGATGCCCGCGGCCGCCTCGGGGAGGAGCGGAACGATGACCTCGTCCGGGATCGGCATCATCACATCGGCCTCGTCGGTCGCGCTCGGCGGCGCGCCTTCATCCCTGGGGAGTGACGGGCCGTAGTGCTGCGCGAGGAACGCGGCGACCACCTCCTCGTCGGGCACCTCGGCGCCCTTCACCGAGAAGGTCGCCACGTCAGCGAGCTTGCCGCGCCGGACGTGGAGCAGCGCGAGCTCGACGAGGTCCCCTTCGCGATGGAGCCCGAGGACATCGCGGTCGATCGCGTCGATCGAGACGACACGCTGCTCCTCACGCACCTTGTCGATCGCCGAGAGCTGATCGCGATACGCCGCCGCGAGCTCGAAGTGCATGTGACGTGCGGCGTCCTTCATGCGCGACCCGAGCTCGCTTGACAGTTCGTCGTGCCGGCCGTCGAGGAACATCGCAACGGCGCGGACCTGCTCATCGTACCAGGGCTTCTCGACCTCGAGCACACACGGCGCGGGGCAGCGCTTGATCTGGTGCTGGAGGCACGGCCGCTTGCGGCTACGCATCTCCATGTTGGTGCACGTCCGGAGCTGGAAGTGCTTGTTGACGAGGTGGAGCGTGCGTCGTGCGGCGGTCGCCGAGTGATAAGGACCGAAGTAGCGAAGGCGCCCCGCCGGATCCGCGGTCGGACGGCGCACCACCCAGAGGCGAGGCCAGTCCTCCTTCACGTCAAGGCGGAGACAGATGTAGTCCTTGTCGTCCCTGAGCTTGATGTTGTAGCGGGGCCGATACTCCTTGATGAGGTTGTTCTCGAGGATCGCCGCTTCCTTCTCGGAGCCCGTGACGATGGTGTCGAGGTCGCCCAGCGTCTTCTGGAGGATCGGGATGAAGTAGCGGTTGTCGCTCGTGCCATCGTGGAAATACGAGCGAACGCGCGAGCGCAGGCTCTTCGCCTTGCCGACGTAGACGACCACCCCCTTCTTGTCCTTGAAGAGGTAGACGCCGGGCGAGGCGGGGAGCGCCTCCAGCTTGTCGGTGACGACCGCGGGTAACATCGGGCGCCGCGAATGGTAGTCCGCGCGGCGGCGGTGCGCTAAGGCTCTCTCCATGACCGGGTCGTCTGACCCACACGACACGAGCTCCCGAAGGTCGCGGAGCGCGATCACGGCGCTGCTCGGCCCGACGAACACGGGCAAGACGCATCGCGCCATCGAGCGCATGCTCGAGCACTCGACGGGGATGATTGGCCTGCCGCTGCGGCTGCTCGCGCGCGAGGTCTACGACCGCATCACGGCGCGTGTCGGCGAGAGCCGGGTCGCGCTGGTGACGGGCGAGGAGCAACGCATCCCCGCGCGCCCCTCGTACTGGGTCGCAACCGTCGAGGCGATGCCCGTCGAGCGTCAGGTCGAGTTCGTCGCTGTCGACGAGGTACAGCTCGCCGCTCACGATCAGCGCGGGCACGTGTTCACGTCGCGCATCCTCTCGGCACGCGGCACGAAGGAGACCTGGCTGCTCGGCGCGAGCACGATGCGTCCGGTGCTCCGCGAGCTCGTGCCCACCGCACAGCAGATCGAGCATCCGCGGCTCTCCCGACTGACGTACGCCGGCACCGTGCCGCTCGCCCGTGTGCCCAAGCGTAGTGCGGTGGTCGCGTTCTCGGTCCCGCACGTCTACGAGATCGCCGAGCGGATCCGCGCGCGCAAGGGCGGGGCGGCGGTGGTGCTCGGCGCCCTGTCCCCGCGAACGCGGAACGCGCAGGTCGCGATGTTCCAGGCCGGCGAGGTCGACTGGCTCGTGGCGACCGACGCCATCGGCATGGGCTTGAACCTCGACGTCGACCACGTCGCGTTCGGAGCTCTCCGCAAGTTCGACGGGCACGACGTTCGCGACGTCGACGAGGCCGAGCTCGCGCAGATCGCAGGCCGTGCCGGGCGATGGATCCAGGACGGAACCTTCGGGGCGATCACGCCGCTCGACCTGCCCGCGGCCACCGCCCTGTCGATCGAGACGCACCGGTTCGCGCCGGTGCGTCGGGTCCGCTGGCGGAGCGACGACCTCTCGTTCGCGTCGGTGAAGGAGCTGCGCGAGTCGCTTCACGCGCCGTCGACGCGCGCCGTTCTCGCGAAGATCGCGCATGCCGACGACTCCTCGGCGCTCGATCAGCTCATCACGCGCCAGGGCGTTGCGCGCGCCGCACGGGGCGAGGATGCCGTGCGGCTCCTCTGGGACGTCTGCACGGTGCCGGACTTCCG
>JAYSXP010000401.1:0-11909 GCA_043717125.1 Polyangiaceae bacterium | reverse complement strand
AGAGGAGCTGCGGCCGGACGTACGCCTCCAGCCGCCGCGCACGCGCCACCGACGACTCCTGCTTCGCGAGATCGGCGAGCAGGTCGCTCGCGGTGCGCACGACGACGGCCCGCCCGTCGTGCAGCGCGCGGTGCGCGAGGTTGCGGAGGATCATCGTCTTGCCGACGCCGTTGGGGCCGACCAGGATGACGTTCTCGCCCTCGGCGATGAAGCGTAGCGAGAAGAGGTCCTCGACCTGCGCTCGGTCGATCCCCTTGGGCCACGCCCAGTCGAAGTCGCAGAGCGGCTTGAAGGCTCCGACGCCGGCGATGTGGGTACGGTGTACGAGACTCCGACGCGTCCTCTCTTCGCGCTCGATTGTCATCACGCGTTCGAGCCACGGCTCGCCGCGGATCTCGTCGATGCGAGCGAGGCAGCCGTAGAGACGCAGATGATTCAGGGCCTCGACGAGCGGGTCAGCCGAGGTTGTCATCGTCGTCTCCCTTCGTGTTTTGCAGGCGATCGTAGGTCGAGAGCGCGTGCGTGCGGACGGGCGCCAGGGCGCGTGCATCCGACGTCACGGGCACGGACATCGGCGGTGGGAGCCCAGCTTCGTAGCGGAGCCGGTCGACCTCGTGATGCACGTCGCGCAGACTCAGCCGATCGCGCGCGACCACCTCGGCGACCGCGCGCTCGAGGAGATCGGCGCCGATCCGGTCGAGGATCTGCAAGAGGCCGGAGGTCGCGCCGCCGAGGTTCTCGCCGCGCTCGGCGAGCCTCTCCATCATGATTCGGGCGGACGGGACGACAGAGAAGAGGCGGTCGAAGCCGCGGCTCTGGTGGGCGCGGCGCTTCTGCTCGACGAGCGCCCGCACGTGACCTTCGTGCTCGACGCGCTGGTCGCGGTCGAAGGTGCGCGGATGGTCGGCGAGGACCACCTCGGGCGCCTCGGGGTCGACGACGCGCACGCGTTCGTCGCTCGCGATGACCGAGAGATTTCGCTGCACGTGGGTGTGCGGCACGCTGTAGTCGTTCTTGTCAAAGCGGAGATACGGAGTCTTGCCGACTCGTACTTCGAGGCATTCGTCGACGGGGAATTCGTCCTCGGCGAGGGGAATCATGAGCGCCTGGTCCTCCGCGAAGGCTTCCGCCACCCGCTTGTGCTTCTGGTCGGGGACCTTTCGTTCGAGGGCAATCTCGTGGCACCACGCCATCGCTTGCACGTTGAGATCGGCGACGGACGCGAAGTCGCGCGCGGCGAAGAAGTTGTCGCGGACGTCCTGGATCGCGCGCTCCACACGTCCCTTCTCGTTCGGACGATACGGCGCGCACGCCCGAGGCTCGAAGCGGTAGTGCCCCGAGATGGCCAGAAGCGTCGGGTGGAAGCGCACCGCGTCACCTTCGCGTTCGAGGACCGCGCTCTTGAGATTGTCATAGAGGACGACGCGCGGAACGGCGCCGAAGAAACGAAATGACTCGACGTGACCGCGTAAGAAACTTGGCATTGCGGCCCGGAGTGAGAATCTCAAGAAGCGAAATCGGCTGTACGACAGCACCATCACGAAGGCCCACAGATCGCGCTGCGCACGGCCGACGGTGAGCTTTCCGAAGTGCGCCCAGTCGACCTGCGCTTCCTGACCGGCGAGCACCGAGCGGCGGAGGAAGGCCTCCGTCGGTCGGCGCGGACGGAGTCGACTGATGACCGCGCGAAATCCACTCCTCGACCCGGCGTACCCGCGCTGCCTTACCATCGCCCAGAGGCGGCTCGCGCGGAGCCTCGGGTGCTTCGCGAGCGTCGCCGCGATAAACGGCAAGTACGCATCCACGAGGCGTGGCCGCGGCGACTGCTTGGTCACCGGCAACCCGCTCTGCGCGAGCACGCGCTCGATGGTGTCGTGGTGCCGCCCGAGCTCGGCGGCGATGGTCCCCACCGGCCACCCCTCGGCGTGGTGGAGACGGAGGATCTTCGCGCTCTCCTCGTCGGTGACCTCGCGGTAGCGTCCGATCACAACCCGACCTCACGGTGATCGGGCGAGCCTCGGAGCTCGCGGACGCCGGCGACGGCGCTCGGGGCCGCGCTCGCTCGGTCGTACGCGACCCGAGAGGAGGCGCCGACAGCGCGCACAACGAAGTACGTTGATGCGCGTTTTGATGCTCGAAATGGATGGTTCATGGGGCGACAGGTCCTCGGGACGCGCCGCCTCCATGACGGAGGGCGGCGGCACCGACGTCGTCGACGAGGTCGATTCTTCCGTCGAGATCGCATCCGTTACATTCGCCTGCCGGCGCGCGCGAAGGCTGGCTTGTCGTCGACGACCCGAGGCTCGCCCGAGCGGAGATCGGCCGTAGGCGCGGTTGGCCGCGCGGTGCTTCACCCGCCGCCGTGACCCCGCGCAGCAAGCGCACTTCGCCGTCCGCGAGGCGCACCCGGCGCAGAAGACCTTGAGCACAGAACACCCCACACACCGCCCGAATCGTCCGTCCACTCGCGAGCCGCCCTCTCAGGAAGGCTGGACGCCGGGGGCGTTCGACGGCACCGTGATCCACGGCGGGCGCGTTGTCTGATGCGCTCGCCACGAAGGCTCGGGTGTTCAGACCCGAGCCTTCACCTACTCCAACCCGCGCACTCTACGTCGTCACCGCCCTTGATGGCGACGACGATGCGGGAGGATCAAGTTCCAAGGAGTTCGTCAGAATTCCGCGGATCGAAACGCGCGCCGACACCGCAGCCCGCCGCCGACGCTCCCGAGCTCGCCGGAGACTTCCTCGTCGTATTCGACGCGATAGAAACAAGCGGCCATGTCGGGCAACACGTCCTCCGCCGCGAGCTCGACGATGCGAGTCCCGTATCCGAGCACTTCGCCGACTCCCTTGCACGGAAGCTCGAACGCCTGGCGCGCCGCAACGATGCTCGCGTCTTCGACGCAATCCAACGTTTCGATAGCGGGCTGCTCCAAACACTGAAGCAGGCTCTCTGGATTGGGCTTCGGCACCTCGAAGCACGTCATTCGGCCCGCCGCCGCGTGATCCGAAAGGTAGCCGGCCCGCGTCGCTTCGAGGTCGTGCCACTGGGTTCGAGACGGACACCTGATGGCGCGGCTCTGCTCGCGTTTCGCGAGGACCTGCTCCGCGGTGTTGGCCGAAGTTGGGTCGAAGTAGGTCACTCGATACCAACAGACGCGCGACTTGGCGGCAACGGGCAGTCGCACGTCGTCCAGCACGGAAGTGATGTGGTCGTAGGACGGCATCTTGGACTGTTCACGCCGTTCGATCTCACCCACGTCGGGGCACGCTTCGGACTCCGCGACGTACGCTGCGGTCTGACGCGCTTCGCTCACCGTATGGGGGCCGCACGCGGCCGTCGCGAACGTGAGGGCAAGAGCCGCTGAGAAGATTCCGGGTTGGGCTGCGTCCATGGCCCCACCCTACTCAGCCGAGGCCTCGCCGCTTGAGGGTCGGCGCCAACCGCCGGCGCACTGGCGCCAAACGAACCGTCAGCGCGTGCGAGCCGGTGACCGACCTCGGTATTCCGTTGGCGTATGGCCGACTTGAGCGCGGAACGTCCGCGAAAACTGCTCGAGGCTGGTGAATCCGACGGCCAGCGCGATCTGGGTCAATGAATCGCCGGTGCTCTCGATCAAGACCCTCGCGCGAGCGATGCGAGCGAAGCTGACCTGCTCGGTGAACGACGTTTCGATCGCCCCGAGTCTTCGCTGCAGCGTGCGCTCCGACATGCCGAGCCTCTTGGCGACCGCGCTGGCATCCGGGGTCGCGAGGTCATCGTCCAGCAGTCGACGCAGGCGAGCGATAAAGCTATCCGCGTGCTGAAGCGTCTGCCGAAGTTGCTCGTAGGCGGCGAGCGCGTTTTCGCCGAGACCCAAGCGGCGTGCGGCATCCTCGAGGCTGGTCGTGCTCGAGACCGGGAACGGCGAAGGAACGATCCCGAAGAACCCTGCCGCAATGCTTCCGGTCAGCGATTCGTTCAGCAGGACGCAGGCATTCGTGACTATCGCGTGCAGCGCCACCCTGCGTGAACGAAAGTAGGCGAGAAACGTCGCGAACGCCCGAGGGGCAACGGACTCCAGGCCTCGCATGTCGGCAAGCACGGCGTGCGAAGGCATCGACGCGTACGACGCGTCCCAGAGGTCGAGCAGTGCATCGACCTCCTGCACTTCCGGCACGCCCCACAGTGCGTACGCATGAACGTCGTGAGAAAGCACGACGTAGCACCACGTGCGGCCGGCGCAGTATCCGAGTCGATCGCCCCTCGCGATCTGTGCCGCTGTCAGGCTCGCCAGCACGGCGAACAAGGTATCACGAGCACTCGCTGCGCCACCCGGCAGTGGCTCGAATATGCCGAGCGCGGCCGCCGCAACTGGTCGCAGCGCGAGCCTGTCCCGATCTGTCCCGCCGACGAGCGCGCGATGTCTGCTGTTCGCTCCTGTGCCGTCCTGTTCGCTGTCAAACGTCGTCTCAGCGCACAGGACGGAACACCCCGGAACGGCAGCACCGGATCGGCGTCTTTTGATTCCTCTTACGGTGGTTCGAATCCACCCGTCGGAACCACTTCTCGCACCCCCCGAGACAGCATGACGGCGAGCGTTCGACCTTGCGTCGGTCGAACGGCACTGATGGAGAGCGGGATCCAATCGATCTGGTTTTTGAGCACGCCCGTGACTTGCCCGTGCCGTTCCGGTGGAGGCGGCCATCGAGCTAGACGCCGCGCAAGAACAGCCGTGCCACCCGGAAGCTGGCGACGAGCCCCATCAGCAGACCCAGCGGCACGGCCACGAACCAGTCCGCGACCTGGTGCATGAGCAGCGTGCAAACGACGAACGTGACGCCGCCGATGCCGAAGGTGATGCTCGCGTCCCGGCGGTTCCGTTTTCCTGCGGCCGTCCCCGCGGGGACGAGCGCCGCGTGGACGAGCTGACGGAGCTCCTCGCCGTCGAGGACAACGACGCGCGGCGTGGCCTTCGCGCGTTGCATGGTGACCGTCCACGACTCCGCCGCAACGCCTTCTGGAGGCGCGCGGTAGGGGGGCCCGGGCTCCGAGGTCGGCCGAGCCTCCACCACGTTCGCGATCGAAAAACCGTCGCCGCCGGGAGCGAACTTCGACTCGAGATCCCGTGGTGAGGCCTGCTCGAGCAGACAGCTCAGGAGCTGCGTCAACACCCGGTGCGGGTCGTTCGACACGCTGACCAGCGGACCTCGAACGGTGACGGAGCGCATGCGATCTCTCTCGTAGCACGCGTCGTCCTAGATTGGCCCCCTCCGGGCGTCGAACCCGGACGCACTTCCGTGCCAGAGATCGCGCACGGAATCGGGGCCAAGACCAGAGGTCACGCCACCACGGTCGGCGGTTCTCGTGCGAGCGCAATTTCGTATAAGAGGTACCTCGTCGACTTGCAGGGTCGGTCGTTTGCACAGCCAACCCGGCTACGACTTCCTTCTCTCGATCGAGCGGGTGCGCACGCCGGAGCAACTCGAGGTCGGCAAGGAGACGCTCCTCGCGCTGCACAAGGAGCGCTGGGCGGCCGCCGGAGCGACCGACATCTGCGACGGCGTGGTGGGCGAAGAGGTTTATGCGTCGGCGCGGTATCGCGCGTTTCACGATCGCGTCATGCCCGGCCTGCTCGCACGTGGCGCGCTTGATCTCGGCTGGATGAGCGTACGCGGCAAGCCGGTAGCTGCATTCTACAACCTTCGTCACGACGGGAGGGTGATGCACTACCAGAGCGGTCGGAAGCTCGACATCCCCGACGACGTCCGCGCCGGGGTGACGATGCACGCCTAGCTCATCGCGACGCCATCGAGAGCGGCATGCGCGAGTACGATTTCCTGGCGGGAGCGTCGCAATACAAGATGGCCCTCGCGACCGGCACGCGACCGCTTGTCACGCTGCGCGCCGCGCGGCCATCGGTCGTGGAGTCGGCGAGGCGCGCGGCGGAGCACGCCAGCGAGCAGGTCAGGCGCGTGCGGGATTACGCGAAGGCGACGTACGCCGCGAAGCGGGGCGGGAACGCGAACGCGAGTGCGAACGCGAGCGCGGACGCGAAGGCGAGCGCGGGCCCGGGCGGGGCGCGTTGCGCGCGCCTTCGACAAGAAGGCCCGCGCGATGTACTTCGGGCCGCACGACGCCGAGGGGCGGTCGCTCTTCGGGTGGTACCACCCGGCGGTCGGGAAGCGCCCGAAGGCGCGGGCCGTCGTGCTCTGTCCGCCGCTCGGCGACTCGGGCGGGCTCGACAGCGACGGCGGGCGCGTGCGCGTGCGCGCCTGGATCGATAGCGTCGGAGACGCGGTGAACGAGCTGCGCGCGCTCAGTGGCCTGAGCGACGTTTGCCTCTTCGGCGTGCGCCTCGGCGCCACGCTCGCTGCGACGTCCGCGGCAGAACGCGGCGACATCCAGCGCCTCGTCCAGTGGAACTCCTGCCCCACCGGCAAGGCTTACGTCCGCGAGATGAAGGCGTTTCGTCTCTTCGCGGAGCAGACGGGCGAGCTCGCGGCGCGACCACGCGCCGAGGGCGACGCCAGCGAGGAGTCGGGCGGCTTCCTCATCACCGAGGAGACCATCAAGGATCTGAAGGCGCTCGACGCGCTCAAGCTGACCAGGCGCGCCGCCGCGATTCGTCATCGGACGCGACGACGTCCCGGACAACGACGAGCTCGCGCGCGCCACCGAATCACTGGGCGCGGTCACGACCTAGGTCCAGCTCCCGGGCTACGCGGAGATGATGGTCGCCCCGGACAAGTCCGTCTTCCCCGAGCCCGTCTACAAGGCGCTGCTGACCTCGCTGGAGACGCCGAACGAAGCTTCTCTCGACGCGCCCGCGCCTTCGCGGCCGTGGGCATCAACAATCTCAACGAGAAGGTCGGCGCCAGCATGGGTGCGCTCGCGAAGCGGCCGAACTTCACGATCGAGACCATCGACGGTCCCGATCATTCGTTCACGCCGCTCTAGTCGCAGGCAGAGCTCGACCGCGCCTCGTCGCGCATCTCGCGCGACGATTCCCCGGGTCGTGAACGGTACTCAGCGAGGCCGGACGGCGCTCACAAGTCGATGCACTCGAAGGCATGCTTGTGGCCCGCCCCCGGCAGCGACGTGGCACGTACCCGGATGTCCGAATCTTGCCCGAAGAAGCCAAGCTCGAAGACGTCGATGAACATGTGCCGGTTGGGCCCGAGGAACCTGTCGAGCCGGTTCGAAAAGGGGTCGCTGCTGCTATCGCGCACGTCGACGAGGACCCGCGTGAAGCCTGAGCACGACACGATGTCCTCGTCGACGATGTTCGTCTCGGCGCACTGCCGCACCGAGCTCGTGAAGTTGACCGGCGTGCATGCCTGAGAGCACGGGCTGCCCGGGAAGCTGGTGCACAGCGAGCTACAGAAATCCGTGACGAACGCCGCGGAACCCGTCGCAACGTTGCAGTACTTCGCGCCGTCGCCGTCCTCGGAAACAAACAATCGCTCGGTCTTCGTGGTCAGGCCCTCGACCTGGGGCATCGCGCTGAGAACGGCATCGACCGACAGCTTCCGAGACCCGACGTCCACGACGTGACCTCGGCGCAGCTCGCAGCTGGCTTTGAGCGCGACGGGCACTGGAACATCGGAGGCGGAGTGGGCGAGAAAGACATCGAGTGCACACTCGTCCGCGCGGCGCGCAATGCCGGGCGCCGACCCCGGGACTCGTCGGGGGAGAACGGACCGCGTGCCGTCCGAGGTCTCCTCGGCGATGATTTCGCGGCCGTGATCGCTCACACAAAAGGTGAGGCGGTGACCGTCGGCGGTGGCGATGCTCGCGGCCGTGTTCGCGCCGCAGATCGCGAGATTGGCGACGTCCTGCGCCGTGGGCTCTTCCGCGGCCAGGGTGGGGGCTTCGGGTTGCTCCGCGCTCGAACAGGCAGCGACGTTGACGAGCAGAGCTGCGATGGCGAGCTTCGAGAGTGAGATCATGAACTGGCTCCTTTGGGTGCGACAGGCACACGCGACGAGACGTCGCGCGGCGCGAGTCGGTGTAGGAAGAAGCTAGCGACGCGGAGGCAGCTCGTTCGTGAGCACCGTATGAGCGCTACGTGAGCTGGCTGCCGCGCGGGTCTCGGGTGGACGTCGGACCGTCAGTTGAACGCGTCCGAGAAGTAGCTAGGGCATGCCTCACCTGGCTCGTGCGACGCGTACATCGCGCACGACGCAGTGCGGTCGAAGCCGTTCTTCCGCAGCGCCTTCGCGAGGCCACCGAAGAACGAGCTGTAACGAAGGACCGATCCCGACTCGCTCCATGCGGAGAAGATGTCGAGGATGGCGCGGGGCTGCGAGCTGGATGGTGTCGCCCTCCGTCAAGGAGACCTGGTTGGAAGCGTGATGCGGCACGAGCTTCACGCCGTCGAACATCCAGTGCGAGCCGTCGTTCGGAAGATTGATGGACGGGTTGGGCTGGTCGAACGTGTCCTGAAGCAGGGACACCGCCCATTTCACGTTCGTCTCGAAGACGCAGCCGGCTCCGTCGCAGCGCTGGGAATTCGACTCCAGGCAAGCACTCGCGCTGGTCGCGCTCCGGTCGACAACAGCACGCTGCGTGATGTTGCTCTCGACCAGCGCGCCAGGGGCGACGGAAAGATTCGTCGCACGTGGAGGTGGGGATTGCCCTCGGCCGTCAGCGGGCGCGTACTCCTCTCGTTCGACTGCAAGGGCGGAAAGGAGTTTGTCAGCGTCTATTACGATGACGCGCTCGGTGCGATGCAACAGGTGAAGCGCGCGAAGGTCGAGGGGTCGTGGCCGCTCTGATCGAACGCCGTGTCGCCTTCCGATCCAACCTCGACGTTCTTCTATCGCGTCATGTGATTCCGCATGGCGTGGCAGAGACTCTGCCCCCTTAGTCGAACGGTGGCCGATGCTCCGCAACCGTCCGGTGGTCATCGCGACTCGCCTCTCGCCGCCCGATCGCCACCGTCGTAGCGCCGCGTCGCGGGGGTCAGCCCGGCGCGACGGTCTTCGCCCAGACGTCCGGCAACAACTCGTCGATGCGGGCCATCGGCCAGCCGGCTTGAAGCTTGGTGATCACGTCGGTGACGTAGGCGAGCGGATCGATTTCGTTCAGGTGCGCGGAGCCGAGGATCGTGCACGCGGTCGCGATGCGCTCGCCAGAATGGGGAGGCCACTCCGGCTACGTCTCCGAGCCTGACGGCTTCCTCTGGGAGATCGCGCACAAACCGCATTATCCACACACGTGAGGCGCGCAACATCCCGGCGGTGGCAAGCACACCGTTCGCGACGTCACTCGACTGCCTGACGTGCGCGCCCGTTTCGACGCGGCGTAGCCGAACCCACTCCGGTACGGGCGCACAGCGACCTCGAAGCGCGCAAGACAGGCTCGACGGCGCGGTTGCCTCAAAGGGAGATCAGGCTTGCCCGCGACGCGACAGCCATTCGCGCACCGGACCCGTGTCGAACTCGAGGTGATCGAAACCCGGCAGGATCACATCGTTCACCGCCTCGAGCACTACGCGCTCGGTGGTCGCCGCGGATGGGACACCGTGTTCCGGGACTCCGGGCGCGAAGGACTCCGCGGCCGTGCGCAGCCATGGTCGCAGTACGGCATCGAACAGCGGGATGAGATGCCGCGAGATGATGGTCGCGAGCTGCGGCTCGGCTTTCATCGACGCAAGATGCATCCAACCGAGTCGCGCGTGGCGCACATCGTCCGCGAGCAGAACCTTGATTGCCGAGCGCGCGAGACCGCTGCGTGCATCCGTCAAGCTCGCCTCGAGCCACGCCACGGCGATCGTTTCGCTCAAGCAGCACATGCCCACGAGACGAAGCGTGGGCCTGAGCCGCCGTGGTACGTCCGGATGACGGGGCAGCGGCGCAATACCGGCTGCGGGCCAGCGCGCCGGGCGCCCGTAATACGCGGAGGCGGCGAGCCGGCAGACCTCGGCATGACCGAGCTCGTCGGAGACGGCGCGTGCTGCGATTTCGAGAACCCCTGGGCTGGCTCCGCAACCGAGCAGCTCGAACGAGACCTTCGCAAACGCCGCTGCGGTCCGCACCTCGGCGCTGGCGCGATCCTCCCATTGCCGCGCCACCAAACAGCGAGTCGCCGGATCAAGATCCGCGATCGTCCCGTCGTCAAGTGGAAGCGCCTCGCGAAGTGTTTCGAAATTCGGCACCGTCAACTCTAGTCCGCGTCCGACGCGTCGCCGGCGTCCGACGCGTCGCCGGCGTCCGACGCATCCCCCGCGTCCGCCGGGTGGCTCGTCGCAGAATCCGCGTCGCTGTCGTCAATGAGGGTGCCGGGGCGGGCGTCGAGACCGGGAGTGGGGCAAGCGCGATAGCCGTCATCATCGCGGCATTGAAGGGTCGTGATCGCAGTGTCTTCGCGGCACGAGCTCACGGACGCGGCTGTTCCGGCGGCGACGCCGAAGACCACGATGGAACGATAGAGTCGCTTGGTAGAGCTCATAGCGTGATCCTCGCGTGCGCTTCTTGCAACGCGTATGCCACTAGGATCGTCGCCATAACGTTGAAAATCGCGTACGCGCTGCTGGAGCAGCGGTCAGACCGCGCCATGAGAGTCATACTTCGCGCCGCTCACGGGCTCGCCGGGATCAGGGGATTGCGACCGCGACCATGGCCTCCGAACGGAACGCAATGGCGTTCGCGACGAGGGCCGAGATCGGATGCACGCCGACGCGACGATTCGTACAGCTCGCGTGGCCGGAGACCCGCGAGCACGTCTGGACGATCGTCGCGCCGCCCACGCAGCACTTCCCGCAGCCAGGCTCGCTCGATGAGCCTGCCCTCAGCCGGTGCGCCTCGCGGGCGAGGAGGCGACGCCGAACCCGAACGGGAAGCTCGAAGGCGCCGAGTGCACCGGCGGATCCGACTGCCGCTCGGGCCGCTGCGTGGACGGCCGCTGCGGAGCGTCGCCGGCCAACGCAGGCTCGTCACCCAAGGACGGCGCGAAGAACGGCGACGAGAGCGACGTGGACTGCGGCGGGGTGATCGCGCCGAAGTGCGCAGCCACGAAGGGCTGCGCCGCGAACGCCGACTGCGCGAGCGACGCCTGCTCGTACGAGAAGAAGTGTGTAGTCTACAAGGGTTGCACCGACTGGCAGTCGCCCGTCGACGGCGTAGCGGGTGAGGCCTCGGACTTCTCGAAGGACGTCCTCGACGAGAAGGCGCTCAACTGCGTGCCCTGGCACATCGCGCCGCCGGTCCCACGACTCACCCGTGGCAGTGGAACGACGCGTCGGCCTACAGCCCGGCCACGTCCGACGCGCGCGTCGTCCATCGTTACAGCTACGAGACCGTCAATCCGCCGGCCGCGATGCGCATCGTCAACGGCCAGTACCCGCTCGATCACGCGTTCTTCATCGCGCCGCCCGGCCGCCGCCCGAAGGGCGCGAACATGCACGGCATCCAGGACGTCGCTGGCAACGTCATGCCGTGGGCTCCGACAACGCGAAGATGTTCGTCTGCGCCATGTCGTGGGAAAACCACGACAAGAACCTGGCCCCCTCGTCCTGGAATGCGAGCGACGGTCCCGACGGGTACTACGCCATCGGCGCGCGCTGCTCGCGCTGAGCGGGCGCCTTCTCGCGACGGACGCTCCTCTCACTCCGTGAAGGGCGCGCCTTCTGCGAATCCGGTCGGCTCGGCCTCGGTCGCGTCGAAGGAGTTGTCGACGCCCGAGACCTTCACGCAGCGGCCACCACGGTCGGCGGTTCCAGTGCGAGCGCAATTTCGTATGCGAGGTACCTCGTCGACTTGCAGGGTCGGTCGTTTGCACAGCCCAACCCGGCTACGACTTCCTTCTCTCCGACACCATGAACCTTTCACCCCGCCAGCTGCAGCGGATGGTCCAGGATTTCAACGCACGCTACCAGCACAACGCCGGGAACTGGCGCGACAACCGCAATCGCTGGCGCCTCCAG
>JAYSXP010000041.1:0-20006 GCA_043717125.1 Polyangiaceae bacterium | reverse complement strand
AGCGCCGCGCCGTTTCGAGCTACGCCGGGCACCGCATGTACCTCACCGACGTGAACGCGACGATCGTCGATCTGTTCGGCCTCGGCGCCGTGCGCATGAGCCTCCCGTTCGCGCGGCGCGACGCGCGCTCGTTCGTCGCCCCGTTCGCGTTCGAGACGTTCACGCTCCTCAGCACGGCGAGCGCAGTGTGGGACGAGGACAACGTCCGCAACGGCGTCATGTTCGGAGACCGCCTCCTCTACGGTGCGCCGGGTCAGCCGTGGACGTGCTTCGACATCGCGAAAGATCCCGGCGAGACCAACCCGCTCTCTCCTGGATACTGCGGCCTCCGCATGCGCACGGCCGCAGACGCCTTCGGGCCTTAGGCACGGCGCTCGCGGAGCAGCACCTCAGCGGCCTCGAGCGACGTTCGGCACGCGTGCTATTCTGACGTTAATGGTCGCACAGGTGGCGCCGCCCTCGGTCCCGCTCGACGGCGTCGAGGAGAAGAGGTTCGTCCTGGGGAATGTGCCGTGGCACGTTTATGTGTCTCTGCACGACTCGCTCGAGCTCGCCGGCTTCGGCGTTCGAATGACGTACCTCGAAGGAGCGCTCGAATTCATGAGTCCGTCCGAGGCCCATGAAGACTACAAGAAGCTCCTCGCTCGCCTCCTCGAGGCCTACGCGGAGGAAGCGGACATCGACCTGAACGGCCGCGGGAGCACGACCTTTCGCGAGGAGCCGAAGGCTCGCGGCCTCGAGCCCGACGAATGCTATTCCGTCGGACCGTTCACAGGCCGTCCCGACATCGCCATCGAGGTCGAGCTGAGCAATCCGCTGCTCGACAAGCTTCAGGTGTATGCAGGGCTCGGCATCCGCGAGGTCTGGGTCTGGCGCCGAACCGGACTGCAGATTCACGCGCTCGGTCCGAGCGGGTACGAAACGGCGGAGCGCAGTCTCGTGCTCCCCGACCTCGACCTCGCGCTCCTCGCGACGTTCGTGAAGCTCGGCGAGAGTCAGACGAAGCTCGTGAAAGCCTATCGTGCCGCGCTTCGACCGCGCGGCTGAGCGCGGCTTTCGAGCGACTCACTCGGTCGGGACAGAGTCGCCTTGCAGCTGCAGGGTGCCGCCGGGCGAGATCGCGAAGTGCTTCAGCTCCGGGCGGTACTGCGCCATGTACCACTTGCAGGAGAGCTTCCCGTTCACCTCGCGACACCACTGGGCGTCGCGGACGTGCCAGGGTGCCCACTTCCCGTCGGCGTTCATGCCGCCGCGCTCGCCGTCGAGGAGCGCCAGCAAATGGCCGTTCTCGACGCGCAGCGCCTCGATTCGCCTCGCGCGGACGATCGTGGGACAGCCCGGGTCGGTCGGGTCATCGATCGACCAACCCAACGGTGTCACGACCCACCCTCGGGGGAGCTCCACGACGACGCGCGCTTCTGTGGCGACGCCATTCGATACACGCGCGAGCTTCACCTGCCTGTACGTGGCGTCGCCCGTGAAGGGCACGGCGAACGGCATCTCCTCGCAGGACGGGGCGCTGAGCTTCAGTCCACGAGTCTTCGCCTCCTCCTCGCGCTCGACCTTGGCATCGACCAGGGTCTTCACGTAGCGCGCGCAGACAGCCGCGAACGTCGGCTGTCCTGGGGCGGTGACGTCCGCGAGGTCGTAGTCCGTGTTCATCCCGTTCGGCTCCTGGTCGAGCTTGCCGACGACGACGCGAAGGCGCTCGTTCGGCACGCGCCTGCCCCGCCCCGGCACTCCGACCACGCGCAGCTCGCTGACCGTGAGCTCCTTCCAGTCCTTGCGCGAGCCCGGCAATGTCTCGAGGACCTTCACCTCGTAGTCCCCGCCCGCGTCGTCGATGGGAAGGCTCTGCAAGCCACGGATCTTGGGGTCGAGCGCAACCTCTCGCAGAAAAACCCCTTCGCGCGAGATCGCCACCTTCGTGATGCGGTGATTCGCGGTGAAGAGATCGACCCCACTCTTCACGCGGTCGTAGCCAGCGGTCATCTCGATGCGCTTGACGCGCGCGTCGGCCGGCACGCGGAAGGCGACGTAGCCGCCGACGAGGTCGCCGGTCCTCCCGTTCCACGCGGTCTCCATTTTCCCGTCCGCGATCATCTCCGGGAAGTCGTGCGGGTTCACGACCGTCGACGACACCGCAATCCGCGCCGGCACGAGCTCGAGCAGGTTCGGCGAGGCCCCGAGCTTCTCGTTGATCCCGGCGTCCCCCCAATCGTGCGCACTCGCGTTCGTGGCCGCGTCCGCGCTCGCGCTCGCGTCGGCGCTGGCATTCGCATTCGCATTCGCGTCGCCATTTCCCGCCTTCGAGACCGCCGACGTCCCTTCAACGGTCGGCTTGCAGCCTGCGGTCGCCGCACTCGCGATCGCCATCGCGGAGACGACGATCGAAGCGACGGCGACGCGAGCGAGCCTCGCGAACGAACGACTCATTCGCGCATCGTACGATCTTTCGGCTGCGGAGCGCAGGTGCCCTCCTCACCCTTCTGCGGCCACCGCATGCGCGCCGCGGGCGACGCTTTCGAGGGCAAGTGAGCCCTAGCCCAACCCCTCTCGTCTCCATGTGCCCGTGCCCGTGCCCGTGCCCGTGCCCACTCTCCTCTCGCCGGCGGTCCCGAAGCCTCCAATAAAAAGGCATTAGATCAGCCGCTTACGACCATCTCCCTGAAACGTTGGCGAAACGTTCGTGCGTGTAGGCTTTCCGCCTACACGCCGTGTACGATCGGACCTGAAGGGCGCGTCGCGCGTTTGCTTGCGACGCGGCTAAGTCACCGCTATCAGGGCATTCCTTCCGGCTGGGTTCGCAGGGTTCGGGGTCACGCAACATGTTCGAGTCGTCTCGTTGGTTTTCGTCGCGCGTGCAGTGCGACGTCACGCTGAATCGCTGGGGCCATGCGGGCCAGCCGGTGCTCATGTTTCCGACCGCCGCCGGCGACGCCGGCGAGATCGATCGCTTCCTCATGATCCGCGTGCTCGAGCCGCTCATCGCGGCGGGGCGCATCAAGATGTACTCGTGCGACTCCGTCGCCGGGCGCGTCTGGTTCAACAAGGAGGGGAGCCCCGAGCATCGCATGTGGATGACTCACCAGTTCCACCAGTACATCAAGCACGAGGTGGCGCCGGCGATCCGCCGCGATTGCCGCTCCGACGACATCGGCATCTGGGCGACCGGCGCATCGATCGGCGCGTTCCACGCCGTCGCGGTGACGTGCCGCTTCCCGGACATCTTCCATCGCGCGATCGGTCTGTCCGGTACGTACGACTTGATGAAGTGGATCGAGCGCGATCAGCCGACCGAGCACTACTTCGTGTCGTCGCCTGTGCACTTCGTCCCGACGCTCGCAGGCCGCCACCTCGACGTCCTCCGCACGCGCCACATCCACCTCGCCTCCGGCGAGGGAAAGTGGGAGGACATCGGCGAGAGCTTCAGGCTCGCGAAGATCCTCGGCTCGATGGGCATCCCCAACTGGGTCGACTCGTGGGGCAAGGAGTGGGACCACGACTGGATGACGTGGCGCGCGAAGCTCCCCCAGTACCTCGACGAATGGACGACGCCGAAGGGCGCCCCCGCCTCTCTCCGCGCGAACGGCTCCTCCGGCGCCAAGACCTGATCCCATGGAAGACACGCGCGAGCACAAGACGACGACCGGCGAGCTCTCGGGAGACGAACGCCGACATTTCATGCGTGCGCTCCTCAGCGATCTGCGTGCGCTCGAGCGCATGCTCGCCGAGGGCATGTTCGAGAAGGGCGTCGCGCGCATCGGCTCCGAGCAGGAGATGTTCCTCGTCGATCGCTCGTTCCACGCGGCGCCTGCCGCGCTCAAGGTGCTGCAGCGGCTCGACGACCCGCACTACACGACCGAGCTCGGGCTCTTCAATCTCGAGCTCAACGCCGACCCGCAGCCGTTCGCGGGCAAGGGCCTCGCGCAGATGGAAGCGCAGCTCAACGAGCTCTACACGAAGGTGCAGCGCATCTCCGCGGAGCTCGAGGTGCAGCCGGTCCTCACGGGCATCCTCCCCACGCTCGGCAAGACGGACCTCAGCATCCACAACATGGTGCCGAATCCGCGCTACCTCACGCTGAACCGCGTGATGACCGAGGCGCGAGGCGCCGGCTACGACATCTCGATCAAGGGCCTCGACGAGCTCGTCGCGAAGCACGACTCGCTCATGTTCGAGGCATGCAACGCGAGCTTCCAGGTCCACCTCCAGGTCTCGGAGCCGGACCGCTTCGGGCACGCCTACGACATCGCGCAGCTCCTGCTCGCGCCGGCGCTCGCGGTCGGCACGAACTCGCCCACCCTCTTCGGCAAGCGCCTCTGGGCCGAGACCCGCATCGCGCTCTTCGAGCAGTCTTGTGACATCCGCACGCCGTCGCTCCACGCACGCGATCGCGCCGCGCGCGTGTCGTTCGGCAAGGACTGGGTCAAGGGCAGCGTTCTCGAGATCTTCAAGGACAACGTCACGCGCTTCCGCCCGCTCGTCGGCACCGAGCAAGAGGAGGACGCGAACGCCGTCCTCGATCGCGGAGAGATCCCGCAGCTGAAGGCGCTCCGCCTCCACAACGGCACGATCTACCGCTGGAACCGCGCCTGCTACGGCATCTCCTAGAACGGCAAGCCGCACCTTCGCATCGAGCTGCGCGTGCTGCCCTCCGGCCCGACCATCGTAGACGAGGTCGCGAACGCCGCGCTCTGGCTCGGCCTCATGAGCGAGCTCACCGCCACGCTCGAGGACCTCCCCGCACGGATGGACTTCGATCACGCGCAGGCGAACTTCTACGCCGCCGCACGCGACGGCCTCGCGGCGCGCTTCACGTGGCTCGACGGCGAGGAGCAGCTCGCGCAGCCGTTCATCCTCGACAAGCTCCTGCCGCTCGCGGAGAGCGGACTCGCGCGCGCCGGCGTCGACGACGCCGACGCGAAGAAATACCTCGGCATCATCGAGGAGCGCGTTCGCTCGCTCCGTACCGGGTCGCGGTGGATGCTGCGCTCGCTCGCGGGAATGAAGTCCCGCGGCTCGCAGGGTGAGCGGCTCAACGCGCTCGTCGCCGCCACCATCGAGCGCCAGAAGACGGGGCGCCCGATCGTCGAATGGGAGCGCGCGCGGCTCGACGAGATCTACGGGAACCGCGGCGGCTACAACAAGGTCTCGCAGTACATGCAGACGGATCTTCTCGCCGTGCAGCCCGACGATCCGATCGAGCTCGTGGCCGATCTCATGAGCTGGGAGCGCGTCCGTCACGTCGCCGTCGAGGACGCGAAAGGCATGCTCGTCGGGCTGGTCACGTCACGCGCGGTGCTCCGGCACTTCGCGGGCCTCGCGAAATCGCGGGCGAGCGGCGAGGCGCCGAAGAGCGGCGCAGAGCTCGACGGCGTTTCGGTCGCCGACATCATGCGCACGGAGCTCCTCACCGTCACGCCCGACACGCTCACCGTCGATGCCATCGCGATCATGCGTAAGCAGCGCGTCGGGTGTCTGCCCGTCGTCCAGGACGGGCACATCGTCGCGATGATCACCGAAGAGGACTTCATGGGGATTGCAGCCGAGATGCTCGATGAGCGGATGGGCATTGCCATCGACCCGCCGCACGAGCATCCGAAGGGCAGGAGGCGGCCATGAGCACCAGCGTGATCCCGTCCGGCCTCGCGTCGGGCAAGCTCCCGGAGGAGCGGCTCATCGGCGCGCTCGCCAGCGGCGGGCAGGGGCCCACGCTCATCGTCATCGCGGGCATCCACGGCAACGAGTGCGCGGGGCTCACCGCAGCGCGTCGCGTGTTCCGTCGCCTGAAACGCGGCGACGTATCCGTGCGCGGCGAGCTCGTCGCGTTCGGCGGCAACATCGCCGCCATGAACCAGGGCAAGCGCTACATCGTCCGCGACCTGAACCGCGTGTGGACCGAGGCGCAGGTCGCTGCCGTCGAGGCGAAAGAGGCCGCCGGCGCCGAGCTCGACGCCGAGGAGCTGGAGCAGCTCGAGATCCTCAGCGAGGTGCGCGGGGCAATCGCCCGCGCGAAGGGGCCCGTCTACCTCGTCGACCTCCACACGACCAGCGCGCACGGCGTTCCGTTCGTCCTCTTCGGAGACACGCTCGCGCAGCGCGCCTTCGTCGGCTCGCTTCCGTTGCCGCTCATCATCGGCCTGGAGGAGCAGGTCGACGGCGTCCTCTCCTCGTACTGGACGCGCCATGGGTGCGTGACGTTCACGTGCGAGGGCGGCCAGCACGACGACGCGGGCTCGATCGACAACCTCGAGGCGGTGATCCTCCTCGCGGCGGAGGCCGCGGGGTCGTTCGACAAGGGCGCCGTCGACGAGACGCGCGCGGCGCATGCGCTGCTCGAGACTCGCCGCGGCAACCTCCCCCGCGTGATGGAGGTGGTCTCGCGTCACGCCATCGCCCCGGAGGATGCGTTCAAGATGGAGCCCGGGTTCAAGAATCTCGACCACGCCAAGGCGGAGCAGCTCCTCGCGCGCGATCGCAACGGCGAGATCCGCGCGCCCAGCGACGGTCTCGTGATGCTGCCGCTCTACCAGGGCCTTGGCGACGACGGCTTCTTCTGGGGCCGCGCGGTGAGCAACGCCCGCATGCGTGCGTCGGAGAAGCTGCGGCACCTCCGGCTCGACCGCTTCCTCGATCTCCTCCCCGGCGTCGCGCGCGACAAGACCGACCCGTCGCGCTTCATCGTCGATCTATCGATTGCACGGATTTACCCGCTGGGAGTGTTCCACATGCTCGGTTATCGCCGAATTCGTCGGAGCGCGAACGAGATGACCGTGGAGCGGCAGCCCGAAGATCACCGCGCTCAGTAGCCGTTTCAGCACACTCTCATGTGGCAAGTGTCATGCACCCTGCTGCCTCGTGCGCACCGCCCGGCTTCACCGAGGCTCGCCGCACAGACGCAACGGCGGCCGATGGAACTCCGCCGGCAACGAGAACTCCAACACGTGCGCGTGGTCGTTTCCGCCGACGAACCAGCCGCTCGTCGTCGACCCGATCGACCACGTCACCGAGAGCTTGGAAGATCCAGGGCGACTGGTCGAACGCCGCGTTCACTGCCGGCATCGGCTACAAGAACCGCGACGGACAGGCCGGCTGCATGCCGAACAACTGAGCTACGCCTGAGCCGAAGGTTGCCGGTGCGCGCGATCTTCGAGTTCCGCGGCCGACAGCGTCATGCGGAAGGTGGTCCCTCGCTTCGGGGTGGATTCGAAGGACAGCTCGCCTCCCATCTCCGCCACGAGGCGCAGACTGATGGCGAGTCCGAGCCCCGTGCCGTGTCCGGGCGCCTTCGTGGTGAAGAACGGATCGAAGACCCTCGATGCGTGCTCGGACGGGATGCCGACGCCATTGTCTGTGACCTCGACGACCGCACCGCCCGCCGCCGACGGGCGCACCGACACGCGAAGCTCGTTCGTCTCCCGTGCGTCCTCGGGTAGGGCCTCGAGGGCGTTCGTGAGCAGGTTCAAGAGCACCTGACCGACCCGCGCGACGGTGCCCTTCGCGAGCGCAACCGGCTCGCGGTGGTAGACGAACGCAGCGCGCTCCGCGATCTCCTTGCGCGCGAGCGCGAGCGTCGAGTCGACCACGGCAACGACGTCGACCGGACCGACCGCGGCGTCATCGAGGCGGGAGAGCGCCAGGAGATCCCGCACGATGGTGCGGATGCGGTCGACTCCCTCGAGCGCAACCCCCAGGGCCTCGCGTCCCTGACGCGTCGACTCGCCTAACGGAGCGAGCTGCTTCATGGCGATCTCGACGTTGTTGAGCACGTAGGCGAGAGGGTTGTTCACCTCGTGCGCGACGCCCGCCGCGAGCATGCCGATCGATGCCATACGCGCGGAGACGAGGAGCTGCTGCTGGAGCCTCACACGCTCGGTTGCATCCCGCCCGACGACCATGCGCGCCGGCTCGCCGTCGAAGGTGATGAGCTGGGCCGGGAACACCTCGGTCACGACCACCTCTCCGTTGCGCTTCATGAGTCGCACCTCCTCTAGCTCCGGCGTCTCGTCGATGGGCGCGCGTATGCGCCCGCCGAACGCCTCTCGTGCCGCCGGCTCGAGGAGATCGACGAGCGGGCGACCGACGAGGTCGTCGTGGCCCTCGTAGCCGAGCGTCTTGGCGACGGCGCGATTCTTCCACAGGATCTTTCCATCGCGATGGATGACGACGAGCACCGGGAGGCGGTCGAACACTTCCTGAACCTCGCTCGCGCCGCGCTGCACGGTTTGGAGGCCGTGCGCGAGCTCGGAGCGCTGTACCTCGAGCAAGTCGAGCGCCTCGCCAGAGCTCAGCGCTGCGCGAACGACGCGCCGTAGTCGGCCGAACATCGATCGCGAGGGCGGCAGCTCGATCGTGATGTCGACCGCTCTTGCCGTGATCCGGCTCGTCACGATCGTCGCTCGTTCGAGCGCGAGCAGACGCGGCAGCTCGGTGAGGCCCCCCTCCACGCAGTGGAAAAAGGCGATGGCCGAGGCGTGCGGTGCCGGGACCGAGCCGACGAACCGCAACCGCGACCTCGACACGGTCCTGCTCTCGAGCGACAGGTGCGGTAGTGCTGCGGGAGCGATCCATCGTCCCCACGCGTCGTAGAGGCTTCGCGGCGACACCACGGTGCCGGCGAGCTTGCGCAGAAGGATGAACGACGGTGCGTGCACGAGGGCGCGTCCGATGGCCCGCATTCGCTCGACGTCGGCATCGACGATGAGCCAAAGTCGATCAAAGAGTGCGATGAGGGTGTCCCACTCCATCGTTCCGTCGCGCTTGTTCAGCGCAGCTTGCGCGTCGGCGCTGAGCATCGGCAGGAGCTCTCCACACGCAATGCCGACAGCACCGCATGCCTCGAAGAGCTGCACCGCGAGCTTGCTGCTGACGCGCATCGCAAGCCCAGACTAGCGGGAAAGCGAGACCCCTGCCTCACACGGCTGCGTATTTGTCGTGGTGCTTCACCCCGCGCCATGCCGTAAGGAAGGCCCTTCTCGCGGCGACGTAGGGGGGGCCGACCGAGCGACCTTCGGCTCGTCATCGTTGCGAAATGAAACACCGTAGTCGTAGTCGACGAATCTCGGGTCGTGTCACTCAGTCGAGCACCCCCGCGGCTACGAGCTCGCTGCGCAGGGTCGCGCGGTCGGCGGGTGGACCTCGGCGGCATCCTGCCGACGTCACCGAGACGATCGACATGCCGCCGCCGGCGTCGCCGAGAAGGCCGAAGACGTAGACGTTTCGTCGTGCGTAGACGTCGCTGCCGCTCAGCACGATGCCGACGTCGGCATCGGCGTAATCGGGAGGGCATTCCGCGCCGCCATGCTGGTCGATGCCCAGCGCCTCGGTGAGGCTCCGGACACGCCTCGGATCGCGGACTGTACCCTTCTTCTCCGGCAAGCCGACCCGATCGCGACGAACGACGCGCGCGGCGGTGGTCGTCTCCACCACGCGCGCCTCGCCTGGCCCGTGCCGACGCGCGAAGGCGATCGCCGAGACGGCGACGGCAAGGCCGACCCCGAGCGTCGCGGCAGTCCGGACACGCATGACGCCGCCGTACCACGGCACCGACCAGAGCGCCGGAAGTCCATCTTTTTAGCGACATGTGAGGCCGCCGGAGAAGGAATCGCCTCGCTCGAGCGTATCCGCGTACGAGTCATGTTCCTGCGGGCGGGCCCGTCGCCCTTCTTGCACGCTCCCCCACGAAGAGAGACTATTCCGCCGATGCGAAGCCGCGCTTACACGACCCTCGTTCCGCTCCTTGTCATCGGTGCTGTCCTCTCCCTGAGCGGCTGCAACGTCCTGAGGAAGCTCGGCAAGAAGAAGGCGACACCCACCGACGATGGCACCTCGTCGAACTTCAACGACTTCGACGCGTTCAACAGGAGCGACGTCTCGCGCTTCACCGACGAGACCCGGCTCTTCAACGAGACGGCCTTCGTACGCGTCATCACGTTCGCGCGCACCGCGCCCGACAATGGCGGAACGATCGTCAGCGTCATCGACCCGGACACGCTCGTCATCAAGCATGCGCGCCGCTTCGGCAACACGCTCATCTCCTTTACCCGCGCGGCCTTCCCGGGCAGGCGCTTCGCCGGCTGGGTTCCGGACACGGCGTTCTTCTTCCCGGTCACGTCGCCTCCGCCCATCACGCCGCCGTCGACGTTCACCGGCACCGGCGGGACCTGCAGCATGACGCTGCGCATCTCGGGCTTCACGCCGTCGAAGTCGACGTGCAGCTTCAACGAGAACGTGCGCTCGAACAGCCCGACCACGCTGTTCTTCCCGTGCAACGGCGGCGGGGCCACCGCGCGCTTCGGTTCGCAGCTCTTCAGCGGCACCGCCGACAAGACGCGCGTGTCGCTCTCCAACTCGAGCGTGGGTACTTTTTCGGGCTGCGAGATCCGCACGACGCAGACGATCGCGGGCTCCACGCCCGTTCTCTCCTACTTCCTGTCGGAGACGATCATCGGCGGCTCGTGCAAGGGCATCTCGACCTGCACGGCGCGTGCGTCGACAACCGCGCTTCAGTAGGTCGTGTGAGTCACACGACACGAGCTCTCGAAGGTCGCTCAGGTCGTGTGAGTCACACGACACGAGCTCTCGAAAGTCGCTCAGGTCGTGTGAGTCACACGACACGAGCTCTCGAAGGTCGCTCAGGGGCAGCGAGCGATCTCGACCTTGAGCATGTGAACGGGCGTGTTCGGGGCGTCATCGCGGTCGCGGGGGACGCTCGAGATCGCGATGGCCGTGTCCGTGTCGCACATGCCGAACACGTTGTACTCGGCCTTCGGGCCGGTCCCGACGACGACGTAGAACTGGCTTCCGCTGACCTGCGCAGAGGCGGCCATCGCGAGCGTGCCGAGCGGCTCGGCGATCTGGTTCTCCTTCACGAGGTCGTAGCCGGGCCCGCCGCTGCCCAACCCGTCAGGGTCGCCACCCTGGATGACGAAGCCAGGGACGACGCGGTGCCAGATGAGCCCGTCGTAGAAATGACCGGTCTTCCACTTGCCCTTGTCGTCCTTGAACGGACGCGTGCCGCGCGCGAGGCCGATGAAGTTCGCGACGGACAACGGGGCCGCCACCTCGTCGAGGGCGCACTTGATGCCGCCGTTCTCCGTGCGGATCCCGGCGGTGAGCTTGCCGCCTGTCGTCGGGAAGCCGTCGAGCGCCTTCGCGAGCGTGAACGCCGCGGCGCCGCCCGCGGGATCGGTCGCCGAATTCGGATCGAGGGTGACGGCTGGCGCGCCCGGATCCTTCGTGCAGCCGAGGAGCGGGTCCGGTCCGGCGTCGACGTCGACGGGCGGCACGTACCTGTCGGCGACGCCCGCGTCGTTCGGCGGCCCGGGATCGCCGGCGTCGGTGTTGCCCTCCGCCGAATTCTTGGCGGAAGAACAGGCCAGCATCCCGGCGAGGCCGACGACGCTGACGAGAACGGCGGGCGCGAGCAGGGAGGCGGCGCGGAGGTGCATGCCGGGCTCTTAGCACGGTGGCGGCATTGTCTCGTATGCTGCAGGCGTGAAGCGTCGCCTCGGAAGCTGGTTTCGTATCCTCACGATCCTCCTCGTGGTCGTGAGCATCTGGACGGCCTACGCGAACGTCTTCTCCGACGACACCGACGTGCGTGCCAAGGCCGGCGAGCTCGCGCGCAAGGAGGCGGGCTGCTGGGACCAGTGCAAGCAGACCTCGATGCGCGGCAACCGCGGCATGATCGACGAGTCGATCGAATACGAGATCGACAAGGTCGGCACGATCCTCGTCACGTGTCGCCGCGCCAGCATCGCGTTCGGCGACTACGCGTGCGCGGCGCACAAGCGCTGACGCCAAGGCCACCGTGTCTTCGATAGGGCGCGAATCTGCTCCTCGGTCGTCGCCTGACCTACCGGAGCACGACGAGCCGCTCGACGAGCACCGCCAGGTCGGCCTGTCGGCGGGCGCGTCTATCGGCTGACCGCGGCCGGCACGGTCGACACGCCGTGGGGCGGCACGGGCTTCAACTCGTACCCTCGGGCACGCGGATCGATCGCGCGCAGTACGGTGGTGTCCTCGCGGGTGACGGTCGTAGTCATCGTTTTCAGCGGCGCACGATGCGCGTGACCCATTCGGCGAATGCCGGATCCCCACCGCGCTGCGCGGCGGCGAGGCGCGACGTGAGCCGCGCCGTCACCGGGCCTGGTGCGCTGGCGAGATCACGTCCGTCGATCGTGCCGATGGCGGCAATCGGCAGTGACGTACCGCTGAGGAACGCCTCGTCGGCGGCTCCGAAGGCCTCGCGCGTGAGCGGGGCCTCGCGGACCTGCATGCCCTCGGCAGCCGCGAGCGCGAGGACGGCGTCCCTCGTGATACCGGGGAGGACCTTGCCGAGCGGGGGCGTCCAGAGAACGCCCTTCGACACCGCGAACACGTTCGAGATCGGCGACTCGGCGATGAACCCTCGATCGTCGAGGAGTACGACGTCGTCAGCGCCGGCGGCGATCGCACGCCGCCGCGCGAGCATCGGCCCGAGATAGGCGGCCGCCACCTTGGCCTCGGGGCTCAGCGCCTCGGGCGCGGCCTTGCGTGCGTCGTCGAACGTCGCGATGCGGATCGGCTTCGTACGCGGCGGATCCTGGAGGAGCTGCGCGGCGACCGCGACGTGCGTGCTCGCGTCGCGCGGAAGCAGGTCTGGCTCGGTAGATGCAAAATACACGGACCAGCGGATGAGGCCCTCTTCACGGTCCGCGGCGATGACGACGTCGTTCGCGGCGCGGAGCAGAGCCTCCTCGTCGAAGGCGAGCGCCAGGCCGACGATCCTCGCCGAGCGAAGAAAGCGCGCCACGTGCTCCCGTGCGCGGAACATCGCGACGCCCAGCTTCACCGGGTGGAACGACCCGACGTCGAAGACCAGGCTCCCGCGCTGAGGCGCGTGCGCCATCATCGGAATCGTCGCGGCGGCAGCGTCGACGAGCCTGCCGTCGAGCCAGAGGAGCGGTGCCGTGATCGCCATCGCTCGCGAGGAGTCTCGCTCAGCCGTCGAGGCCGAGCGCCTTCGAGATGCGCTTCACCATGGCCATCTCGAGCGGCGAGAGGCGGCCGTCGGCGGACGCGGCGTCGACGAGCGAGCTCACGATCGCGCGCTTCTCCTCCTCGGGTGCACCGACCAGCGCGGCCTCGGCCTCGTCCCAGCCCACGAGGTCGTGGATGCCACGGCGCTCCTCGTCCTTCACGCCGAGCTTCTTCATGGCGTGGTCGAGAAATGCGCGCTCGTTCTCGGTCATGATGCCGTCGGCGGCGAGGACCTTGGAGAGGAGCAGGCACTTCGCGATACGCGGTTCCATGCGGTCAGGGTAGCGCAAGTTCAGGGCACAGCTTCGTCGAAGTGGACGCACCAATCGTAGAGCGCGCCGCCGTTCTGCGAGGGCGTCGTGTCCGAGTCGCGCAGGTTGCCGTGGGCGCCGGTCTGCAGCCCCGCGTGGGCCCCGAGGACCCCCGTGTACGCGTAGCGGATCCTGCGGTTGCTCGCGGTCGGCTCGGCCGACAAGGTGAGGGTGACGCTGTTCGGTCCCGCGAGCGCGACGGAGGTGATGGTCGGGCCGCCCGGCCCGTCATCGACGTACTCGAAGCCCAGGTTGCCGGGGTTCGTCGCGAGTGTCGTGTCGAAGACGAGCGGTGGCTTCGGCACGAGGAAGCGCACGGTGATCACCGCCGCGGCGCGCGTCACCGTCTGCGGGCGGAGCGGCTCCCACACACCGTGCTCGACCACGACCTTGCGGTAGGCACGTGCGTAGTACTCGCCCATCTGCCTGTAGCCCGCGTTCGTCAGGTGCACGCCGTCGGGACCGTACTCGAACGCGTAGCGAGGGCCGATGACGATCACCTTGCCCGGATACTCGACGTGCGCGCGGAGCTGCGCGAGCGGGATAAGGCTCGTGGGGTCGTACTCCGTCCAGCTCGAGTACTGGGTGTTGAAGAGCGGGATCGTCCCCGTCTGGCCGGTGAGCGCCTCGATGTCCGCTTCGAGGTCGTGCTGCCACTCGGCGAGATCGGAGGCGAGATGCGTGTTCTTGTCGACGTGGTCGCCGCCGCCGTCGGCGGAGGTGATCGCGGTGACGTCGTAGGTGAGACGGCTCGCGCGCGCGATCGAGCCTGCGGCCGTGACCTGCGCGAGGGTCACGGCGTACGCCGGATTGCCCTTCTTCATGAGGCGGTACGGTGCGCCGCCCACGGCGTGAACGCTGACGAGCATGTCGTGAGCTCCGCCGGCCGCGCGCGTCGGCTTCGTCACCTGATTCGCGAAGCTGCTCGACATCGTCTCGACGTCTCGCTCGACGAGCGGCACGAACGTGGTGAGCCCGGTGCCGCCGGCAAGGACGCCGGTGCCGAACATGCGATTTCCGTAGGGCTGCGAGGTGGAGAGGGGAGGCGTCCCGCCGTAGCCGGAGGCGAGGCTCTGCCCGGTGCCGACCACGTGGTGCAGCGCGCCGGTGTTCGCCGGAGCGTCAGGCGCGGCGTCTCCCGCGGTGCCCGTGGCGGTGGGCGCCGTGGGCAGCGGCGCAGGAACGGGGCCTGGTGCGGACTCCGTGCCGGCCGAGCGACCGCATGCCGCGAGCGTGCAGAACGCGAGGGCAGCGACGAGCTCTCCGCGCCGGGTCATTCGGACCGGATCGCGTTGAATTCGCCCTCCACGGGGTCGTAGGCGAAGACGGCGCCCGACGAGATGTCGAACACCCAGCCGCTCACGTGCAGCGTGCCGGCTTCGAGGCGGCGGCCGACGAAGGGATAGTCGCGGAGGTTCTCGAGCTGCGCGAGGACGTTCTCCTCGACGGCGGCAGTGACGCGCGCCTCGGGGGAGAGATGGGCGTAGCTGTGCGCGAGGATCTCGCGGACGCGTGTGGTCTGGGTGAGCCACTTCCGCACGAACGGGAGGTTCTCCATCGTCTGCGGATTGAGGATCGCGTCCATCGCTCCGCACTGGGTGTGGCCGCAGAGGATGATGTTCTCGACCCCGAGGACCTCGACGGCGTACTCGATGGCGGCCGCGGTGCCGCCGGGAAGGTCGGCGGTCGGCACGACGTTGCCGACGTTGCGCACGATGAAGAGCTCGCCCGGCGACGAACCGGTGATCAGGTTCGGAACGACGCGCGAGTCCGAGCAGGTGATGAACAAGGTCTCCGGCTTCTGCCCGGTCTCCGCGAGCTGTTCGAACAGCTCCCGATGCTTGGAGAAGAACCCCTGTTGGAAGGTGTGGATGCCCTTTACGAGCTTCTCCATCGGCATGGCGCCCGAGACCCTAGGACGAGCGGCCCCCGTCAACAAGGCGTGGCTTGCCGCGGGTGCCCATTACGTCAGAGTCGTGGCATTCTGAGCTCTCCTATGGGCGACACCGTCAACCGCCGCGCCGGAGCCTCGACGACGACGCTCGTCACGGACAGCGAGCGCGTGCCCACCATGAAGGGCCCGGCGGCGGAGGTCACCGCCTTCGTCATCGCGTGGTCGGCCGCCGAGCCCGAGCGCATCGGTGAGGTGGCGATCCTTCCCGAGTTCGGGACGGCCCAGGAGCTGGGACGCGGACCGGGCAAAGCAGGCGACGCCCGCCTCCGATTCTTCCGCCAGCGCCCGGCCTCGATGATCGAGGGACCGTCCCTCGTGTCCCCGGGGCTCTCGCGGCAGCAGCTGCTCGTCACCCCGATGCAGGGCGGCGCGCGGATCGAGCGGGTCGGCCAGTGCGCCCTCGAGGTGAACGGCCAGCGCGTCGACTCCGCAGAGGTGGTGTCCGGGGACGTGATCGTGCTCAAGCGCGAGCTCGTCCTCTACTGCACGCGGCGTCCCGCCTACGTTCCTCCGCCCCGCCTTTTCCCTTCGACGAGCTGGGGGCCTTTCGGCGGCGCGGACGCGGTCGGCATCCTCGGCGAGTCACCCCACGTGTGGCGCTTGCGCGAGAGCATCGCCTTCGCCGCGAAGGCCGACACCCACGTGATGCTCCTCGGCGAGAGCGGAACCGGCAAGGAGCTCGCGGCGCACGCGATCCACACGCTCTCGTCACGCGCCGAGCGCACGTTCGTCGCCCGCAACGCCGCGACGCTCCCGAGCGGTCTCATCGACGCCGAGCTGTTCGGCAACGCGAAGAACTACCCGAACCCCGGCATGCCCGATCGTCCAGGCCTCATCGGCGAGGCCGACGGCGGGAGCCTGTTCCTCGACGAGATCGGCGAGCTGCCCGTGGAGCTCCAGGCCCACTTGCTGCGCGTGCTCGACGCGGACGGCGAGTACCAGCGCCTCGGCGAGGGGACGACGCGCCGCTCGCGCCTCCGCATCATCGCGGCGACGAATCGCGACATCGGAGCGTTGAAGCACGACTTCGCGGCGCGGTTCACGGCGCGGGTCGATCTCCCGTCGCTCGGAATGCGTCGTGAGGACGTGCCTCTGCTCGCGCGCCACCTTCTCTTGCGCGCGGCAAAGAAGAGCCCGGAGATCGCTGGCCACTTCATCGCGCAGACGGCGACGGGCCACGAGTACCCGCGCATCCATCCGGCCCTCGTGCAGCACCTCTTGCAGCGACGCTACACGGCGAACATCCGCGAGCTCGACGCGATGCTCTGGCGCGCGATGTCCGAGAGCCATGGAGACGTCATCGAAGCTCCGCCGGAGCTCCGCGCAGCGAGCGCGATCTCCGGGGTGCCTCCTCGCAGCTCGTCGCCGGCGCCTGCGAGCGCGAACGAGAGCCAGCAGGTCGGCGTCATCCCGCCCGAGTCGAGGCCGGAGCCTGGCGCCGACGAGATCCGCGCCGCGCTGAAGCGAGCGGACGGACGGGTCGCCGAAGCCGCGCGCACCCTCGGCCTCTCGAGCCGGTACGCGCTCTACCGCTTGCTGAAGAAGCACAGCATCGACCCCGACGCCCCGATCTAGGCGCGCCGCTCGAGTTTTTTCGTTCGAATCTCGTTCAGCGGCGCTTGCGGCGGAGCAATGCCGCGAGGCCGAGGGCGAGGCCGAGCGTGGCGGCGAGACTGCTCATTGGCCCACGCGGGGAGGCGCTGCAGCCGGCGTTTGGGGTCGGCTCGTCAATCGTCGCCGAGGACTGCTTCTTCTTGCTCACCGGAACGTCGGGGAGCGAGTTGGTCTCGCCCGGCGCGTCGCCCGCGCTCTCGAGGCCGTCCGAGGGAGTGCCCGTGCTCGGCGGGGCCGAGGTGGTCGTCGCCGCGTCCGCGCTGTCCGTAGCCGCATCGGGCTCGTCGTGGATGTGATCGTCGTCGGCCGGGTCGCCCGTCGCCGCGTCACCCTGGTAGTCGCCTGCGTCCACGGTCGTCGTACCCGAGTCGTGCGCCGCTGCATCGGTGCGCGTGCTGCCGGAATCCGTCCTGGTCGACGCGTCGGTCTCGGTGTCGTCCGTCATGTTCGCGAACCACGGCGTGCCGAGCGCGGCCGCCTCGGTCGTGATCTCGACGTGGATGTGATCGACGTGAGGATTGGGTCCGCCGTACGCGGAGTCGTTGGTCCCGTTCGCGCGCCAGATGGAGCGGTCCCAGATGACCAGCTGCACGCCGATCTGCTGCGAGTGCATGACGAGCCAGTTCGCGACCTTGTCGCCCTGGCCGTTGTCGGCGCTCCCGCTCGCGGTCGGGATGAACACGTCGAGCGCGCGACCGGTGCCGTGGACGCTCATGCGCGACGAGTCCGCGGTGTTGCGACGGCATGCGTAGCCGCCGACCGACGTGACGACCGCGAAGTGAGTGAGGAGGTACTCCCCGAGCTTGTGTCCGCCGGGCAGGAGCTTGCCGCCGCAGGCCGCGCTGCCGGTCCACTTCGGCGCGTCGTCGTACGTCACGCGGACGGTCCTGCCGGCCGTCAGGACCTCGCTCGGAAGCGCCCAGCGCCCGCTCTCGGCGAGGGCTGATTCGCTGCTCGACGAGGAGCTCTCGCCAGGGGCCGAACAGGCGGCCGCGACGGCCAGGAAAACGGTGAGACCGACGAGGGCGATCCAGCTCCGGACTCCCGCGAGATCCAGGTGGGGGACCCTCACCGACCAGCGATTCCCCCAAAAACCGCGAGTTTCCGCGCCTTTGCTCGAATCCGGGGTGAGGTGTCGTTGGTCCACGTACAAGGTACGAGCAGGGTTCGTGCCGGGGCGGACGTGCTAGACACGTGGCCCCGTAATGACGACCGAAAAAGAAGACTCCTTCGCCGCCATGTTCGAGCAGCAGCCCGTCGCGCCGCGCAAGCGCCGTGCGATCCGCGTCGGGGATCGGCTCGACGCGATCGTCATCCAGGTCGGGCGCGATGCGGTCTTCGTCGAGCTCGACGGAAAGCAGCAAGCCTTCCTCGAAGCCGCCGAGCTCCGCGACGACGACGGGACGATCAACGTGAAAGTCGGCGACAAGATCTCCGCGAACGTCGTCGAGATCAATGACGAGCAGGGCGTCGTCCGCCTCGGTCGCTCGCTCGGCAAGCCGGGGAGCGTTGCCGCACTCGAGATGGCGAAGGCCTCGGGCCTCCCCGTCGACGGAAAGATCACCGGCGTGAACAAGGGCGGCCTCGAGGTCGAGGTCGGCGGCGCACGTGCCTTCTGTCCGATGTCGCAGATCGATGCGCGCCGGATCGAAGAGGAGGATGCCAAGGCCATGATCGGCCAGACCCTCAAGTTCATGGTCACCGACGTGCGCGACGGCGGCAAGAGCGTCGTCCTCTCCCGCAAGAACCTCCTCGCACGCGAGGCGAGCGAGTCGGCCACGCGCGCGCTCAGCGACATCGTCCCCGGCGCGGTGCTCCGCGGTACCGTCACCGGCGTTCGCGACTTCGGCGCGTTCGTCGACCTCGGCGGCATCGAAGGCCTCATCCCGCGCTCGGAGGTATCTCACGATCGCAGCGCTTCGATCAGCTCGTCGTTGAAGCCCGGCGACGCCGTCGAGGTCTCGGTCCTCGAGGTGAAGGACGTCGATGCCGCGCGCCCCGGTGCGCCCACGAAGAAGATCACGCTCTCCCTCAAGGCGCTCGCCGCCGACCCGTGGGCGGAGCTCGACATCGCCGAGGGCCGCGTCATCAAGGGCACCGTCGTTCGCATCACCGAGTTCGGCCGCTTCATCCGCCTCGCTCCGGCGGTCGAGGGGCTCCTTCACATCTCGGAGCTCGGCAAGAACGCGAAGGGGGACGAGGGCGAGGAGCTCCTCGTCGTCGTGAAGAAGATCGATCGCACCGCGAAGAAGATCTCGCTCGTCCCCGCGCCCGAAGGCGCCGAGGCGGGAACGACCCTCGCGACGGGCGGCGCGGGCGTCTCCATCAAGGTGAACAGCGTCGTCACCGGCGTCGTCGAGCGCATCGAGACCTACGGCGTGTTCGTCCAGGTCGACGGCACCAAGGGCCGCGCCGGCCGCGGCCTCGTCCCGCAGGCCGAGCTCGGTGTGCCGCGCGGCACGGATCTCCGCAAGTCGTTCCCCGAGGGCACCAAGCTCACCTGCAAGGTCCTCGAGACCGGCGAGGGTCGCCTCCGCCTCTCGGTCAAGGGCGCGAAGGACGCCGAGGAGCGCGCCGACTTCGAGGCCGCACGTGGCAAGGCCCAGGTTCCGGCCTCGCTCGGTACCTTCGCGGATCTCCTCAAGGGCCGGAAGCTCTGAGCTTCGCGATCTCGATGTCGACCCACAAGAAGGATACGGACGCGCTACGCGAGCACCTCGAGCGCTTCTCGGAGCTCGGCGAGCGCCACCTCTTCCAGTTTCGCGACGGCCGGTCCTTCGAAGGCTGGGTCGTCGAGGTGGGAGAGGAGGACCTCCTCGTCAGTTCCGCAGGGCCGGGCGCGTCCGACGAGGAGTTCCCGATCCCGTTCACGGACATCGACCCGACGACGCTGGCGTACGTCGACAAGGCAGGTACGCGTATCCCATTCGCTCCGGTGAGCGCGCCCGACGCGCCGGCGCCTTCCTGAGCGTATCCTCGCGCTCCCGCAACAACCGGTCTGGCCCGAAGGGCATCGAGAACCCCATGCCCCTCGCCACTCGGAAGCTCGGAACGCTCACCACCAGTGCCCTCGGTCTCGGCTGCATGGGGATGAGCGACTT
>JAYSXP010000005.1:0-7647 GCA_043717125.1 Polyangiaceae bacterium | reverse complement strand
AGGTCATCGACTTCGGCATCGCCAAGGCACGCGACCGCGCGACGAGTGACACGAGCGCAGGAACGCTGAAGGGCAAGATCAGCTTCATGCCGCACGAGCAGGCGCTCGGGCGCGACGTCGATCGCCGTACGGACACCTGGGCGCTCGGCGCCGTGCTCTACATGCTGCTCACCGGCCGACCTCCGTACAAGGGGGACAACCAGCTCGCGACGTTGCAGCTCGTCATGGGCGGTGCGGCCATCCCTCAGCTCCCCGACGCGGTGCCTCCGGTCATCTGCGCGATCGTCGCGAAGGCGCTGATGCACGATCCCGCGCATCGTTTCCAGTCGGCGCGCGAGCTCGGCATGGCGCTCGAGGACGCGATGAACCGCCTCGGTCTCGTCGCCACCTCGATGCAGGTCGCGCAGTTGCTCACGGAGCGGATCGGCGACCGCCTCCAGGAGCGTCGTCACTTCGTGCAGAGCGCCCTCGCAGAGGCCGCGAATCGCGAGCGTGTGCGCGGCATGCTGCTGACCGCGCCCACGGTCGACGCCGACGGAAGCGGCTCGCTCCGGCAGATGCAGCCCGTCGCGATCCCGCCCGATCTCGGCGCTTCGCCGCACACGATGACGCCGCAGATGCACTACGGCGCTGCGGTGAACTACGCGCCGCCGACGAACCAGACGCTCGTCGCGACGACCATAGAGCCGCTCAGCAAACCGTCGCGAGGCGTGCCGTCGCGTGCCGTCGTGTTCGGCGCGCTCCTCCTGAGCCTCGCGATGGCGGCCGGTGGAGGGTTCCTGATCCTCCGCGCGCGAACGGCATCGGCCGAGAAGGTAGCCGCCTCCGCGCAGGCGAGTGCATCGGCCACGGCGGTCGTCGTCGCGACGGCGCCGACCGCTCCGGACAACACTGGCGCGAACGCGATGCCGAACATGGACATGTCTCAGGTCGGTATGGCGCCGGTGGTGAGCGCGGTGCGAGCCGACGCGGGAGCCGCGACGACGGCGAAGCCCGGCGTTGCCGCGGTCGTGCCTGCGGTCGCTGCGGGCGCGAAGTCGCTTTCTACTCCTGCCGCGGGGCCGAAGCCGGCCGCGGTACCCTGGGCTCCGGCGAAGCCGGCGACGGCCCCCACTCCCAAGAAGCCGCGTGATGATGAAGCAGGCTTCTGATCCGCGCCGCTTCGTGGCGGCGCTCTGCGCGGCGACGCTCGTAACGGCGCTCGCGGGCTCCGCTCACGCGCAGACCGCCGCGGACCGCGAGACCGCGCGCGCGCTCTTCGACGACGGCAAGCGGAAGCGCGACTCCGGCAACGTCGCGGCCGCGCTCGAGGCGTTCAAGGGCGCCGACGCCATCATGCATGCACCGACCACGGGCCTCGCGGTGGCGCGTTCGCTCGCGTCGCTCGGGCGCATCATCGAGGCGCGCGAGGCCGCGGTGGGCGTCGAGCAGCTCCCGCTCGGTCCAAAGGAGTCGCCGGCGTTCGCGGACGCACGGAAGTCGGCGAGCCAGTTCGCCGCCGAGCTCGCGGGTCGGATCCCGACGCTCACGATCGTGCTGAAGGGCGCGCAACCGACGACCGAGGCAGCGATCACGGTGGACGGCGTGGCGGTGCCCGCGGCGGCGGCAAAGGCTCCGCGCCGCCTCGATCCCGGAACGCACGTGGTGATCGCGGTGATCAATGGCGGTGAGGTGCGCGGAGATGTCACGCTGAACGAGCACGACGTGAAGTCGATCGATCTCGACGTGACCGATCTCGTCGCCGGCGAGCCGCAGGGCTCGAAGACCGAGACGAGGCCATCGGGGACGGACGGTGCGAAGGGTTCGTACAGCCCGCTCCTCTGGGTAGGCGTCGGCGTCGCGGTGGTGGGCGCGGCGGCGGGCACGGTGACGGGCCTCGTCTCGATGGGAAAGACCTCCGACGTCGAGAGCGGCTGCGGCGCAAACAACAAGTGTCCACCGAGCACGCACGACGCGCTCGACGGCGCGCGCAAGTTCGCGACGTTCTCGACGGTCTCGTTCATCGTCGCGGGAGCGGGCGCGGGCCTCGCGGTCGTCGCGCTGGTGATGGGGCGCAGGCCGGCGCACGCGGAGATGACGTCGAGCGCGGCGCCGCACGTGAGCCCGTGGGTGGGCGCCGGAAGCGCGGGCGTCATCGGCTCGTTCTAGCCGGCCTGCGAGGGGCCGTGTCGTGTACGCCGCACACGACCTTGGCGCGAGTCCCTCAGAACGCCGGGCAGGTCCGCTCCTTCAAGATGAGCGGGACGAGCGGCGTCTGGTTGAAGTCGAAGGCGTTCAGCAGATCGTTTGCTTGCGCGTCCTGCGCGGCGGGGTCGATGTCGTGGAGCGTCTTGGTGGCGCCGAAGACCTTGCCGATGAACTTCGGAATGCTCGCGTGCTCGGCGACCTCCTTGAAGATGAAGCCGGGCTTCGAGTACGGCGACATGATGATGAGCGGCAGGCGGAAGCCGAGGCCGTAGGGCGCGGCCGGATCGCAGCCGTACTTGCGCGGCGGCGGGACGTGGTCGTACCAACCGCCGAAGTCATCCATCGTGAAGAGGACGACGGTGTCCTTCCAGTACTCGGAGGCCATCAGCTTGTTCAGCTTCTTGACCGTCCAGTTCTCGCCGTTGCAGATGCCCTCGCCGGGGATGCCGGGGTGCTCGCCGTTGAGATCCTGGTTCACGAGCCACGAGACCGCGGGGAGCTTCTTGTTGTCGATGTCCGTCTCGAACTGCGACACGTTCACGATGTTCTGCCAGCCCTGGCCGTTGCGGATCGATTTGACCCCGTTGAACATCGACCAGATCTCGTTGAGCACATAGAAGTTCGAGCCGTAAAACTTCCAGTTCACGCCGGTCGGCAGGATGTCCGGGACGGTCGGAATGTCGAAGCAGGGGAAGATCTGCTTCTCCGTGCACGTCTTCTGGTCCTGGATCGTGATGCGCGTGTCGGCGGGCTGATCGCAGCCCCAGTACGGAATGGCGTCGGGGTTGCCGAGCGCCCAGCCGGCCTGTCCGGCGAGCACCGCGAGGTGACCGGGGAAGCTCGGGCCGATCATCTCCGAGAAGAAGTGGTCGGCGAGCGTGAAATGCTTCGCGTATTGCCAGTAATTCGGGATGTCCTCCTCGTGGTACTGGGCATACGCGAGCTTGTCGGTGTTCGTGCCGCTGGAGCTGCCGGTCTTGTCCCAGCCGTCCATCTTCCCGTTGTTGTAGTCCACGAGGCCTGCGGAGTGTTCGTGGCTGAGATCGTGCGACGTGAAGTTGGGCGCATGCGGGCACGCGAACGAGGTGCCGTCGGACTTCTTGCACATCGTCGTGCCCTCGGCGCCCGGGAAGGTGCCGAAGTAGTTGTCGAACGTGTGGTTCTCTTTGACGACGACGACGACGTGCTTGAACGGGATCGGCTTGGCAGGCGGCGCGGCGTCGGGCGGGGGCGCGGTGCCCGTGCCCGTGCCCGTGCCCGTGCCCGTCGTGGTGCCGGTGGTGGCCGGACCGGCGTCCCCGGTGGCACCTGGTGTGTCGTCGGAGCTACCGCACGCGAGCGGGACGACGAAGAGCGGCGCAACCGCGAGCGAGACAAAACCGACAAAGACGACCGAGAGATGGCGCTTTCCGAAAAGCATGGAACCACAGGATAGCGCGAGTCAGGCCGGCGAGCCCCATGGGTGCCGCGCGCGGAGGGCCTTTACGTCGGCCTGGCCCTCCTCGAGGAGGCCGGTCTTTGCGTCATGAATGCGGTAACGCAGGCTGGAACCGAAGAGCGGCTGGGCCTCCACCATGACGCACCGCAGCTCACCGGCCTCGAAACCGCATTGCTGCTGGACGGCCCGGAGCAGCTGCTCGCGATGGAGGTGTCCGTCGCCGAAGTTCCAGCCGAGGACCATGCCGGCGACGATCTCGCCGTCGATCCACTCGTAGTCCTCGAAGGCACCGCCCTTACAGGCCTTCGGGATGGCGGTCTCGAGGACGCGCCCGTGGAGGTGCATCAGGCGAAAGGCGATGACCTTGCCGACGATGCCCACGCATTGGCTCTCTTCGTAGAGCCGACCGAGCTGATCGTGGATCCACGGGGAGCTCTTGGTGAGGCGCTCGAGCTTCTCGTGGCTGTCGCCCTTGAAGAGCCACACGCTGTAGGCCCAGTTGCCCGCGTAGTAGCGCATGGCGAGGAGGAACGGGATTTTCGACGGCAAGAGGTTGCCGAGGAGCGGGATGGCGACGCACATGACGGCGACGACCACGGCGACGGGCGCGCTCATGTCGGCGAGGCTCGCGCCCGCGTGCTTCCAGAAGAGGAAGAAGCCGCCGTAGACCATCATCACGTTCCATTCGAGCGGCACGCCCATCGGCACGTTGCTGGTGATGAAGCCGTGGAGGCCCAGCATGAGGAGAAGGCCGACGATGGTGATCGTGCCGCCGTTGCCGAAGAGGAGGACGACGGGCACAGCCATCTCGAGGATGGTGCCGGCGTGTCCCGTGAGGGTAGCAGTGCGTGACGGTCTCAGGTCGCTCGGGAAGTCGCGATACATGAGCCGCCGGATCCATGCGGAGCGCGTGACGGGGCTGTTCGAGGTCATCACCCCGACGACGGACGGGAAGTGGTGATTGAGCTTGGAGACGCCCGCCCAGAACCAGAGCGCGGCGTGGACGCCCTTCGCGCCGGGGATGAAGTTCGCGGCAAGGACGAACACGAGGATGGTCGTCCAGTAGTGCTCGCCGCGCGCAGCGAGAAAGAGCGTCTTGTCGAGGAGGCCGAGGACGGGGAGCAGGACGGCGATCGCGAGAAGGAGCTCGAACGGCGGGCGCGAGGAGGTGAGCGCGAGGAGGGTGACGGCGAGGAGGGCGGCGTAGAGGAGGACGTCGAGCCAGGTGCGGCGGTAGCCACCGATGATTGGCTTGCCTTCGAAGACGGGCAGCTTGGTGGTGCCGGGCTGGAGGAAGTAGAGGAGGCCGCCGATGGGCGGGAGGTAGCGTCCAGTGAGGGGCCCGCTCCCGCAACCGAGGCCGGTGATCTCGAAGAGCATGCTCCAGAGGATGGCCTTCTGGAACGCCTCGGGTCGCATCCACCACGAGGCGACGTTCGAGAGGTGGCCGATGCCCGGCGTGAACCCGCAGAAGAAGAACCAGCCCGCGATGTACAGCGCGATCTTGAGGAGGTAGAGCGCGTAGACGGCGAGGGGAGTGCCGTAGCCCTGCATCGCCCACGAGTTGCAGACCATCGAGCCCTTCTCGGCGAAGGGCTTCTTCGCCCACTCGAGCGGGTCGTACGGCGGGGGGATGGGCTTGAGAAACACGCGGCCGGCGCGAGCATACCAGCTGCGCCCGCGGGAGCCTCCGAGCCGCGACTCACGGCATGCCCGCCGTGCAATCTCGGCTGTTTAGGCGGCTCCGGCGCGCGGATCCGCGCGCTGGTGCGACGCTGCCGGAGACGTGGTAGACCACGGGAATTCGGGGAGTAGCACAGACCGGTAGTGCGCAAGCTTTGGGTGCTTGAGATCGCGGGTTCAAATCCCGCCTCCCCGACAAAGGTCTCGCAGGTTTAGAGGTTGAGTGGATCCCAAGATGGATCGGAGAGCCGGGATCCGGCGCGATGAGATCGTCCGGTAGCTCGGGGAAGGGGACGCCGTAACGGCCTCCCCGGTCCTGGACCTCCTTCGCGTACCCGAGTGTCGTGCTGATGTGCTCGTGCCCGGCTTCGCGCTGAACGACCTCTCCGCGCTCCCCAAGAAGGAAGCGCCACGTGATGCCCGAGTCGCGGAGCGATCGGAAGTCGGTCATCAGGTGCGTCGGAGTCTCGACGTAGAAGGGCGCGTGGTCCACGTCTGCGGTCTGAAGATGCTCGCGGTAGATGCCAGCTCGGGACTTCTCCGGCGTCGCAGCGATGATCGGGCAGACGCGATCGTCGGCGCTCCCTTCCCGCTCGATGCGCTCTAGCAGCGCCCTGAGAGTCTTCGGGATCGACACCGTGTGGATGCCCCCGTCCGTCTTCGGCGTCGTGACCACTTTCTTTCGTTCGTCGAACGCGCGGCTGATCCGAACCTCGCCTGCGATGAGATCGAGATCCTGGATTCGCAGCTCGTGAAGCTCACCGGGTCGGAGGTGGAGGTAGAGACCGATGGCATACGCTTCGCGCCACTCGCGCGTGATGCGCTTGCAGATGATCATCTTCGCGAACTGATTCGGGCGTAGCCAATGCCGACGGGCATCTCTGTCGTTCTCTGCTGCTACGCGTTCGCCGACACCACGCGCCCCACCGGATTGCAGTCCGGTGGGGCGCTCTCTTTTTAGCCTTCGTGCTTCACAAGGTCACGGGGTCGCGGCGGGCGACGACCTGCACGATCACGAAGGCAACACCGTTCAATCGTTGGGCTGGAACACTCACGGAGCTCACGGTAGGGTCCGCCAGCGATGATAGGCATTCTCGTCGCCATCGTTCACGTTTCTCTCGTCTTGAACGCCTCGGTGCGAAGCGTTCTCGAACGCTTCGTACTCGGCTCGGCAGGTGGTGTGCTCCGCGTTGTCCTCCTTGGCGTCGTCACCGTCGGAACCGTCAAGGCCAGCTTTGCGGCCAGTGATGCTCCTGCACCCTCTCCGGCATACGGCTTGCTCGCAGCGCTGGTCCTTGGGCCGATGATCTCTTTCGTGGTGTTGTTCATGGCGTATCGGCGGATGCGCGATGTACCCGCAGCGCAGGAGGACCGTGCGAGTCGAGTCTTCAAGGCGTGGTTGGGGGTCGGCATCATCGATGCCATGTACGTCGTCATCATGATCGCAGCGAGCGCCATCGTGCGAGCTTGATCCTCTATCGTTCTCGCGAGCGATGGCCCGCGAGGTCCAGGACGTTGCTGGACGTCCGTGCCAGGCGTCGCGCTTCAACCCAGCTCGGGCTGCTCGGGGTCGCTCTTCGTCGCCTCGCCGTTCGCGAACGCACGCTTCGCGTTCTCGATGAACTCCCGCTTCCAGCTGGCCGCCGCGGCATTTACGCTTGCGCAGGTCTTCACCTGACGAACGACCAAGGAACTTACCGCGCCGCAACACACAAGAAGCGCGCCGGAGCGGGTACGCTCTCGCTGCGGCGAGCCGTCGATTCGATATAGGCGCCCGCGGCGGAGGCATCGAGCGGCCTCGCGAACAAGTATCCTTGGCCTCGCGAACAACCCATCTGGCGTAGGAGGTCGAGCTCGGCCGCGTTCTCCACGCCTTCCGCCACGCACTCGATACGAAGCGCTTTGGCGAGGGCGACAATTGCCTGGACGATCGAGGCATTCGCCGCGATGTCCCGCATCGTCGACGTGAAGGAGCGGTCGATCTTCAACGCGTGGACGGGCATCCGGTGCAAGTAGCTGAGCGATGAATATCCGGTGCCGAAGTCATCGAGGTGCAGAGCCACTCCGAGATCGCGGAGCCGCATGCACGTCTCCACGGCCGCGCGGTCCATCGTCGAGCTCTCCGTCACTTCGATCTTGATTGCGCCCGGATCGAGGCCGGTCTGCTTCAGCGTCGCCATGACCTCGGCCGCGAACGTGGGCCGGATCAGCTGGCGGCAGGCGACGTTGACCGCCACGGAGAGCCGCGCGGCTTGCGGGCTCGCCTTCCGCCAACGCGCGAGCTGACGGCATGCCTCGTCGAGCACCCACTGTCCCAGCGGAACGATGAGTCCTGTCTC
>JAYSXP010000400.1:0-1323 GCA_043717125.1 Polyangiaceae bacterium | reverse complement strand
GTGCTTTCTCCGTGTCCTCTGTGTCTAACGCTTCTTTCCTCGCTCTGATCTCCCCAATCAGGCCAAAATACTGGCGGAGATGCGGTTCTTCAGTCCAGTATTCAAGATAAGCCTGATAACCTTTCTGGCCCAATTGCTGGCGAAGTTGCGGTTCGTCCATAAAGCGGTCCATGACCTCTACCAGACCGGCTTTGTCCCGGTAGGTGAAGCCGCCACCGCTATCTTCGATCACCTCCGGCAAGGCACCCAGGTCATGGGCGATAACAGGGGTAGCCAGGGCGAAAGCTTCAATGATGATTATACCGAAAACCTCATAACAGATTGATGGAACGATTACTGCGCGGGCACCCCGGTAGAGAGAACGTAACTGGGCGTGGTTTAATCTACCCAGAAATTTTACATTTGTCATTCCGGCTGCCTGCTGGCGCAAAGTTGGACCGTAATCACCGTCTCCGGCTACCAGTAGGTCGGCTTTGTCGTAATTTTTGAAAACCTCGATTAAATTCTGCAAACCTTTAATTTTTTCCAGCCGCCCTACAAACAGAAAATAAGGCCGGATTTGGACGGGTAAATCTTCCCGGCTTTCGGCATCTTCCTCGCTGCGCGGCAGGAAATAGGGCAGGTGAACCATCGGTAGTTCCATCCCGTATTCGCGGTGTTTGTGCATGGTAAAACGGCTGGGTGAGATAAAGGCATCAACCTGGGCCAGTTTGTGGCGTAAAAATGAGCTATAGCGCCATAGCTGGGGGGGCCGCTTGAAAGAAAGGCTGCACGTAAAGCAGGCTTTGGATTTGCAGACCTCCCGGTTATACTTCCAGAGGACATGCATCGGACAGACCAGCCAGTGTTCGTGGGTGGTATATAGCTTGATCGCTCCAGGTGAACCGTAATCCAGTACTTTAGGCCCGCCAACCAACGAAATGTTATGGAAATGAATCACATCAAACGCCTGGCCTTCCAGCACTTCTCGCAAAACTTTACTTTTGAAAAGGGGTAGGCCAGTTTGCTGGGTTGCCAGAGGTGAGAGCAACCCTACCTTGCTTTTTAGGGTGTGGACTCTCACATTGGGATGATTTGGAAACCCGGCTGGATTGGCCGGGGGTCCGTGGTGCAGGCTCTGGTAAGCGTCTGCGCAGTGAATGACATCTACCCGATGGCCGCGCCGGGCCAGCTCGTTACTTAAGCGGTAAATATAAATACCGTCACCGCCGAAGTTGTAGGGAGGATAAAAAGTTGTAACCATCGCGAACTTTAAAGGATGTTCCATTATTTTAACTTCTATGACCGGCCTGCTTCTTCCAGGACTGCCCGTAACTGGATGGC
>JAYSXP010000399.1:0-4160 GCA_043717125.1 Polyangiaceae bacterium | reverse complement strand
ACGACCGAGCGCGTCGCCGTGACGAGCGATCGCCAGCGAGGTCGGGAGCACCTGGTCCCCGTCGACGAGGAGCGGCACCGATGCCTTGGTCCCGCTCGGCCGCGAACGCGCCTTCAGGCGGAGCAGGACCTCACCGAGCACGGGAACGTGCTCGTGATAGCGGTAGGAGAGTCCGTGATGCTCGAGCGCCCACCGGGCCTTCTCCGTCCAGGCTGACTGCGTGAGGCCATAGAGCGTGCGCATGCCGGGGCCAGTATACTCCCGACCGTGACCGATCTCGTCCTCGATGCCTCACGGAGCCGCGTTCGCCTGCAGACCTTCGCCGAGGGCCTGCTCGCTCGACTTGCGCACGATCTCGAGCTCGTATGCGGCGACCTCTCGGGCGTCGCCTCACGCGCCGGAGAGATGAAGGCGAGCACGGGCAAGGCATCGATCGAGGCACCTCTCCGCGGGTTCGTCGTCGCAGGCGTGCTTGGCAAGGACGGGCGCGTCGACGAGCGCGGGCTCTCGGCCAACGAGAAGAGTGACGCTATAGCCAAGATGCACGATGACGTGTTCCACGCGCCCCACGATGGCGTGGTCCGCGTCGAGGTCCAGCTGGACGGCCCGTCGGCGCGCGTGCGCGTGACGCCGCCGAATGGAACCTCGGTCGAGGTCGTCCTGCGTCCGGAGGTCCGGGCCGCGGGGGACGGTGTTCGCGCGAGCGGCTCGTTCGAGCTCTCGCTTCTCGCGCTCGGAGCGGAGGTCGTGAAGGGCCCGATGAACGCCTTCCGCGTGAAGGACAAGGTGAAGGTGATCTTCGACGTGACCTTCATGCCTGCGGAAGGCTAGCTGCGCGCGCATTGACCCAGGCGATGGCGCGTCAAGCGATCTCGCTCGAGCATGCGAATCGCGACGAGCCAACGCCTGCTCCTCCCGAAGAGCTCCGTCGGCTTCTAGCTCACGGCTTGCCGGACGAAGTGGGGTCGTCCTCGCTCAGCTCGTAGCCGACGCCGCGGATCGTGCGGATACGCCGGCCCAGCACGGGCAGCTTCTTGCGCAGACGCTTCAGGGTCGTGTCGACGACCCTCTCGGACGGATTTTCATCGGCCCATACGTGGGCGACGAGCGTCTCCCTGCCGAGCACACGGCCGCGCCCGTCGATGAGGCGAAGCAGGAGATCGAGCTCGCGCCTCGTGAGTGGCACGCTCACGCCATCGGCGGTCACACGACGTGTGCCCCGATCGATCGTCACGGAGCCGAAGACGGTCGTATCCCGCGGCGTGCGCGAGTGGACGCGACGGAGCAGCGCGCGCACGCGAAGGAGCAGTTCGCGCGTGCTGAAGGGGCGCACCACGTAGTCGTCGGCGCCCGCTTCGAAGGCCGCAACTCGAGCCAGCTCGTCCATCTCTGCGCCGATGACGAGAAGCAACGTCGCCGCGATGTCGCGGCGATCTCCACCTCGTGCAAGTCCCCGGCGAGCGCAGTCGCGAGGGCTACACGGCGCGCAGCGTCGCCGTCGATCACGAGCACACGTCCCATGGCACCGATTGCGAGCCTCGGACTTCACGAACGCGTGCGCGCTCGGCAACATCTCGGCAACACCAACGCTCGCGCAACGTTCTCGGGAACGTCACCGGCGCGCCACACGAGCCCGGTAGAAATCGGCGGTGTCGCTCGATGACTGGGGCAAGCAAGACGACGACGACGCGGGACGCGCCAAGCGACTCGCAGGCTCGTACGTGGCTGCTGCAGTGCTCGTAGCCACGCTGCTCGGTGTGGGCATTGCGTTTGGCGGTCAGATCAAGAAGCAGGTCTTCGACGAAGAGGTGGACGTCAAGTTCGTCCCCGCCGAGCCCGTCAAGGCCGCTCCCCCTCCCCCTCCGCCACCGCCCCCGCCGAAGATGGCGATGCGCACGAACGTCGCGCCAGCGCTCGGGCAGAAGCACGACGCGCCGCCGACCGAGCTGCCGAAGGAAGCGCCGCGCGAGGGTGATCCGAACGACGCAAAGGCCGAAGGCCCTGCGGGCGACGGCGACCCGAACGGCATCGCTGGAGGCACAGGGCACGGCGGACTCGCGATCGCGCCCGCCCCGACTGCGCCACCCGCGCCGCCTCCCCCTCCGCCGCCGCCGATCCTCCAGATCGCCGAGGTCTCGACGCCGCCGGTGCCGCGCTCGAAAGCGATGCCTGCCTACCCGGAAGACGCGCGAAAACAGGGGATCGAGGCCCTCGTCGTCGTGAAATTCGTCGTCGAAGAAGACGGGCAGATCGCCGACGTGAGGATCGTGAAGGGCCATCCCCTCTTCGACGAAGCCGTGCTCGCCGCCGTTCGCACCTGGTCCTTCGAGCCTGCGACGCTCGAGGGCAAACCCGTGCGCATGGCGCGCATGGTCAAGATCCCGTTCCGCTTGAAGCATTCCTGAAGCACGCCCCGAGAAGGAGCACCGTCATGTCGTTCAGTCCGATCCACATCTGGGCAAGCATGGGCCTGATGAGCAAGGTCATCGCCTCGCTCCTCCTCGTCATGGCGACGATGAGCCTGGCGGTCGTCGTCGAGCGCTGGGTCGCGCTCCTGCGCGCCAAGGGCGAGACCCGCAAGTTCCTACACGCCGTCGTGCCGCTCCTCGGCGCCGAGGAATATTCCGAAGCCGCCGCGCTCGCCGACAGCCACAAGGCGTCACCATTCGCGCGTCTCATCGCCCCGATCCTGCGCAAGCTCTCCTCGACCGACGAGAAGAACCTCTCGCGGGTCGAGCTCGCGCGCCGCGAGGCCGAGCGTCAGAAGGAAGCGGTCGGCGAGGAGCTGCGCCGCGGTATGGGCGTCCTCGCGTCGGTCGGCTCGGTCGCACCGTTCGTCGGTCTCCTCGGCACCGTCGTCGGCATCATCAGTGCCTTCCAGGGCATCGCGGCCACGGGTTCGGGAGGCCTCGGCGCCGTGTCCGCCGGCATCTCGGAGGCGCTGGTCGAGACCGCGCTCGGTCTGATGGTCGCCATCCCGGCGGTCCTCTTCTTCAATCAGCTCAACAACAAGATCAACGTCGTCGAGACCGAGCTCGCGCGCCGCACCGGCGAGCTCCTCGACGAGCTGGAGAATGCTCATGGGAGCCGCGATTCAGGCCGTTTCCAAAAGGCCGCGTAAGCAGCACTCGACTCCCGAGATCAACGTCACGCCGCTCGTGGACGTCGTTCTCGTCCTCCTCATCATCTTCATGGTCATCGCGCCTGCGCTCGAGCACGGCGAGCGCGTGGAGCTCCCAGGCATCATGCAGCCGGACAAGAACCAGAAGGGCAAGCTCGATCCCGTGACCCTCACGGTCGGCCGAAGCGGAGCCGTCTACATCGAGAAGACCGCGTCCACGATCGAGGCGCTCCCGGCGCTGCTCGCGGACATCCATGCACGCGAGCCGGATCGCCGCGTTGTCCTCAAGGGCGACGGGATGCTCGACTACCAGAAGGTTCGCGACGTCTTTGCCGTCGTGCAAAACGCCGGCTTCAGCGGCGTGTCCCTCCAGGTACAGAAGCGCGGCACGGGCAAAGAAGAGCCCGAGGAAGCGAACTAGCCATGAGCATCACCACCGGCGCGCAGGGGAAGAGGAACCGCGCATCGCCGCAGATGAACGTGACGCCGCTGGTCGACGTCGTGCTCGTGCTGCTCATCATCTTCATGGTGGTCACGCCGCTTCTCTCGAAGCAATTCTGGCTCCAGCTCCCGAAGCAAGAGCAGAGCGCGGCCGAACCCCCGAGCGAGAACAAGAGCGTCGTGCTCACCGTGAAGAGGGACGGCACCCTCGCAATGAACGGAAGCGAACTTCAGAAGACGGAGCTCAAGGACAAGATCGCGCGCGTCATGGCGGCGCGCACCGACAAGGTCGTCTACTTCGACGCCGCCGATGACGCGTCGTACGCAATCACCGTGGAGGCAATGGACCTCGCGCGGCAAGGCGGCGCCAAGACGATCGCGATCCTCACGAACAAGGTCGTTCGTTAGGGAACACCCCAATGCGTGTACTTTCCACGATTGCGCTGCTCGCCAGCGCGCTCGCCTGGGCGAGCTCTGCCCGCGCGCAGGACCCCGAGCCGACGCTCGACGCGGCGCCCGATACGGACGCCCACACCGAAGCCGCGCCTGCGGACGAGACGCCGGACCCCTCGCGACCACCGCCACGCGGGAAGGGCGC
>JAYSXP010000398.1:0-11968 GCA_043717125.1 Polyangiaceae bacterium | reverse complement strand
CGATCGGGCTCGCGCTCCTTGCCGAGGCCGCCGAGGCCGAGCATTCGCGCGAGCGGCGTGTTGACGATGATCGCGCCGATCAGGAGGGCGAGCATGACGTCCGAGACGAACGGCGAGGGCGGCAGGGCATGCGCCATCCCGACGGAGAGGACGGCGATGACCAGCGCGAGCACGAGACCCGGGGCATCGGGACGGGACGGGAGCCACTGCGATCGCACGGTGCATCCCCATACCACGGGAAGGCATCGAGCCTTGACCCGGCGCGGAGATCGACGCTTCATGCGACCGATGATCGGACGTCGCGGTGTGCTGCAGGCAGCGGGGGCTCTCGCTGTCCTTCGCTCGGAGGTTGCGAACGCCGACGAGCTCTTCCTGCGCCACAACGCTGCCCCGCAGCAGCTCGCCACGCCGCTCGAGTTCTTCGACCGCGCGATCACACCGACCCGCGTGTTCTTCGTGCGCAGCCACTTCGGCCCGCCCGCGCTCGATCGGACGCGCAAGACCACTTTCGACGGGCTCGTCTCGACGCCGCTCACGCTCGACGTCGACGAGCTCCGCAAGTCCTTCCCCGAGGTGACGGTCACCGCCGTGCTCCAGTGCGCAGGGAACGGCCGTGCGATGCACAAGCCGCGTGTCCCCGGCGTGCAGTGGCTTCACGGCGCGATGGGCCAGGCGACGTTCACGGGCGTGCGCCTGAAGGACGTCCTCACGAAGGCGGGCCTCTCGAAGGACGCGCTCTTTCTTCGCGTCTCCGGCGCGGACGCGCCGCCGAAGCCGACGGTGCCGGGGTTCATCCGCAGCCTGCCGATCGAGCGCGCGATGGATCCGACGACGATCCTCGCCTACCGCATGAACGGCGAGGACCTCACACTCGCGCACGGCGCGCCGCTCCGCCTCGTCGTCCCGGGATGGGCGGGCGATCACTGGGTGAAGTGGCTCACCAGCGTGCGCGCGCAAAAAGAGGAGGACGGCGGCTTCTACATGAAGACCGCCTACCGCATGCCGACCGAGGCGGTGGAGCCAGGCGCGGCGGTGCCTCCCGAGAAGATGAAGCCGGCGACGACGTTCCCGGTGAAATCAATCCTCGCGCGCCCGGACGGCCAGAAGCGGCCGGTGGGTCCGCAGGAGATCGCCGGGATCGCGTTCTCGGGCGTGGCGCCGATCGCGTCGGTCGAGGTGTCGATCGACGGCGGCAAGACGTGGGCGAAGGCGGCCCTCGAAGGCGAAGGCGGCGTCGGACGCGCGCAGGTGTTCCGGTATCGCTTCGATCAGAAGGAGCCAGGCCACATGAAGGCGATGGCGCGCGCGAAGGACAAGAAGGGGAACGAGCAGCCGGAGTCGCCAGCGTGGAACCCCAGCGGATACTTCTGGAACGGCTGGCACGCGGTCGAGTGGGAGGTGGGTACGTGAGGCGCCTTACGCTGGCGTCCCTGCTCGCGGCGCTCGCGCTCACGGGGTGTCCGTCCAAGAGCGATGCGCCCCCCGACGCCGGCGCGACGACGGATGCCGCCGCGAAGACCGACGCGAGCGCGACGACGAGCCACGCGGACGCCAAGGTCCTCGTCGCGCAGGCCTGTCTCTCGTGTCACACGGAGCACATGCTCGCGCAGCAGCGGTTGACGCCGCCGCAGTGGACGAAGACCGTGACCAAGATGGTCGGTTGGGGTGCGAACCTCGACGCCGCCGAGGTCGCGCCGCTCGTCGCGTATCTGTCCGTGACGTACGGACCGGAAGCGGGGCCCTACACGATCGAGACGATCAGCGCCGACGATGCGCTCGCCGAGCTCGCACCCACCCCCGATGCGCCGTTCCCGGCGGGCGATCCCGAGAAGGGCAAGGCGCTCTTCGTCGACAAGTGCTCGGGCTGCCACGGACAGGACGCCCGCGGGAGCATCGGCGTGCTGCTCGTCGATCGACCGGTCCTCTACAGAGCCGCCGATCTCGCGAAGACTGTGCGCAAGGGACGCGGAAAGATGCTGCCGATCGCGCTCTCCGACGCGGACGTAGGCGACGTCCTCGCGCACCTCCGCCGGCTCAAGAATCCGCCTCCTCCGCCCTGATCTACGACGCCGGGGACGTGCGCTTGGAGCGTCGGTCCCGGCGTCGCTCACGCACCGCAGCGCGCCGAGCCGAGGCGTATCGAGCGCGATCGGACCGAGGCGCGCCCCCGCGTCGTGGCGCGGCGCCGAGGACGCACGCGAACCATCCGAGCTGCAGGCCGAGGAACGACGCGAGCGCGCGCATCGTCACTCGACTCAACCGAGGTGCGGCGCGAGCCTGGCGTAGGCGTTGCGGACGAACGGAAGACTCTGCGCGACGCTCGAGAGGAGATCCCAGTAGTCGCGCTGCTCGACGATGCGTCCGCCCTTCAGCCGCGCATGCGTCGTACCGTGGAAGACGAGCTTCGGGCCAAGCCGCGGCTCGTAGAGCATCGTCCACGTGAGGAACACCGAGCCGCGACCGCCGACGGCGTCGGGCACCTCGAACGAGAGACGCCGCGCGCGGGCGAGGATGCGCCGGTTCATCGCCAGAAACGCGTCGCGCCCGTGGAGCGTCTGCAACGGATCGCGAAAGACCACACGCGGGTCGTAGAGCGCGCCGAGCCGTTCGATGGCCGCACCGCCCTCGCGCTCGAACGCGAGGTAGAGATCACGGAGCTGATCTGCGAGCGCCTGGTCCTGACCTTCATCCGACATCGTGCTGACCTCTTCCTTGCTGCAGCAGCTCGGACCGGTGCCCGAGCCAGAAACGCGCCCAGCTCCCTCGGCTTCGAAGGAGCGCGACGAGCACGTACACGGCGGTGAACGCATTGCCGAGCGTGAGCACGAGCACCACGAATCCGAGCGCTCGAGCGAGGTGCTTCTCGCGAAAGACGACCCAGGCCGAGAAGAGCGCGAAGCCCACGTAGAGATCGGCGAGCGTGACCTGTCCCCACGCGAGCCCGAGGAGGATGCTTCCCTCCTGCCCGAAGCTGCCCTCCACGAACGCGCGCCCGATGAGCGCGACCATGCCGAGGGCGGCGAGCGCGGAGAGGACGATCGCAGCGCGCATCGTCAGGCCGCCTTCCCGCTCGGCTCCCGCAGCTGGACACCGCCCAGCTCCTCGCAGCGCGCGAACAGCTCTTCGCGCCGGCTCCGACCCTCGCGGGTCCAGGGCAGCGGGTACTCCATCGCGACGCGCCGATCGAACCAGAAGAGGCCTGGCGTGCCCTTCGGAGGTGCGCTCGCCGCGAGCCACACGACGGTATCGGCGCCCTGCTCGGCGGTCCGCAGCACGTTCTCCATCGTCTTGTGAAACTTCGGCAGCGACGTGCGCACGGCGGTCGTGTCGGCCCAGCCGGGGTGCATGCTCGCAAACGTGATCGTGGCGTGGGAGGAGAGTCGTTCGGCGAGCATGTGCGCCAGGATGACCTGCGCGCGCTTCGCGTTGGCGTAGGCCCGCACGCCATCGAACGCCGCGGGCGTGACGTCGAGGAGCGAGAGGTCGAGGCGCTGCGCATACAGGCCTCCCGAGGCGACGAAGACGACGCGCGCGTCGTCCGAGCGCGACAAGCGTTCGAGGAGCAGCGCCGTGAGCGCGAACGGGCCGACCACGTTCGTGGCGAACGTCAGCTCGATGCCGTCGCTCGTGAGCTCCTTGTGATCCGGGAGCACGCCGGCGTTGTGCACGAGCACGTCGACGCGTTCGAGCGAAAATTCGTCCGCGAAACGCCGGATCGACGCGAGGCTCGACATGTCGACGATCGCGAGGTGCACGCGCTCCTCGCCGTGCTCTCGAGCGACAGCGTCGCGAGCCTCGGATCCGCGGCCGCGGTCGCGACAGAGCATCCACACCTGAAACCCGCGACGCGCGAGCTCACGCGACGTCGCGAGGCCGATCCCCGAGTTCGCGCCCGTGACGAGCGCGACACGCTCGTGCGCATCCTCCGGGAGATCGCCGGGTTCGAAGCCGCGCGCATTCAGCTCGAAACCCATCCGGTTGAACGAGTAGGGAGCGACCGGATCGGTCACGTGGCGAACGAGCCGGACGAGGGAGGAGAGGGCGCTCATGGCAGCGGAGCGAGAATGGGTGTGCGACGGCACCCCGGCTTCGTGAAGACCATGTGCACGCTCCCGAGGTATCGCTCGTCGAAGCCACCCTCGCAGTACGCGAGGGAGTACTCCCACATGCGCATGAACCGCTCGTCGTAGCCGAGGCGCCGCACGGCGTCGGCATTCTCGAGGAAGCGCTCGCGCCAGAGGCGAAGCGTGCGCGCGTAGTGCGGGGTGATGTCCTCGAGGTGGAAGAGGCGAAGATCCGAGGCCCGGGTAGTGGCGTCGATCATCGAGGTCACGGACGGGATGCAGCTTCCGGGCAAGATGTACTCCTTGATGAAGTCGACGCTCCCGCGGTGCTGTTCGTGGTGCTGGTCGGCGATCGTGATCGCCTGGATCAACATCATGCCGTCAGGCGCGAGACGCTCGCTGCACGCACGAAAGTAGCCGTCGAGGTACTCGTGACCGACGGCCTCGATCATCTCGACCGAGACGAGCTTGTCGTACCGGCCCTCAAGGTCGCGATAGTCGCGGAGGAGCACCTCGACTCGGTCGCCCAGTCCGAGGGCCTGCACGCGCTCGCGCGCGAGCTCGTGCTGCTCGGCCGACACCGTGGTCGTCGTGACGCGACAGCCGTAGTTGCGCGCCGCGTGGATCGCGAGCGCGCCCCAGCCCGTGCCGATCTCGAGAAGGTGGTCGCTCGGCTGGAGCTCCAGCTTGCGGCAAACGCGGTCGAGCTTGGCGATCTGCGCCTCCTCGAGCGTCGCCGATTCGGACTCGAAGATCGCGCTCGAGTACATCAGTGAAGGGCCGAGAAAAAGCGCGAAGAGCTCCTTCGAAAGATCGTAGCGGTGCGCGACGTTCCGCCGGCTTCCCGCGCGCGTGTTGCGGCTCGCGAGCCGCGTCACGAGGTCGCCGACGAGCCGCGCCATTCGCACGGAGCCGCCGTCCATCGCCTCAAGCGCATCGAGATTTCGCGCGAAGATCCGCGTGAGCGCCGTGAGGTCGTTGCAGGTCCAGTGGCCTTGCATGTAGGCCTCCCCCACACCGACGCTACCACCGAGGAGGAGCGCGCGGTAGGCCGCCGGATCGCGGATCACGATCGTCGCGGAGAGCGAGTCCGGGCTACCGAAGACGAAGCGTTCGTCGCCGTCGACGACGGTGACGAGCCCGCGCGACAGGCGGCAAAAGAGCGCGAGCGCGCTCCGCTGGCTGATGGCGTCGACGAGCGAGCGCGGGCGAGCCTCGAGCTCGCGTGAGTGCGGAGAGCGAGCGTCGAGCGCGTGCGATTGCCCTTTCATGGGTTCCTCGTAGGAAGGGTTCCGGGATGCGGATGCAGGTGCGCGCGCCGCAGCGCCTGCCAGTGGATCGCGAGGACGACCTGCGCGGTCATCGCCGGGCGAAGGGCGAGGGCGCGTGCGAGCTCGCGACCCGTGAGCGCGCGGCGCTCGAGCGTGAGCGTCGCCTCGAAGACGCGAGCTTCGCCTTGCCGGTTCTCCATGTGCACCCAGAGCGGCTCGCCGTCGGGCTCCGGCGGCGACCCGAAGCGCCACGCGTAGGCCATGTCCATCTCGAGGAACGGCGACACGTGAAACGCCTTCGCGAAGTCGTACCGCTTGCTCTCGGCGGTGGCGCGGTTCTGCGACTCGGGCAGCACGTACATGTGCCGCTCCTTCCAGGGCGTGTTGCTGACCTCGGCCACGACCGTCTCGAGCGTGCGGCCGTCGTCGGCGAAGCAGTAGTAGAAGGACACCGGATGGAAGCAGTGACCGAGGTAGCGCAGGTGCGTGAGGAGGCGGATCGGCCCCTCGGGCCTCACGCCGGTGCGCTCGGCCACCAGGTTTCGGATCGAGACGTCGAGCGGCACGCCGGGGTCGCCAAAGTGATCCGCGCGCCGGAACCAGGCGAGGTTCGGCCCGCTCGTGCTCCGGAGGCCGAGCCGGCGGAGGAGCTTCACGAAGCTCGGGTAGCCCTCCTCGTTGAAGACGATGAACCCGGTATCGACCTGATGCGAACCGTCCTCGGCATCGACGCGCACGGTGCTCGTGTGGCCGCCGACGTGGTCGTCTTGCTCGAACACGGTGAGGTCGTGGTCGCGGGAGAGGAGGTATGAGGCCACGTCGCCGGCGATGCCGGTGCCGACGACCGCGATCTTCTTCCGGCCTCGGCGAGAGCCTGGCGGCTCAGGCACGCCCATGGGCTTGCCCTCCTGCGCGCGCGGGGAAGATTCGCTCGACCTCATCGCGCCGGAAGTCGAAGATGCTCTCGACCTGCCGCGCCACGAAGACGCTGCGCGCCACCTCGCCGAGCGGACCGAGCGGGACCTCGTACTCCACGCGATCGCGCATCCGCGTTCCTTCGGGGACCGCCTCGAACTCGTGGAGATGGTGCCACGTGCGGTACGGCCCGCGGACCTGCACGTCGCTGAAGCGGCGCATCGGCTCGAAGGTCTCGATGAGCGTGCGCCAGCGAAACGACACCGCGAAGAGGCGGAGCTCGTAGTCGATCAGCGCTCCGGCCTTCATCGCGATTGGCAGCGGCGAGAGGATTTTGAAGTGGAGGCGCGCGGGCGTGAGCTGCTCGAGGTTCGCGGCGTCCGCGAAGAACGCGAACACCTCGCCGAGGGGCCGGCGCACGAGCTGCTCCCGTTCGAGTACGTGCTTCATGGTGGGATGGCCTCGGACGTATGTCTAACATCTGTCCAACACTTGTCCAGCCCCACACGAACCTTCGACACGACCCGAACCCAGCTGCGGAACGTGGGTCTGCGACCGCTCGCCGAGCGCGGCGGAACACGACGCTTGTCCGCGCTCACCGTCCACGGCGAAGCGGCGCAGCTCGAGCATAAGTTCGGGCACGCGCGCGCATGGACCGTCACGCTGACGTTCGGACTCTTCTTCGTCGTCGCGTACGTCGCGAGCGGCCGCGCACGGACGATCGCGCGCCCGCGCTAGCGCAGGCCGCCGCCGGCGAAGCGCGGCTCGAACGCGGCGCGGCCGTGCGTGAGGAGCTCACCGACCGCCGCGATCGCGGGGCCGTACGTGACGACCGCGAGGGCCGCGGCCTCCGGGGTCGCCGGCTCCTCGAGCGTCAGGATCTTCTCCCAGATGGAGCCGCCCTGCGGGATCTCGAAGCCCCCGCGGATGGTCGAGAGCAGCGCGTGCATCACCGCGATCTGCGCCCGCGCCTCCTCCAGGCTGCACGCTCCAGCGTTCACCTTCTTCCGGAGCTCGCACTCGTACGCCGCGCACGCGCTCGGGCGGTCGACGTAGGCCTTGCAGAGTCGTCCGCGGAGCGCCGTGCACGGCTGCGGCATGCCGCACGTACCCTCGCTCTGGAGCACCGGGAGGCCGACGCGCGCGAGGCGCTCGGTCTCCTTCGCAAGGACGACCACGCTCCCGTAGAAGGTGCCGTCGCAGCAGAGGCCGCAGTCGGTGCAGAGGGCGTTACCTTCGGCGCTCACGCCCGTGGCATAGGCCATCGCCCGGCCACGTCAAGAAAAGATGGGGTCCTGCGTGCGGCGCGCGTCTCCGATCGCCGGCCCGGACGACGCTCCTCATGCTGCTCGCCGCCTTCGTCACCGTCCGCGGAGCGCTCTGATTCGAGCGCGAAAACGGCATCCCGACCCGCTTGAAACAATGCAGAAATGAACGGCGATCGCACTTCCCGCGCGTTTGCGCGTCCGAGCCTTGGGCCTGACCCCGCGTTATGCTAATCGCGGGAGTCGATGAGCCGCAAGCCGACCAAATACGTCTTCGTGACCGGCGGTGTCGTGTCGTCGATCGGGAAGGGCCTCGCAAGCGCGTCGCTCGGAGCGCTACTCGAGGCTCGCGGTCTGCGGGTCACGATCATGAAGCTCGACCCGTACATCAACGTCGATCCGGGAACGATGAGCCCGTACCAGCACGGCGAGGTCTTCGTGACCGACGACGGCGCGGAGACGGATCTAGATCTCGGTCACTACGAGCGCTTCACCAACGCCCGCATGACGCGGTCGAACAACTTCACGACCGGCCGCATCTACGAGGCGGTCATCTCGAAGGAGCGCCGCGGCGAGTACCTCGGCGCGACCGTGCAGGTCATCCCGCACATCACCGACGAGATCAAAGCGCGCGTGCGTGACGCTGTGGACGACCCCGCCCATCCGGACGTCGCGATCATCGAGATCGGCGGCACGGTCGGCGACATCGAGTCTCTCCCCTTCCTCGAGGCGATCCGCCAGCTGAAGATCGAGGCCGGTTCCCAGAACGCGATCAGCATGCATGTCACGCTCGTCCCGTACATCGAGACGGCCGGCGAGCTGAAGACGAAGCCGACACAGCACTCCGTGAAGGAGATGCGCGAGATCGGCATCCAGCCGGACATTCTCCTCTGCCGCACCAAGCAGATGCTGAACAAGGCGACCAAGGACAAGATCGCGATGTTCTCGAACGTGCCTGTCGAGGCCGTCATCAGCGCGATCGACGTGAAGTGTATCTATGAGCTCCCGCTCCACCTGCACTCGGAGGGTCTCGACGACCTCGTCGCCGAGCGCCTGAACATCTGGAGCCGCGCGCCGGACATGAGCGCGTGGCAGCGCATCGTCGAGCGCTTCACCAAGCCCTCCAAGGGCTCGGTGAAGATCGGCGTCGTCGGCAAGTACGTGCACCTCAAGGATGCGTACAAGTCGCTCAACGAGGCGCTCGTGCACGGCGGCATCGCCAACGACGTTCGCGTCGAGCTCGAGTACATCGATTCGGAAGAGGTCGAGCGCGAGGGCGCGGAGAAGTTCCTCGGCAGCGTCGACGCCCTGCTCGTCCCCGGAGGCTTCGGCGACCGCGGCACGGAGGGCAAAATCCAGGCGATCGGCTACGCGCGCACCAACAAGGTCCCGTTCTTCGGGATCTGCCTCGGCATGCAGCTCGCCGTGGTCGAGTTCGCGCGCAGCGTCGCCGGCCTCGAGGGCGCGAACTCCGCCGAGTTCGATCGCGACACGCAGCACGCGGTCATCGATCTGATGCCCGAGCAGCGCTCGGTCCGCACCAAGGGCGCGACGATGCGCCTTGGCGGCTTCCCGTGCACGCTCGTCCCCGGCTCCGTCGCTGCGGAGGCGTACGGCACGACCGAGATCAGCGAGCGCCACCGCCACCGCTACGAGTTCGCGAACGACTTCCGTGAGCCGCTCGAGAAGGCCGGGCTCATCCTCAGCGGCACGTCCCCGGACCGTAAGCTCGTCGAGATGATCGAGTTGAAGGACCACCCGTACTTCGTCGGCTGCCAGTTTCACCCCGAGTTCAAGAGCAAGCCACTCGCGCCGCACCCGCTCTTCTCGCGCTTCGTTCGCGCGGCCCTCGAGCGCGCCACGACGCGCGCCCGCGAAGGCCGCAAGCCGGGCGCCGAAGCCCAGCCACACGCCAACTGAAAGTCAGGGTTCGTCGCTCGCGTGAAGAGTGACTCTCTCGTCGGCGTCTTCGCGCGCGCGGGCGGCGCGGCCGAGCGCCTCGTTCGAAGGTTCATGCCCGATCCCTTCGCGCTCGTCCTCCTCCTCACGCTCGTCGCGCTCGGCCTCGGTCTCCTGACGATGGACGCCGTGCCGGGAGACGCGGGCGCCACGTGGCTCGGCAAGGGTTCGGCGCTCGTGAAGGCGTGGACGGAGGGCTTCGGCAACCCCGAGATCCTGAAGTTCGGTCTGCAGATCATCCTCATCGTCGTCACGGGTGAGGCCATCGCCGCGAGCCCGCCCGCGCGCCGGCTGCTCGCGCGGCTCACCGCGATTCCGACCACGGCGACGCAAGCGCTGCTCCTCGTCACGGTCTTTGCCCTCGTGACGGGCTGGATTCACTGGGGCTTTGGCCTCGTCTCGAGCGCCCTGCTCGCGCGCGAGGTCGGTCGTTCACTCACGAAGCGCGGCGTGAAAGTCCACTACGCGCTGCTGGGCACCGGCGCGTACACGTCGATGCTCCTCTGGCACGCCGGGCTCACCGCGAGCGCGCCGCTCCTGATGAACACGGAGAAGAACTTCGTGAGCGAGGTGCTCGGCCTGACGGGCGCCAAGGTGCCGCTCACGGAGACCATCTTCGCTCCCTACAACCTCGTCGCGTGCGCTGTGCTCCTCCTCGTCGTGCCGCCGCTCGTCGTGGCCATGCACCCGAAGGAAGGCATCATCCCGCCCGATCTCGACGCCATCCCCGCGCCGCCCGACGACGGCTCCGGCGAGGACGACGACGTCCGCCCTTCGACGCCCGCCGAGTGGCTCGACCGCACGCGCGTGCTCACGTTCCTCACCGGTGCGCTCGGTCTCTCGTTCCTCTCGCGCTATCTGCGCGAGCACGGCTTCGACCTCAATCACAACGTCGTGAATTGCACGTTCTTGATGCTCGGGATGATCCTTCACAGGAGCCCGGTCGCCTACGGACGCGCGATCGCGCAGAGCGTTCGAGGCGTCTCGGGGATCGTCCTGCAGTTCCCGTTCTACGGCGGCATCCTCGAGATCATGAAGCTCACGGGGCTCTCGGCGAGCATCGCGCACGTCTTCGTCGCTTCGGCGTCGCCGCGGACGCTGCCGTTCTTCACGTTCCTCGCCTCGATACTCACGAAGAGCTTCGTGCCCTCGGGCGCAGGCGAGTGGGCCGTCGAGGGCCCGGTGATGCTGCAGGCCGCGAAGCAGCTCGGCGTCCCCTACGGGAAGATCACGATGGCCGTCGCGTACGGCAACATGCTCGGCAACATGTACCAGCCCTTTTGGAGCCTGCCGCTGCTTGGCCTCATGGGGTTGAGGGCGAGAGACATCATGGGCTTCTGCCTGATCTTGTTCGTGGTGTGCCTTCCGATCCTGGGTCTCGCGTTGCTCCTTTGATGCATCGCGTGGATCCGAGTGGACCGAGCGCGCGATCCAGCGCCAATGTGGGCGTTTGCCAGGTCGCGCTGAGCACCGCAGTTTTTTCGTGAGGCCGCGAGGCACGCCGCGTGCTCCTGGTTCTCCCATGCGCCTGCCCGCCCTCCTGCTCCCTGGATCGCTGATCGTCCTCCTGGGGTTCGCGGGCCTCGCGGGTACGGCGTGCTCCGCGCCCCAGGCGGCGAACCTCTCGGCTGACGACAACGGCAACGGCAACGGGTCGGACGTACCGACGACCGCGCCGACGCGCACGACCACGGCCACGAGCAACACCTGCCTCGGCAAGGTCGGCCTCGACTTCGAGAAGCCCGCCTGCAGCACGTGCATGAGCGCAGACGGCTGCTGCCAGGCGACGATCGCGTGCTTCAGCAACAACGCAGCGTGCTCGGGCCTCCAGGACTGCATGGCCGCATGCGGCGGCGGCGGCACGGGCACCGGCGGCGGTACCGGCGGTGGTGACGGCGGCATGGGCACCACGACGAACACCGTCGCGAAGGGCATCTTCGTGAACGAGGTCCATCCCGCGGTGGTGACCACGTGCGGCGGCTGCCACTCTGCGGCGGGCGGCGCTGCCCCGCAGTTCTTCGGCACGACCGCCGATCTGTCGTACCCGATCTTCAAGGGCTACGGCTTCGACAAGGCGAACAGCGATTTCGTGAACAAGGGCGTGCACGAGGGCCCCGCGCTCACCGCGACGCAGAAGACGACGATCACGAAGTGGGTCACGGCCGAAGCGACGCCGACGGCGGGCGGCGGCGGGACCGGAACCGGCGGTGGTGGTGGTGGTGGCGGTGGTGGTGGCGGTGGCGGTGGTGGTGGTGACGCAGGCGGCGCGGGTGGCGGCGGCGGCACCGGCGGCGGCAAGGTCGTGTGTCAGAACGCGTGCAGGGCGAAGTACCCGGCGGCGGTCGAGAAGTGGACCGCGTACAACACGTGCGTCTCCACGACGTGCGGCTCGTCCTGCCTCTGAGCGACCTTCGGGAGCTCGTGCCGTGTGAGTCACACGGCCTGAGCGACCTTCGGGAGCTCGTGCCGTGTGAGTCACACGGCCTGAGCGACC
>JAYSXP010000397.1:0-4179 GCA_043717125.1 Polyangiaceae bacterium | reverse complement strand
TCATCCTCACCGTCATCAACTTCGTCGTCGTGACGAAGGGCGCGGGGCGCGTCGCCGAGGTCGCGGCCCGCTTCACCCTCGACGCGATGCCCGGCAAGCAGATGGCGGTCGATGCCGACCTTGCCTCCGGCGCGATCACGCAGGACCAGGCGCGCACGCGCCGTCGTGAGCTCGAGCGCGAGGCGGACTTCTTCGGCGCGATGGACGGCGCGAGCAAGTTCGTCCACGGCGACGCCGTCGCCGGCCTGCTCATCATGGCCATCAATCTCATTGGTGGCCTCGTGCTCGGCATCTCGCGCGGCATGGAGATCGGCCGCGCCGCCGAGACCTTCTCCGTCCTCAGCGTCGGTGACGCGCTCGCGTCCCAGGTGCCGGCGCTCCTCATCTCGTCGGCGTCCGGCATCGTCGTGACGCGCACGGCGACGGGCGACCAGCTCGGTCGCGCGCTCTATGCGCAGTTCTTCGGCCGACGGACGGCCGTCACCATCACTGCCATCATCGTGACAGGCCTCGGGCTCATGCCCGGCATGCCGCTCATTCCGTGCCTCGCGCTCGCGGTGGCGATGCTCGCGGTCTCGCGCCGCGCCGCCAACGCGCTTTTGGCCACGCAGGCCGACAAGTCTCCGCGCAGCGCCGGGGCGGACGGCTCACCGCAGCTCTCGGCCGCCGAGGCTGTCGACGCCGCGCTGACGCTCGATGCTCTCTCGATCGAGCTCGGCTACGAGCTCGTGCCCGCCGTCGACGTGGCGCGCGGAGGCACCCTCACCGAGCGCGTCGCGAAGCTGCGCGAGGAGCTCGCGAGGAACCTCGGCATCGTCGTTCCGCCGGTCCATGTCTCCGACAACCTCGAGCTCGCGCCGGGCGGCTATCGCATCCTCCTCGCGGGTCTCGAGATCGGCAAAGGTGACTGCGCGCACGGGCGGGTTCTCGCGATCGACGGCTGTGGGACCGCCCCGCCCATCGATGGCGATCCGACGACGGATCCGACCTTCGGGATGCCGGCGCTCTGGATCCCGCAGCGCGACAAGGAGCTCGGCGAGGCGCTCGGTTACACCGTGGTCGACCACGCGACGATCATGGCGACGCATCTTGCCGAGACGCTGCGCATCAACGCGCATCGCCTCCTAGGTCGACAGGAGGTGCAGCACCTCCTCGACGTCCTCGCGCGCACCGCGCCGAAGCTCGTCGATGACGTGGTCCCGAACATGCTTGCACTCGGAGACGTGGCGCGTGTTCTCCGCAATCTCGTTCGTGAAGGGGTGTCGGTCCGTGACCTTCGCGCCATCCTCGAGGCGCTCGCCGAGCTCAGCGCGCAGACGAAGGATCCGGAGCAGCTCACCGAGCTGGTTCGCGAGCGGCTTGCGCTCCACATCACGGCACGGTTCAAGGCGGCCGACGGTACGGTCTCCGCGCTCACGCTCGATCCGCGCATCGAGCAGATGCTTCGCACGTCGCTCTCCGAGATCGCGAACGGCACGGGCGGCGCGCTCGACCCGGACATCCTCCGGACGCTCACCGCTCGCGCGGAGAGCTCGCTTGCCACCTTCGGCGCGACGTCGGCGAACCCGCTCGTCGTCACGGCCCCCGACCTCCGCCGCTACGTGCGCGCCATCGTGGAGCGCAAGGTCCCGCAGCTGTCCGTCGCCTCCTTCCGCGAGATCGACCCGTCGGTCCCTCTCCGCATCGTCGACCGCTTGAGTGCATGAGTAGGAAAGTTCAGGAGCAACTCTGATGAACACGGGTCACGGATCCAGAAGCCAGCACGCACCCGAGGCGTCTCCGTTCGCCGCCGAGGTCTATCGCTCCACGGAGCCGCGCAAGTCCGCCGCGTCGGCGGAGCTCGAGGATCTCCGCGCGGAGATGAGGAACGAGGTGCGCGCGCTCCGTGCTCACCTCACGCGTGCGAACGGGACGCAGGAGCTCGGGCGCGAGCTCGCCGCGATCCGCGCGACGCTCGAGGAGATGGGCTCTCCGTCCGTTCAGCCGAAGCGCGGGGATCGCATCGCGACGCTGCTCCGTGCGCGCGGCATCGAGGGCTCGGCGGCGACGCGGATCGCGGCCCGCGCCAAGGAGTCGCCGGAAGCGGAGCCCATGGCCAAGCTGAAGGCGGCGATCGCGGAGCTCGTGCCGCTCGCGCCATGGGACGCCGCGGCCCCCGGCCGTCGGATCGTGGCGATGGCCGGGCCCTCGGGCGTCGGCAAGACGACGACGGTGGCCAAGCTCGCCGCGCGCGCCCGGATGCAGGGAAAATCGGTGTCGCTCATCTCGTGTGACGGCTTCCGCGTCGGCGCCGTCGACCAGCTCGAGCGCTACGCCGAGCTCCTGGGCGCGACGTTCGACGTCGCACGAACCTCGGCCGAGCTCGCAGCGCTCCTCGAGGAGGAGACCGCAGACGTGGTGTTCGTCGACACGTCGGGCCGTCCGCCCGTCGCCACTGCCCCGGAGGCCGCGCTCGCGGCGCGCCGCAAGAAGGACGCGCCGGTGCATGTCGACCTGTTGCTCTGCATGCCGGCGTCGATCCGCTCGGCGGACGCCGTGCGCGTCGTCAGCATCTTCGCGCCGCTCGCGCCGACCGCCATATGCGTGACGAAGCTCGACGAGACGGACTCGCCCTCCGGTCTCCTTCACGCGCCTTGGGCGGCACGTCGTCCGCTCTCGGTCATCTGCAACGGTCCGCGCGTCCCCGAGGACGTCACACCCGCATCGCTCGAAGCGATCTTCGGTGCCCTCGGCCTCGATGGGCGCTGCACGTGAGCGCCGCGGCCCTCTCGGAACAGCGCGCATCGCGGGTCCTCTCCGCGGCGCACTATCGCAAGTACCTCCCCATCGTGCGGCGTACCGCGATGCGTCTCGCCCGCAAGGTGCCGAGCCACATCAGCGTGAACGATCTCACCGGTTATGCGTGGATTGGCCTGGTCGAGGCCTTCGCGCGCAGCAGCGAGGACATGGACGAGGCGGAGTTCGAGGCGTACGCGCTCTATCGAATCCGCGGCGCGATGCTGGACTACCTCCGGAGCCTGGATACGCATTCGCGCGCGAGCCGCGCCACGTCGCGCAAGGTCACTCGCGCGATCCACAAGCTGACGCAGGAGCTCCATCGCCCGCCCGAGGAGGCGGAGATCGCGGCAGAGCTCGTGCTCACGCTCATCGAGTACCGGTCCATGCTCGCCGCGCTCGATCGCGCCGGTATGAATCGTCTCGAGGTCATCGACATCGATACCGACCTCATGGCCGATGCGGCCGAGCTCCCCGAGGAGTCGGCGGGTCGCAAGGAGATCCAGCAGGCCGTCGCCGACGCGATCACGACGCTCCCCGAGCGGCTCCAGCAGGTGCTGGCGCTCTACTACACGGAGGAGTGCACGCTGCGCGAGATCGGCGCGGTGCTCGACGTGAGCGAGTCGCGCGTCTCGCAGCTCCACACCGAGGCCGTTCACCGGCTACGCGCCGCGATCGGCAAGGAGTAGCCATGTCGAAGGGCCTCTATGTCGCGTTGAGCGGAGCCGTGGCGCAGGAGCAGGCGATGGACATCACCGCTACGAACGTCGCGAACTCGTCCTCGGCCGGCTACCAGCGCATGCGTCCGGTCTTTCGTCAGGCGCTCGCATCGGCCGTCGGTGACGGCGAGATGCGCTACGCGAAGACCGCCCGCTCGGCGGTCGACACGACACCCGGCGCCACCCGCGTGACGAGCAACCCGCTCGACGTTGCGATGCCTCCGGGGGTCTATCTCGCGGCGATCACGCCGCGCGGCGAGCGGTTCACGCGGGCTGGAAGTCTCGCCATCGATGCCGAGGGCACGTTGCGCACCTCCTCGGGCACGCCGGTGTCGTCGGACGGAGGCACGCCGATCAAAGCGGCGCCCGGCGGCGGCCTGCTGAGGATCGACCCCGACGGCTCGGTAAAACAGGGCGCGAACACGATCGGCAAGCTGAAGCTCGTGACCTTCGAAACGCCTGGCGCGCTCGAGCACGAGGGTAGCGGGCTCCTCTCGGGCGCCAACGCCGGCGCCGTGACTCCATCGAAGGAGCCGCTCGCGGTCGGTGCGGTCGAGGAGTCGAACGCCCAGCCTGTCGCCGCGATGACCGAGATGATGCAGGCGAGCCGGACGTTCGAGGCCTTCCAGAAGGTGCTCGACCAGTTCGGCGAGATCGATCGCAAGTTGATGTCCACCGTCCCGAC
>JAYSXP010000396.1:0-4180 GCA_043717125.1 Polyangiaceae bacterium | reverse complement strand
CGAGTACTTCCACGGCGAGGACGGGACGGGTCTCGGAGCGACCCACCAGACGGGCTGGACGGCGCTGGTCGCGAAGCTCATCGCGCAGAGCCCGAAGTGGGGAGAGGGCCGCGGACGCAAGTAGCGGCCGCCCGAAGAAATCTCAAAAGCCCTGATCGTGCATGGCGCTCGCGTTCATCTCGAGGGCGCCGGCGCGCTGGGCGGCCTTCGGCGCCGACGGCATCGCTCGGGTCGCGGCGCGGGCGGTGGCGACCTTCAAAGCAGCGACCTCGAGACGCTTCTTCTCGGCGGGGGCCTTGACGATGCGGGCCTGAGCGGTCAGCGTCTGCTGCGCGCGCTCGAGCTCCTTGTCGGCGTCGACGAAATTGCCGTCGTTGATCCGCTGCGCGGCCGCCATCTGTGTCTTCGACGCATCCATGATCGCGACGATCGCCTTCGTGCGTGAGTTGACCGCCTGGGCGACGGCGTTGTCGTCGGGCGAGAGCTGCGTGCGCGTCACGACCTCCTGGATGCGCTCGAGGTCGCCCTCGGCCGCGTCGCGGAAGCGGAGGCGAACGCTCGCCAGCGAGCGCGAGTGGCCCTCGAACGCCGCGGGGTCGACGATGCGAAGGCGGACGAGCGCCTCGCGGTGCTGGCCGGCGTGGAGGGCACCGAGCGGAATGCGCATGCCGCCGTCGCGGAACTCTGCGCGGAAGCCGTCGGCGCCCAGGACCTGGACACCCGGGGCCGGGACGATCTCGACGGAGGCGTCGCTCGCGAGTGTGGCATCGAGGAGCGCGACCTCGTTGCGGAGGATACCCGCCATCTCGCGGGGCTCGCCGATATGGTAGAGCCGCCCGTTCGTGCGGACCGAGAGCGCGTTGAGCGTGCGTTCGTCGTAGTCGTTGCCGACGCCGAACGACGTCACCTGCGCGCGGAAGCGGAGGCCGTTCTGCGCGAGCGAGCCGAGGACCTCGGGGCTCGCCGGGCCGATGTTGGCGATGCCGTCGGAAATCATGACGACGCGACGGAGGCCGTGCGAGGCAGGCGCCGACGCCATCTGCGACTCGGCGAGCGTCAGTCCCGAGAACATGTTGGTCGAGCCGCCGGGAACGAGCTGGGCGATCTGACGCAGGATCTCGCTGCGCGTGTGCATGTCGAGGCGGGTCGGCGGGACGAGCGTGCGCGCCTCGTCGGAGAACGAATCGAGCGCGACGATGTCACCGTCCTTGAGGCTGCGCACGAGCGTGGCCGCCGCGCTGCGAGCGCTGTCGATCTTCGTCCCGGTCATCGAACCGGACGTGTCGACGACGAGGACGACCTCCATCGGCGGACGGCTCTCGGGACGCGCCTCGGGGACGTCGACCCACACGCCGAGGAACGTCTCGCGCGTCGTGCTGGAGAGAAGGTCGCCCTCGGGCGCGGCGCCGATCCACGCTCCGTTGCGGTTCGGCGTGCGCTCGCGGCCGGTGTCGGCGGCGCCGTCACTCGCGATCGCGATCGCGTCCGCATTGGCCTTGTCCTGGTCCGCGGCCGACGCGCTTTGGGTGGGAGCCAGGGGTAGGGGAGCGCCCTTCGCACATCCCGTCCCAAAGACTCCGGTGACCAGGGAAAAGGCGCCCACGAAGACAATGCCGAGCTTTCGCATGCCGCTCTAAACGCATCACGATCGAAAAAGTTCTCCTTCGAGTGATCCGAATGGCCCGTTGGCTGCCCCTGTCGTCTGTCGTCGTTTCTCCCCACGTGCTACCGCTCTCCTCCATGGTGTCCCTCCCGTCCCGCCCGACGAGCCGTGCCTCCCGTCGCTGGCTGGGGGTCGCCGTCGTCCTGCTCGTGGTGCTCCTCCAGGCCGCGACCGAGCTGCTTGCCGGTCACACGCGACCGCGCGTCCTCCTTCGGCTCGGCCTCGCCGCGCTGCAGATGCCGATGCTCATGCTCACCCTCTCGGCCTCGTTCGAGTGGGCGAAGCGTCGGCGGCTCGGGTCCGTATCCACGCTCGTCGTCGGCGCCAGCATTGCCGGCGCGCTCGGTGTCCTCTTCGGGCTCCTCTTTTGGAAGATGGGCGACGCCTATCCCGCGTTCCGACTCCGCGCGGACCCGCCGGTGCCGTGGCGCTCGGCGGCGTGGGGCTTTCTCTTCGGGCAGTTCCACTTCGGCATCTGGGCGCTCGCGTTCGTCTATCCGTTCGCGGTCGAGGACGCGCGCCTCCACGCCTTCGAGGCGGAGCGCCTGAAGAGCGACGCGGATCTGGCGCGCCTCCGCGCTCACCTCGAGCCGCATTTCCTCCTCAACACGCTCAACGCGATCGCAGGTCTCGTGACCGAAGACCCACGCGCTGCGCGTCGCCTGCTCGCGGCGCTCGGCGATCTGCTGCGCGACGCCACGCGCGAGGGTGAGATGCAGGCCGTCGGCGCGGAGGTGGAGTGGCTCCAGCGCTACGCGGCGATCCTCGAGGCGCGCTACGACGGTGCCATCGCGTTCAAATGGGACGTCGACCCTCGCGCCTCCGATCTCGAGGTCCCGCGTCTCCTCCTCCAGCCGCTGGTCGAAAACGCGGTCAAGCACGGCGCGCTCGTGCGCGGCGAGGGGGGCGAGGTGAGCGTCAGCGTCCAGCTCGAGAGGGAGCAAAACGTCCTTCGCTGCGTCATCTCCGACAACGGGCCTGGCATCGGCGACGCGCCCGCTCGCTCCGGGGCGTTCGGCCTCGATGCCGTGCGTCGCCGGCTCTCGCTCAAGGACCCCCGCGCAAGCCTCGCGATCGACTCGTCGCCCCAGGGTACCCGCGCCACCGTCGCGTGGCCGATCGACGCGGTGGCTTCGTGAGCGGCTCCCCACGACCGCGCCTGCGCGCGCTCGTCGTCGAGGACGAGTGGCCGGCGCGCAACTTCCTCGTCGAGCTCCTCGAGGGCTCGGGTCTCGCGGAGGTCGTTGGCGCGGTCGGAACCGCGGACGAGGCACGCCAGGCTCTCTCGTCGCTCGACCGCGTCCATCTCGACGTGGTGTTCCTCGACGTCCAGCTCGCCGCAGGCGAGCGCGCCGGGCTCGAGATCGTGCGGTCGCTCGCGAAGGAGCCCAGCGCTCCGCTCGTCGTGCTCGCGACGGCTTCGCGCGAGCACGCACTGGAGGCCTTCGAGCTCGGCGTCCTCGACTACCTGCTCAAGCCCTTCAGCGAGGAACGCGTCGAGAACTGTCTTCGCCGCCTCGCGGAACGGAGGCCGAGGCACGACGCGAGCGTCGCGGCGCCTCAGCGCATCGTCGCGCGACGGAAGAAGAGCCTCGTCTTCCTCGACGCGGACGAGGTCTGGGCGTTCGAGGCGTCGCATCGCCTCACGTTCGTCCACACGCCGCACGGGACGTTCGATCTCGATCTCTCCCTCTCGGCGATCGAGGCGTCGTTCGGGCGCAAGCTGACGCGCGTTCACCGCAGCTGGCTCGTCAACCCGACGTTCGTGAAGGAGTTTGAACGCGAGGGCAGTGACACGCGGCTCCTGGTCGGTGCGGCCGTGGGGCAGCCCGGCGTGCACGTTCCTGTCGCACGTGAGCGTGCGCAGGAGCTCAAGGACCTGCTGCTCGCGAATGCTACCGGACTGCGGCGAGGCTGAACGGCGGTCGCGCCGGTGCCCCGGAACCGACGACTCGTCCGCGTGGAGGGGTATTTAGTCGGATCGGGCCGCGGCGCCGTGATGGGCCTGGCATCGATGGTCGGTGGATCTGAATTTACGTGTGCCCTCGGGATGAAGAAGCTCATTTTCTGGTTCGTCGTGGTCGCTGTTCTCGTCGGAGTCGGCTTCGGCGCGTGGCGTTACCAGAAGGCTCATGCCGCCCCCGAGATCGCGTGGAAGACGTCGCCGATCGAGAAGCGGAGAATCGCCGCGAAGGTCGCCGCGAGCGGCACCTTGCAGGCGACGGTCACGGTGCAGATCGGCGCGCAGGTGAGCGGGCGCATCCAGAAGCTGAACGCCGACTTCAACACCACGGTGAAGAAGGGCCAGCTCCTCGCGAAGCTCGATCCGCAGCTCTTCCAGGCGGCCGTCGAGCAGTCGAACGCGAACTATCTCTCCGCGAAGGCCGGCGTGGCCAAGGCCGAGGCTCAGCAGAAGGATGCCGAGCTGGTGCTCGTGCGGACGAAGGCGCTCTCCGATCAGGCACTCGCCTCCGCCGCGGATCTCCAGACCGCCGACACGAACGTCGCGGTCGCGAA
>JAYSXP010000395.1:0-12084 GCA_043717125.1 Polyangiaceae bacterium | reverse complement strand
CACCGCGGGGGCACCGGGCACGGCACTAGCCGGCGACCACGGCGGCGGCTGCGGAAACCAAGGCTGGCCCAGCTCGCCGGGTGGAGGACACACCGTGAAGCGATCCACCCCGCCGGCGCGGATCTCGAGCTCGGCAACCTCGGCCACGGCCGTGCGCGCCCTGGAGGGATCGATCGGCACCATCCCGGACTCGCCACCACAGCTCGAGAGGAGCGGTGGCGCCGCGAGCATGGCGAGCGCGCCGGCGGTGATGAAAGTTCTGCGCATCGGCGGCCGGCGAAGGATACACGCGTTTCTGCTAGGGTCGCCACGTGGCACGGCCCCGGGGCAACAAGGGTGGCTTCGAACCGAGCACGCTATTTGCGGCGGCCGCGCGACGCGAGGCCGTGAGCACGGGCGCCGTACCGCTCGCCGAGCGCATGCGGCCGGCGCGCGTCGAGGACTACGTCGGCCAGGATCACATCGTTGGGCCGGGCAAGCTGCTCGCCCATGCGATCGACAAGGATCGCGTGCCCTCGATGATCCTCTGGGGCCCGCCGGGCGTCGGAAAAACGACCCTCGGAAAGGTCATCGCTTCGAAGACCAAATCCGTCTTCGTGCAGTTCTCCGCCGTGCTCGGCAGCATCCAGGAGCTGCGTGACATCGTCGCGGCCGCGAAGGAGCGCCTCGACTACCGCGGCGAACGTACGATCGTGTTCGTCGACGAGATCCACCGCTTCAACAAGGCGCAGCAGGACGCATTTCTCCCGCACGTCGAGGCAGGCACGATCACGGTGATCGGCGCCACGACCGAGAACCCGTCGTTCGCGGTGAACGCCGCGCTGCTCTCGCGCTGCAAGGTGTTCCGCCTCGAGTCTCTCGCCGAGGAGGCGCTCGTCTCGATCCTCGAGCGAGCCCTCCACGACAGCGACCAGGGGCTCGGGAGCGGCGAGGTGACCGCGGACCCCGAGGCGATTCGCACGATCGCGCGGCTCGCACATGGCGACGCACGACGCGCGCTCTCGATCCTCGAGGCCGCGGCGGACTACGCCCGTTCGCGCGGTCAGACGGCGATCAACACCGAAAGCCTCGCCGCGTCCGAGGAGAAGGCGCCGCTCCTTTACGACAAGTCCGGCGAGGAGCACTACAACGTCATCAGCGCCTTCATCAAGTCGATGCGTGGATCCGATCCGGATGCCGCCGTGTACTGGATGATGCGCATGCTCGAGGCCGGAGAGGACCCGCTCTTCGTGCTGCGGCGCATGATCATCTTCGCGAGCGAGGACGTGGGCAACGCCGACCCACGCGCGCTCGTCGTCGTCACGAGCGCCGACGCAGCCTTCCGGCGCATGGGCCTGCCCGAAGGCCTCTATCCCATGGCGCACGCGGCGCTCTATCTCGCGTGCGCACCCAAGTCGAACGCGGTGAAGAACGCGTGGCAGCGCGCCAAGGCGCTCGTCGAGGCACACGGGAGCCTCCCCGTACCGATGAAGCTGCGGAACGCCGTCACGAAGCTGATGAAGCAGGACGGGTACGGCTCCGGCTACAAGTACGCCCACGATTACGACGACGGCGTCGTCCCCGGCGAGACCTACTTGCCCGACGAAATCGTGGGCGAACCGATCTACGAGCCTACCGAGCACGGCGAGGAGACCCGCATCCGTGCGCGTCTCCTCGCGCTGCGGCAGGCCGCAGCCGCGCGGCGCGACGAGGGTGGCTGACGGTCGCGCTCATTGCGCATCGAGGCGGCACCCGCGACAATACCCGTGGGAGGCTCGCCATGTTCCACGTTCGCTCCAAACTCGCGACCGCGCTGGTCCTGTCGCTCGGCGTCGCGTCCGCGCTGCTGTTCGTGAGCGGCGAGGCGCACGCGACCGGCCCGACGTGCGACATCGGCGGGGGTCCCGCCGCATGTATCGCGGCCATCCAGAACAGCGGCGCCGACCGCGTCGTCAACGACATCTTCCGCGATGCGAAGGGGCGCGACGCGACGCAGCTCCCCGTTTACGGAACGCTCGTGCCGATCGACAAGATCTTCCCCGCGTGCACCGTGCCGCCGGTGCAGGGCGCGCCCTCGGCGGGCTGCAACCCGGGTGTCTCCAAACCTCCTTACGACTGCCCCGGCCAGTTCACGTGTGCGCCGCCCGGCGCGATCACGTTCGCGAGCGTGAGCGACGCTGTGAAGGGCAAGCCCGATCGCAAGTGGGGGCACCCGTGCCGGCTCAGCGATCACGTGTTGACCGCCGGCTGCCCGAACTACGCATCGTGCGTCGGCGACGGCATCGCAGGCAACTACAACCCGTGGGAGGGGCTGGTCTTCGACCTCGGTGGCCCGTCGAACCAGGTCGCGATCTTCGCCGAGAACGACCACGGCCCGCAGCCTTGCGAATCGGTCGAATACACCGTCTTTCTCACGAATGATCCCAAGGCACGCGACATCGTGCTCGCGCCCACTACGACCGGAGCGGACCCGACCAAGTGGAACCGCGCCGTCCTCAAGAAGATTTACACGAAGGGCTGGGCAGACGTGCGACCCGCCGATCCGGTGAACCGCGCCGCCTGCGGCGACACTGCCGATTATGCCGTCGAGGAAGACTCGATGGTGACGGTCTACGCGATGCCTTGCGGGATCAACTTCCGCTACGCGGCGATCGTCGCCGGTAATGACGGTCGCGACTTTCCTTCCTGCGCCTTCGATTCGAACGAGGCCGAGCTCGACGCCGTCGCAGGGCTGACCGAGACAGGCGACGCCGTGTGCCCCGACAAAGACGGCGACTCGTTCGTCGACTGTGCGTGCGCCGGCGCACCGAAGGTCTGCGATTGCGACGACAACGATCCGCTGGCCCACCCGAACGCGCCGGAGGCCTGCAACTCGACGAAGGACCTGAACTGCAACGGCGTGACGCCCGAGGCATGCCCGCCCGGCCGCGGGTGCGCGGCAGGAGTGTGCGTGCCCCTCTGCGGGGGTGAGCTCGGTTGTCCTCCCGGCTCGACGTGCCAGCCGGTCGCCGCGAGCGCACTCTGCGTGCCGACCGACTGCACCGTGGGCGGCTGTCCTCCGGGTGCGACGTGCGATGCGACCTCGAAGAAGTGCGTACCGAACTGCGATGTCGGCGTCGTGTGCCCGACAGGGGAGAAGTGCGTCGCGGGCGCGTGCCTCGACCCGTGTCGCGACGTGAAGTGCGCGGCCGCCTTCACCTGCAAGGACGGCGTCTGCAACCCGCCGTGCAGCTGCTTCGCGGGCGACGTCGGGTGCACCGGCACCGACAAGTGCGATCGACCCGCGGACGGCGGCGCCGCCACCAACCAGTGTGTCACTCCGGACTGTCTCGGCGTGTCCTGCCCGGTGGGTCAGCACTGCACGGCGGGTAAATGCCTCGGGTTCTGCGACGGGGTGAAGTGTCCCCCGGGCGAAATTTGCGTCCCCCCCGCAACGACGGATGCAGGCGCCGACGCCGGCTCCGCGACCTATGGCTGCGTGAATCTCTGCGCCGGGATCTCGTGCGTCGCACCGAACAAGTGCGACCAGGCGACGGGCAAGTGTGTCGCTCCTCCGACCCCGGACGGCGGCGGCCTCCAGCCGACTCCGCCTCCCGACTCGACGGGCAGTCCGGACGGCGGCGCCTTCGACGACAGCTTCGGCGTCCCCTCGGACGAGACGAGCGGTTGCGCGTGCACGACTGCGGGCCTCGCACGCATGTCGGCCACGACCATGGGCGTCGGGGCGATGCTCGGGTTCATGCTGGTCCTGCGCCGACGTCGCCGGCACCGTTGAATTACGCGCCGTGGCGAACGGCGACGGCGACTGAGGCGAGAATGAGCGTTACCTTGCCGCAGCGAGCACGCGCGCCTCACAACCTACCGTCGCGGCGGCCAAGGCCTCGCGGGAAACGCCGCGATTGTCCGTATCGCCACCGCGCGGCGCGCGAGCCCCCGCTGGCGCAAGCTTTGCTAATTCCCATGAGATGCCGAGACGGCTCGCTCCTGACAAGCTCGCACTCGAGGTCGGGCAACGGATCCGCGACATACGGATCGCCGCAGGCTTGACGATTGAGGCGCTCGCCGCGACGAGCAAGCTCGGCTCAAAGGGGCATCTCTCGAACATGGAGCGTGGCCTCGTGCGACCGAACATCCAGACGCTCAAGCTCATCGCAAATGGGCTCGGCGTGCTCCCGCTCGACCTCATGACCTTTCCGAAGACGGATGTTCGCCAGAAGCTCGTCGAAATGACGCGACGGCTCTCCGCAAAGCAGTTGAACGAGACACTGCGCTGGCTCGTCAGGAAGAACCTCGCGGCCCAATGAGGAACTCCGATGACCGCGCGCCTTCGCCGATTGGGGCGGCCGACCCGGCGCCTACGGAAGGTTCAGAAGCGGGCGGCGTGCCGGTAGGGTCGGTCCTCGAGAATCCGGAGCGAACCTCTGGCTGTGTCACCACGGCAGACACCGCCGGCGTGCGAGGCGTCCTCGACGGACTGCGGGTCGTGGTGGTCGACGACGACGACGATGCGCGCGATCTGCTCGCCACCGTGCTCCTGCAGCGGAGCGCGGAGGTGTTCGTCGCCGAGACCGCCGCCGAGGCACTCGAGCTCGTTCAGCGCCATCGGCCTGACGCGCTCATCTCGGACATCGCGATGCCCGAGGAGGACGGCTATATGCTGGTCGGCCGCGTGCGTGCGCTTCCCGAGGATCAGGGCGGCAAGACGACCTCGATCGCCCTGACCGCCTACGCCGGCCGCGCCGACCGCAAACGCGCGCTCGACGCGGGCTTCGACACGCACTTCTCGAAGCCCGTCGACATCGACAAGCTCGTTCTCGCGCTCGCCATGCTTCGGCCCGGCTTCGACGGCGGCGGTGGTAGCGCGCCGACGACCTGATCGGGCCGCTCAGTCGAGCAGCGAGAGCGCCGATTGGATCTCCGAGGCCGCGTGACTGTCGCCCTTCGACGTCGCCGTGGTCAGGCCGGTCTCGAGCCATTCGCGAGCCTCGTCCTTCCGGCCGGCCTCGTCGAGCATCTGCCCGCACATCAGGTACATCGCGATGTATTCGGGTTTGCGGGTCCGCAGCGTCGTGAACGTTTGCAAGGCCTCGTCCCGGCGCTGGAGCTTTCGGTACTCCATGGCGAGGCCGTACCAGGCGAGAGGGTCTTCCGTACCCTCCGCGGTGACCTTCTCGAGGAACGCGAGGCGCTTGTTCAGGGGGGGGCCACCGGCTGTCATGGACTGCCCCAGTAGTGTCTTTACATCCGGGCGCGTCAAGGCGAGAGAGCAGCCTCATGAGCGAACGTATCGTCACGATGCTGTCCTCCGAGCAGATCGCCGCCAGGGTGCGGGAGCTCGGCGCCGAGATCGCCAAGGAGTACACCGACCGGAGCGTCGTCCTGGTCGTCGTCCTCAAGGGAAGCTTCATCTTCGCCGCCGACCTCTGCAGGGCGATCGAGGGCAACGTCCGCATCGATTTTCTCGGCGTTCGCTCGTACGGCGAGGGCACGGAGTCGAGCGGCGTCGTTCAGATCACGCAGGACCTCTCTCGCCCGATCGCCGGCGAGGACGTCATCATCGTCGAGGACATCGTCGACACGGGTCTCACGGTCGCCCACCTCATGGATCTCTTCCGGACCCGCAGTCCACGCAGCGTGAAGGTGTGCTCGCTCCTTCACAAGCCCGCGCGCGCGCGGGTGGCCGTGAACGTCGATTTTCTCGGCTTCACCATCGAGGACAAGTTCGTCGTCGGGTACGGGCTAGACTTCGCCGAGCGGTACCGCAACCTCCCGTTCATCGGCATCGTCGAGCGCACGTAAGCGTCATTCGGCGGCCACCGTGACGTCGAGCGAGCGACCGTCCGTCGTGACGGTGATGCTGCCATCCTGGTCCGTCCGGTAGGCCCGAGCACGTGAGGCTGCCAGCGTGGCGAGCGTGCTCGGAGCGGGATGGCCGAACCGATTGCGGACGCCACACGAGATCACCGCGACAGCGGGGTCGACGGCCTCGAGGAATGCAGGCGTGGTCGACGTCCGGCTGCCGTGATGACCAACCTTCAGGACGTCGGCACGCAGCGACGCTCGCTTTGCCTCCAGGAGATCCGCCTCGACGCCGTGCTCGGCGTCACCGACGAGCAGAATGGATCGCGAACCGAGACCGACGCGCATGACGAACGAGTTGTCGTTCGGTCCGCGGTCGACGGTGAGCGCCGGGCACGGCGCGAGCACCTCGATGCGAGCGCCGCCCACCGTTCGATCTCCGCACAGCTCGCTTGGGCGCAGGATCGGCACGCCGCGAGCGCGGAGATCGGAGAGCAGCGCGGCGTAGTCGGCTCCCGCGCCGTCGAGCTCGCCTTGCCCGGTATCCCAGAACGCGCCGAGCGTGACGCCGTCGAGCCCGCGACGGAGTCCGCCGAAGTGGTCAGGATGCGGATGCGAGAGAACGGCCGCGCGAACGGCGCGGCGCCGGCGCGCCCGCAAGACCGGCGCGAGCACCCGTTCCCCCGTGTCGACGGGACTACCGACGAGTCCGCCGCCGTCGACGACGAGCGCGCTACCGTCGGGGAGGTCGACGATCGCCGCGTCTCCCTGGCCGACGTCGAGCATCGTGACGCGGAGCACACCGGTCGGACAACCGCGAGCGCGCGCGAGGACCTCGAAGAGGACGACGGCGGCACCACACGCGAGCGCCCATCGCCAGGGGCGCCGCGTCACCGCGCGCGCGGTCGCGAAGGCACCGACCGCGATCGCAGCAAGCTGACCTGCCGTCGGCGTGGGCACCGGCACCGTACCCCACGGCACACGGGCGAAGCCGTGGGCTACGACGCGAACCATCGCAAGCGCTCCGGAGGCCGCGAGCGCGCAGCCTCGCTCGGCGCCGGGCAGCGGCTCGAGGAGTGCGTGGGCGAGACAGAGCGGGAGCGCCGCCATCTCTCCAAGCGGTACCGCGACGAGGTTCGCGACGATCCCCGCGAGTGGGAGATCTGCCGTCATGCACGCGAGGACCGGTGCGCATGCGATCGATGCCGCCAGGGACGCCGCCACCGCACGGACCGCGGGCGCGAGCCAGTCGGGGACCCGCGCGAGCGCGGGGCGAGCGAGGCGCGACGAGAGACCGAGGAGTCCGGCGGTCGCCGCGGCCGAGAGCGCGAAGGAGAGATCAAACGCGACGAGCGGGTCGGCGAGCGCCATCCCGGCCACGGACAACCCGAACGCGCGCTGTGTATCCGGCCTCCGGGACAGCACGTGAGCGAGGAGCGCGGCGCTCGTCATCCAAGCGGCTCGGATCGCGGAGCCACTTCCGCCCGCGAGATCCGCATACAGCCACGCGAGCGGGACACCGAGCGCCGCGGCGACGCGTAGTGGCGCTACGCGCGTGGCGATCGCGGGGATGCGCACGAGGAGCGCGCGGAGGGCAGCCACGAACGTCGCGACGACGAGCACGAGGTGCATGCCCGAGACCGCGAGAAGATGGGCCAAGCCACTCCGACGGAAGGCGCGCTGATCGGCCGACGCGAGATCGTCCTCACCGAGCACGAGTGCACGTGCCATCGCGCAGGTGTCGGCGGGGAACGTGGCCTCGATCCGCTCGCGAAGCCGGGCGCGCGCGTGGTCGAGGAGCGCGCCGAGCCCTCGCCCTGCCTGGAGCACCACGACGTCGTCCGCTCCGCCGGAGAGCACGACGCCGCGCCTCGCCATCGCGGGGCGAGGGTCGCCGGTATCGGCGTTCCAGAAGCGGTATCCAGGCGCGAGCTGCGCGATCGCCTCGATGTCGTCACCGCGCGCTAGCCGCTGGCCCAGCTCACGCGGGACATGCAGCGTGACACGGCCGCGAAACAGCTCGGCCCCTTCGCAGTCCCCGCCCGTGACCTCGACGTCGACCTTGAACGCGTTCCCCAGCAGCACCGGAGAGTGCACGATCTCACCGCGCAGTGCGCACCGTGCTGGCCAGCGCACCGCGGCGAGCGCATGAGCGCGGTCGTGCTCGTAGGCGCGCACGAGCGACGACGCCCGCGTGGCGCTCACGAGGAAAGCGAGCGCAGCCAGGAGCGCGATCACCCGAGAGCCTCGTCGGGCGAGCGCGACCAGAACGACAGCCGTAGCGACCGCCGCGGCGACGGGCGACGCAACCGCGAGGCCTCCGGCGCAGGAGGCAAGACCCACGACGAGCACACCGTCGAGCCGCGGACTCGTTGCTTCCTCGTGGGACGACATCATGCGCGAGCCGGAACTGGTGCAGTCCCCGGGCCACGCTCACGCTCGCGCTCGACCTGCACGACAAGCCGCAAAAGCAGGCTGTTCGCGAAGCTTCCGCGACGAGGGCTTGCGTGACCCTATGTCCCGGACACCCCGGTGGGTGGCCGCGGACAGGCGCTGCGCCCCGAAGGGCTATCGACCCCACGCAAGTGCTTGAGATAGCCTACTTCCGTGGGTGTTTCTCAGTCGCCGCGCGCCAACGAGGCAAGGCCGCCGTGGCTTCCGGCAGACGGCCAGGTCATCGGCGGTCGCTACCGCATCGGGGCCGTGCTCGGCGCCGGTGGTATGGGCGCCGTGGTCGCCGGCGCCGACATCAAGCTGACGCAGAGCGTCGCCCTCAAGTTCCTGAACCCCAAGCTCGCTCACGAAACGGAGCAGATCGGACGTTTCGTCCGCGAGGCACAGGCGACCACGCGCGTGCGAACCGAGCACGTCGTCCGGGTCCTCGATGTGGGCGCAACGGAGGAGGGCCTTCCGTACATCGTCATGGAGCGGCTCGAAGGCACGGACCTCGGCGACCTCGTCGCGCGAGGGCCGCTCCCGATCCAGCTTGCGGTCGACTGCATCCTCCAGGCCGCGGAGGCGCTCGCGGAGGCGCACGCCGCGGGCATCGTCCATCGCGACATCAAGCCGTCGAACCTCTGGCTCTCGCACCGATCCGACGGCAGTCCGCTCCTCAAGGTCCTGGATTTCGGGATCTCGAAGCTCGCGCCCATCGAAGGGAGCGCCGACCCGAAGCTCACGGAGACGCAAGCCGTGTTCGGTTCGCCGACGTACATGTCGCCGGAGCAGATCCGCAGCGCGAAGAAGGTCGACTCGTCGACCGACGTATGGGCGCTCGGCGTCGTGCTCCACGAGCTGCTCACGGCGCGCTCGCCCTTCGAGGGCGGGAGCGTCGCCGCAGTGCTCGCGAGCGTCTCTGCGGATGCGCCAGCGCCACTGCTCGCGATTCGACCCGATGCGCCGGCCTCGCTCGCCAACGCCGTCCTCGCGTGCCTCGAGAAGGACCGCGCACGACGGATCTCGCTGAAGGACCTGGCGACGCGCCTGCGGCCTCTGGCATCGCTGATCGGCGCAGTCTCCGCCGATCGCATCATGAACGCTGGCGCGCCGATGGCGAGCCTCCTGCCCCCTCCGCCGATGCCCTCCTCGGTCCCGAAAGCCGCGGCGTTCGGAGAGACCGACACGGCGCTCGCAACCACGCGCCTCGCGTCAGGCACTACCAAGCGGTGGTCGATGCTGATCCTCGTCGGCGCGGCTCTTGTGCTCTCCGTGCTGGGGGTGGGCGGAGCGCTCGCATTCCGGCCGCGAGCGCCGGTGAGCAACGGTGGTACCCTACTCCCGGCGGCGGCCGAGCCGGCGATCCCGTTAGCGACAGTGGGAGCCCCGGTTGCGGTCCCGCCGAGCGTTGCGACCGAGGGTTCGCCGCAGCCGAGCGCGACGGCCGTGGAAGCGTCGGCGAGCGCGGCATTGGCGACGACGCGGTCGCCGCGCAGCAAGGCCAAGCCCACCAGCAGTGCGGCGGCCGCAACGCAAGGCGCAGCCGTTACCGATCCTGGCGCTGCGAGGCCTGCAACCAGCACCACTCCGGCTCCCTCCGTTGGGGTCGCCAACGAGAGAAAATTTTGAGCGTGCGTCGCCTCGCCTGGTTGTGCGCGGTCATCGCGAGCACGTCCCTTCCATGCCTCGCGCGTACCGCCGCCGCACAGTCGACGGATCACGCGGCGCCCGCCGAAGATTTGTTCCAGCGCGGCAAGGCGCTCCTCGTCGCGAAGGACTACGCGAACGCTTGTCCTCTGCTCGCCGAAAGCTATCGACTCGAGCCTGCGGGCGGAACCGTCCAGAACCTCGCGCTCTGCTACGAGGCGCTCGGTCGTTGGGCGAGCGCGTACGCCAAGTTCATCGATCTGCGCGACATCGCGAGCAAGCCCGACGCGCCGCGCCCTGAACGCGTCGCATTCGCGAACGAGCACATCAAGGCGATCGAGCCACGCCTCTCGCGCGTCGTGCTAGCGGTCGACCTCGAGCCGGGGCAGAAGGCACCGACCGTCACGATCGAAGACATCGACTATCAGGCAGCATCCTGGTCCGCGGGCATCTTGCTCGATCCCGGCGCGCACACGATCGTCGTGAAGGACGCCCGAAAGCTGGTGTATCGAACCTCGGTGACGATCACGAAGGACGGCTCGCGGGAGGGCGTCCGCATCCCGCGGCTCGTCGATGATCCTGCGGCTCGTGAGGCCGCACGCACCGAGCGCTACCGGCCCGACGCCGGGATGCGCGTCCCCGGTTTCGTGGTCGGCGGCATCGGCGGCGCGGTCCTCGCGGGCGGGGTGGCCTTCGGCGTTCTCACGCTCACGACGAACAACGCCGCGAAGGAGCGATGCTCGGGCACCGACCCGACTCAGTTCGACAGCACCGGCCACTGCTACAGCGACTCTGCGGCCCGGCGCGCGTCGAACAGCAAGCGTGACGACGCCCGTACGTTCGCCAACCTCGCCAATGTCCTCGTGCCCGTTGGCGCCCTGGGAATCGGCGCGGGGCTCTACCTCCTCTTTCGGTCGACCCGCACGGCCGAGCGCCCTGCCGCAGCTCCGAGCGCGCGCCTGGTGCCCGCGCTCGGCGGCGCGTTTGTGGAGGGAACGTTCTGATGCGTGCGATGCCCTCGAGGCGAAGACTGATCCTCCTCGCATCGGTCCTCGCAGTCGGCCTCGTCGCTTGCCAGCTGATCGTGGGCGTCAAGGATGACGACGGCGCCGAGCGCCCCGACGCAGGCGATGCTGGCGATGCTGGCGATGCTGGCGATGCTGGCGATGCTGGCGATGCCGCGCCGCCGTGCTTGCTGCTCAAGCCTCCTCCGCCGCCTGCGACGGCCGGGGGCGACGGCGATGGCGGGACGGAGTACTTCGCGGTCGACCTGATACGCATTGCGCCGGACGAGGACGCGAGTGCGGGGAACGTGATCGGCTTCGACCTCGACGATCGTTGCACGGGCCTGCCGACGACGTTTCCAACGACGCTCAGCGAATCATCGTGCCCCACGCCCGCCGGAGGCGTCGACGTCGTCGACGAGGACGGGGGCGTCGACAACTCCTTCCGGAGGATCTTCGGCCCGTTAGGGATCTCGATGACCGATCCCACCGACCGGAGCGCGGCTTTCTTCAACAAGGGCATTCGACGCGGAGCTCGGACCGTCGTGATTGCGCTCAGGCTTTACAACGGCCTGAAAAACGATTCGCTCGTCTTTGCAGGGCTCATCGCCTCCGAAGGCATCCTGCCCCCGCGCAACGACGGCGGCCCCGTCGGCGACGGGCTAGATTCCTGGACTCACACCGGTGCCACGACGTATTTCTCCAGCGCGCCAGTCCTTCCGCTCGAAGGCTACGTCTCGAACTTCGTGCTCGTCACGAAGCCTGCGGAGATCGTGCTGGCGTTCGGCGGGTTCTCTCTGAGGCTTCAGAAGGCCTCGATCACGGCGACGCTCAAAGCGTCCGGACCGTCCGAACCGGGTAGGCTCGTCGAGGGCACCATCAGCGGTCTCGTGCTCGCGAACGAGCTGATCGAAGCTGCGGGGCAGATCCCCGTCGTCGACCAGTTCTGTGTACTCTCCACGTCGCCCGACGTTCGCAACTCCGTGTGTAGTCATCGGGACCTCGCGAGCGCGAGAGACGCAACGACCTGCGACTCGGTTTCCGTGGCGATCGGCTTCACCGCCGTGCGTGCCCTCGTCCCGTATGACGGGCTCCGGGACGCCTCTGCCGACGCTTGCGGTCCCTCGCTCCGGTGCGATCCCTGACATCGATCCGATCGCTCCCGCACACATCGTGCGCAGCGCGGAGTCGAAGGGCGCCGAGAGCGTTGCTCGCACCC
>JAYSXP010000394.1:0-12099 GCA_043717125.1 Polyangiaceae bacterium | reverse complement strand
CCCGAGGACGGCTATACTGACCCCGCCGCCATGCTCTTCCGATTTGCGTTTCTACCCCTCGTCGCGCTCGTCACGACCGTGGCGTGTGGCGGTCCGCCGTCGTCCTCCCCGTCCACAGGAGGTGCGCCACGCAGCCAGCTCTGCCAGGCGGATACGCGGTGGTTCACGCCGATCATGGGGGAGGAGCCCCGGACGACGATCGTAATCTCGCTCGACGTCATGCGCCGCAACCGCATCTGGGGCGCGGCGCTCGCGCACGCCGACGTCACGGGCCACTCCCTCAGCGCCGAGTTCGCCGACCTCGTCCCGAGCTCCGAGGAGATCTACGCCTTCCCCGGACCGCCGCCGGGCGCGCCGGGTGAGGTCGTCGTCGTCCGCAAGGCGTCGGGCCGCGAGCCATGCACGTTCAATGGATCGTTCTCCAGCGATCCACGGCGGTGCCGCTACGGCGCTCCCGTGGCGCTGCCCAGCGGCGTCCGCGAGTACCCGTTCGCGGAAGGCTCGCTCTTCGTGTTCGCCGATGGCACGTGGGTTCGCGTCCCGAGCTGGATGTCGCCCCGGTTCCGCCCGGCGTTCTCGTCCACGTCTGCCTCGCCGCCAGCGCCGCTCGTCGACCCTGCCGTCCCGATGCAGGCCTGCACCATCCGGCCGAGCATGGCCGATCTCAACGGTGGCAAGCTCACCGGCAACTGGGTCACGAGGAACCTCGGAGCCGAACGCGCGAGCATCAGCTACGTCGCCGCCGAAGCCGAGCCCGGCGACGCCGACCTCCTGTTCGCGTTCGCCGCTCCGGGCGACGCGGCGCGCGCCGAGGCAGCGACGCGCGCGCAGTGCGCCCAGGGCCAGTGCCCGAACCTCTTCAGCTCGTCGGTCACGGGCTCGATCGCGCGCTATCGCGTCCGCATTCCCAGCCCATTCAAGTGAAAGGCGATGCAAGGAGCACGCATTCAATCCACTTCCGCCGGTTCTTCATCACGAGCGCGGTCCTCGCTGGCACCCTGACGGCGCGACCACTGACGCCGCGGCTTTCGACGGTCCTTCAGATGGTGACGCCGATGCGGCGGGCGCCTCTCACTGTGAGCACCGGCGGCTCGGCCGCGCGAACGACCCGCTCCGCCACGCTTCCGATGAGCCAGCGAGGAACGGCACTGCGCCCATGCGTTCCGAGGACGACGAGGTCGTAGCCCTCCTTCGCCTCGTCGCAGATCTCGGACCACGGCTTGCCGTGACGAACGAGCACGTCTCGGTCCGGAACGAGGCCACCGATCCCTTCCGCGACCTTCTCCAGCCGTTCGCGCGTCGCTCGGGCGACCTCGCCGGCCGGTTCGCCAGCATCGTCGTCGAGCGCGTGGAGGAGCGTGATCCGTGCCCCGAAGACAGCGGCGATGCGGGCTGCCAGCTCGACGGCGCCCTCCGACGAGGGGCCGAAGTCGGTGGCCAGGAGGAGCCTGCGAATGGGCCTTCCTGCGGAGCGCACGGTCAGGACCGGCGCATGACACGCGCGGAGGATTTTCTCCGCAACACTGCCGAGGAACCATCGCTCGACCGATTGTCGACCGTGCGTCGCAGTCACGATGAGATCGACGTCATTCGTCTCGGCGAAGGTGACGATTTCCTCCGCTGGCCGTCCGACGAGCAGAGCACCACGCGCACTCGGCAGGTCATCACGAACGCGAACGAGGGCGGCGTCGAGGGCGGCCTGACCGACTCCCTTCAACGTGTCCGTGTCAGGGCCGATCTGCGAGTACGCAGCAGGCTCGACCACGTGGACGACCGTGAGCTCGGCAGCGCACGCCAAAGCCACCGTCGTCGCGAGCGGCAGCGCGTGTGCGGCAGTGGCAAGAAAATCGGTGGCTACCGCGATGTTGTGAAACGGTGCGCCGAGAGATCCGGTCTGTGGCATGAGGCCCTCACTTGCATTCGATGATAGGCGCTTGCTACTCGCGCAGCCGGGTCGATGAGGGCGCAGCCGTCTCATGTCGCAGCCGCGCCCCGATCCCCTCGGGCGGCGACTCAAAGTCGCGATAGGGACGAGGGGGGCACGTTCAACCTGGTCCGGCCATGCGCATCGGGAGATGCCTACCGCTCGGCGTCGAGCGCGAGGTTGAGCCGCAAAACGTTCACGCCGGGCTCCCCGAGGACAGCGAGATCGCGGCCCTCGGTGTTCGCTCGAACGAGGTCGCGCACGCGCGCCTCCGCGATCCCGCGGACGCGCGCGACGCGCGGCGCCTGGTACTCGGCAGCGGCCGGACTGATGTGCGGGTCGAGGCCACTGCCCGATCCCGTGACGAGATCGACCGGCACCGGAGCCTCGTTGCCAGGATCGGCCACCCGGAGCGCGTCGACGCGCGCCCTCGCGGCTTCGGTGAGCGCCTTGTTCGACGGGCCGAGGTTCGAGGCGCCGGAGTTGCTCGCGTTGTAGGGCGAGGGCGAGGTCGCGGACACGCGGCCCCAAAAATACCTGGGCTCGTCGAACGGCTGGCCGATCAGGCGCGAGCCGCGGACCTTGCCGCCCTGACGGACGAGACTCCCGGAGCTCTCGTCCGGAAAGGCCACCCGCGCCGCCAGCGTGACGATGAGCGGGTACGCAACGCCCGTGAGCACCGTGAGCGCGACGAGCATGCCGCACGCGGTCCGCACCTGCGACCCGAACGAGGGTGCCACCGGCGAAGGGGCCTGCGGAACGTCCCTGGAAGATGCCTCATTCATGGTGGTCCTCACGCAAGATGCAACGCGACCAGGATCAGGTCGACGAGCTTGATTCCGATGAACGGCACGACAATCCCGCCGAGGCCGTAGACGAGCAGGTTCCTCCGCAGCAGCTCTCCGGCCGGCGCCGCACGGTAGGCGATGCCCCGCAGCGCGAGCGGGATGAGCACGACGATCACGAGCGCGTTGAAGATGACCGCCGAGAGGATGGCGCTCGAAGGGCTGCGAAGGCGCATGACGTTGAGCGCCGTGAGCGAGGGATAGGTGACCGCGAACGCCGCGGGGATGATCGCAAAGTACTTGGCAATGTCGTTGGCAATGCTGAAGGTCGTGAGCGCCCCGCGCGTCATGAGGAGCTGCTTGCCGATCGCGACGATCTCGATGAGCTTTGTCGGGTTCGAGTCCAGGTCGACCATGTTGCCGGCCTCCTTGGCAGCCTGCGTGCCCGTGTTCATGGCGACGGCGACGTCGGCCTGCGCGAGCGCAGGCGCGTCGTTGGTCCCGTCACCGGTCATCGCGACGAGGCGGCCCCCTGCCTGATGCTCGCGGATCAGTTTGAGCTTCGCCTCGGGAGTGGCCTCGGCGAGGAAGTCGTCGACGCCCGACTCGGCCGCGATCGCCGCGGCCGTCAGCGGGTTGTCGCCGGTGATCATGATCGTCCTGATCCCCATGCGACGGAGCTCGGCGAAGCGCTCCTTGATGCCACCCTTGACGATGTCCTTGAGCTCGACGACGCCGAAGACCTGCTTGCCGTCGGCGACCACGAGCGGTGTCGCGCCCTTCCTCGAGACCGCCTTGACCACAGCGCGGACCTCCTCCGGAAACGAGCCGCCGCTCGCTGCGACGAATCGTTCGATCGCGTCGGCTGCGCCCTTGCGCAGCTCGCGTTCGTCCACGTTCACGCCGCTCATCCGGGTCTGCGCCGTGAAGGGGACGAACACGGCGCCGAGCTCGCGGATGCTGCGCGCTCGGATCTCGAAGAGCTCCTTCGCCAGCACTACGATGCTGCGCCCCTCGGGCGTCTCGTCGGGGAGCGACGACAGCTGGGCCGCGTCGGCGAGGTCGCGCTCGGTGACGCCGGGCGCGGGGTGAAACTTCGTCGCCTGGCGGTTGCCGAGCGTGATGGTGCCGGTCTTGTCGAGGAGGAGAATGTCGACATCTCCCGCGGCCTCGACGGCGCGCCCGGATGTCGCGATGACGTTCGCCTGGATCATCCGGTCCATGCCCGCGATGCCGATCGCCGAGAGCAGGCCGCCGATGGTCGTCGGGATGAGACACACGAGGAGCGCGACGAGCACCGTGATCGATACCGGCGCCCCATGCCCCGCCTGCTTCACGCTGAAGAGCGAGAAGGGCAAGAGAGTGACCGTCGCGAGGAGGAAGATGATCGTGAGCGCCGCGAGCAGGATGTCGAGCGCGATCTCGTTCGGCGTCTTTTTGCGCTTGGCCCCTTCGACCATGGCGATCATGCGATCGAGGAACGTGTGCCCGGGGTCGGCCGTGACGCGCACGACGATCCAGTCGGAGAGCACCTGCGTGCCGCCGGTGACGGCGCTGCGGTCGCCGCCGCTCTCGCGGATGACGGGCGCGCTCTCGCCTGTGATTGCCGCCTCGTTCACCGAGGCGACGCCCTCGACGATCTCGCCGTCGACCGGGATGTCGTCGCCGGCCTCGACGAGGACAAAGTCTCCCTTGCGTAGGGTCGATGAGGTCACGCTGGTCTGCTTCGAGTCGCGCGCCGCAGACGCGAGCTGCTTGGCGTGCACGTCGCGCCGGGCCTTGCGGAGGGAGTCGGCCTGCGCCTTTCCACGCCCCTCGGCCATCGCCTCCGCGAAATTCGCGAAGAGCACCGTGAACCATAGCCAGAGCGAGATGGCGAGAACGAAGCCCGCAGGGGCGTCGCCCTTGCCGACGAGCGCCTGAACGAAGAGGGCGGTCGTGAATGCGCTGCCGACCTCGACGACGAACATCACCGGGTTCTTCGCCTGGTGGCGCGGGTCGAGCTTCCTGAAGGCGTCGACCAGGGCGCGCTTGACGATCGGCCCCTCGAAGAGCTTCCGCTGCGAGGGACCGCCTGCAGCCCTGCGCGCGGTGGACGTGACGTCGCGATCGCTCATGACGAATGACCCTGGAGCAATTGCTCGACGATGGGCCCGAGGGCGAGCGCCGGAATGAACGTGAGCGCGCCGACGATGACGATGACGCCGACGAGCATCGTCACGAAGAGCGGGGTGTGGGTCGGGAGCGTGCCCGCCGACGAAGGGACGAGCTTCTTCCTCGCGAGGGCGCCCGCGACGGCGAGCACCGGGATCATCACGCCGAAGCGCCCGATGAACATCGCGAACGCGGTGAGCACGTTGTAAAAGACGGTGTTCGCGCCGAGCCCGCCGAAGGCGCTACCGTTGTTGTTCGCAGCCGACGACATCGCGTAGAGGACCTCGCTGAAGCCGTGCGCGCCCGGGTTCGACACCCCCTTCTGGCCCGCCTCGGTAGCGACCGCGATCGCGGTGAACACGAGCACGACCGACGCCGGGATGAGGATCACCAGCGACGCCATCTTCATCTCGTAGGCTTCGATCTTCTTGCCGAGGTACTCCGGCGTGCGCCCGACCATGAGGCCCGCCACGAAGACCGTGATGATGGCAAAGACGAGCATGCCGTAGAGCCCGGACCCGACGCCGCCGAACACGATCTCACCGAGCTGGATGAGCACCATCGGAACGAGCCCGCCGAGGGGCGTGAACGAGTCGTGCATGCCGTTGACGGCGCCACACGACGCTCCGGTAGTCACGCTCGCGAACAGCGCGGTGGCCGAGATGCCGAAGCGGACCTCCTTGCCTTCCATGTTTCCCCCGCTCTGCAGCGCACTCGCGGCCTGGTCGACGGGGAGGCTGCGCAGCGCGGCGTTTCCCGCCTGTTCGGCCGAGACACAGAGCAGGAGCAGAGGGACGAAGATCGCGAGCATCGCGGCGAGCACGGCCCAGCCTTGCCGCGTATCGCCGACCATCTTGCCGAACGTGTAGCAAAGCGCGCCCGGGATCAGGAACATCGCGAGCATCTCGATCATGTTGGAGAGGCCCGTCGGGTTCTCGAACGGGTGCGCGGAGTTCGCGTTGAAGAAGCCGCCGCCGTTCGTACCGAGCTGCTTGATCGCGATCTGCGAGGCCGCAGGACCGACCGCGATCACCTGATCGACGACGGCCTTGCCGTCCGCGTCCTTCGTCGCCTGGAGGAAGGACGCGGTCTCGTACGACGAGAGCGTCTGCACGACGCCCTGCGACACGAGGAGAAGGGCGATGACGATCGACAGCGGAACGAGCACGTAGAGTGTGCTCCGCGCGAGGTCGACCCAGAAGTTGCCGACCGTCGACGACGACCTGCGGGAAAAGGCACGAACCAGCGCGATGACGACCGCCATCGCCGTCGCGGCCGACACGAAGTTCTGAACGGTGAGCGCCAGCATCTGCACGAGGTAGCTCATCGTCGATTCGCCGCCGTACGCCTGCCAGTTCGTGTTCGTCGCGAAGCTGACCGCCGTGTTGAACGCCAGATCGGGCGGCACCCCGGCCATCGATTGAGGATTCGCGGGCAGCGATCCCTGCAGGCGCAGCAGGGCATAGACGAGCACGATGCCGGCCAGGTTGAAGAGCAGCGCGCCGACGGCGTAGGTCTTCCAGGTCATCTCCACGCTCGGGTCGATGCGGAGCAGCCTGTAGAGGACGCGCTCGACGGGACCGAGGACCTTCTGCGCCGTCGTTGCCCTCCCCTGGAAGACACGCGCCATGTACGCACCGAGCGGCTTCACGCACGCGAGGAGGACGACGAAGAAGAGACCGATCTGCAAGATCCCCTGCGAGCTCACTGGAGCGACTCCGGCTTGAGCATCGCGAAGAAGAGGTAGGTGGCGAGGGCGACCGAGACGGCGCCACCGATGAAATAGAGGACGGGCATGACGAGAGACTCCGATGCGGACGTCAGACGCGCTCGCAGAGGCGTACGAACCCGAGCGCGAGCGCGAGAAGGCCGAAGATCAGACCGACGAAGACGAGATCCATCACGGGCCTCACGGTAGGCACCCCGGCATAAGGGCGGCGTTAAGGTCGCGCCAGGAGCGACCTTTCGGGGCGAACCGCAACGAACGACCCCGATGGTTTCCTGATGGCGAACGGTCGTAGGTCCGGTCGATGGCAACCGCACTTCGCGCTCTCGTCTCGCTCGGTGCCTCTGCGTCGCTCGTGACGGTCTCTGCGCTCGCCTGCGCGCAGGCCGCCTTGGTCGACGGCTGGTCGCCGGATCTCGTCAGGACAGAGAACCGGATCACCGCCGCCGGCGCGATCGGGCATCAAGATTTCATAAAATTCCACGCGCGAGTGCGCGGCGCACGTCCGCGCCCTCTCTCAATATTTCTCGAATTGGCGCATGCTGTCCGGCGAATGCTCCGTCCGTCAAGCGCATCGCTCGTTGCCACCACGCTGGTCGTCGCTGCCGCGCTCACCGCCCGCGCTGCGCGCGCGCAAGCCGCCGACACCGTCGCGGTGCCGCCCGGCAGCGAGGCTCCCCTCGTACCGTCGCTCCCCGCTCAACCGGAGCGCGCAGCGCCTGCAGCGCCCGAGACGCCCGCACCCGCCGCACCCGCCGCACCCGAGACGCCCGCACCCGAGACGCCCTTCGGCTTCGGCGACTTCACGTGGATGAACGGGCAGAGCCGCCAGAAGGACTTTCCTCTGAAGGCGCTCGGCAACGCCGTCACGCTGAGCCTCTACCTCGACGTGAACTACGGCTACTCGGCGAACCACCCCCGCGACAACACGTTCACCGGCACGGCGTCGGTCCCGCGGCACAACGAGTTCAACGTGAACCTCGCGTCCGTCGGGATGGAGTGGAACTACAGGAACGTCATCGGACGTCTCTCGCTCCAGTACGGCTCGATGATCAGCATCGTTCAGGATCTCGACGGAACCACCGCGCGCGGCCGCAACAACGCGGTCCAGAACCTCCGCTACATCCGCGAGGCTACCGCCGGCTATCACTTCGACGTCCTCCGCGGCATCAACATCGAGGGCGGCATCTTCATGTCGTACGTGGGCCTCGAGAGCTATCTGCTCGCGGAGAACTGGAACTACCAGCGCTCCGTGGTGTGCGAGCACACGCCCTTCTATTTCCAGGGAATGCGCATCCAGATCTTCCCTTCCGACCGCGTGAAGATCGAGCCATGGCTCATGAACGGCTGGCAGACGTACGGAAAGTGGAACCTCGCCCCCGCGGCCGGTGTGGCCTTCCGCTGGAGCCCCACCGAGGCGCTCACGCTGCTCTCGAATTTCTACGTCGGCACCGACACGAAGGGCGACGGCGACCGCGTCCGGTTCCACAACGACCACAGCATCCTCTGGCGCTACTTCGACGACCCGACGTCGGGCTTCATCTCGAAGGCCGCCGTCAGCCTGAACAACCACCTCGGCTTCGAGTCCGGGGGGCACGACCCGGCGACTGGAGCCGCGCTCCCCGGTCCTGACCGCGCGCACATGGTCGGTGCGTCGCTCGTCAATCGGGTCTGGTTTTCGCACGACCACCTCGCTCTCTCGATCAGGCCAGAGGTGTTCTCGAACCCGACGCGCTACCTCTCGCAGTATCCGCCGCCGGGATTCGAGAGCGGCCCGCAAGCGAGGGCGCTCCAGATCTGGGGCCTCACCACGACCTTCGACGTCATGCCGACGGACTTCTTCGCCTTCCGCGTCGAGGGCTCGTACCGCCACGCGAACGTCCCATACTACCCGGGCGCGGGCGGGACGACGTCGCCCGACGGCTTCCAGCCGACCCCCGCGGGCTACGTTCCGGACCTGGTGACGAACCAGGCGGTCGCGGTCGCGTCGGTGAACTTCCGGCTCTGATCCGGGCGCGCGAGCTCACGGAGCGCGATGAGGTTGCCGGGGCGGAAAAAATGCTTGCCCGCGCGCTCGGCCCGGTCGGCGAGGTAGACCTTGCCGGGTGTGGCCCCAAGGAAGATCGTGAGTCGCCCGCGCTTGGCTGCTTGCTCAGATCTCGACCTGCATCCCGAGCTCGACCACGCGGCCCGGCGGCAACTTGAAGAAGGCCGACGCCGCGACGGCGTTCTGGCTCATCATCTTGAAAAATACCTTGCGAGGTAGGCTCATCTTCGACTTTCCAGTGAAGACGAGCGACTCACGCCCCAGGAAATAGGACACGTCCTTCGGGTCGACCGTGACCCCGTGCGTGTTCATGGCGCCGATGATCCTCGGGATGTCGGGGGTCTCCATGAAGCCGTAGAACACCGTAGCGCCGTGGAGCCCCTCGCCGTAGTCGGTCACGGACGCGATGCGGTCCGCGTCCGCGACTTCGGGAACGTGCCTCGTCTGTACGGTGAGGAAAATGATGCTCTCGTGAAGCGTCTTCGCGTGCTTGAAGTAGTGGATCAGCGACGGCGGCACGCCCGGGTTGCTCGTCATGAACACCGCTGTGCCCTTCACCCGATGCGGCTTCTCCTCCTTGAGGCTCGTGAGGAAGAGGTCGACCGGCAACGCCGCGCTGCGCAGGATCTCGCCGAGCGCGGCGCGCCCCTTGCGCCAGGTGAGCATGACGAACGTGACCGCGAGCGCGATGAGGATCGTGATGTAGCCGCCCTCGAAGAACTGCATCGCGTTGCTCACGAAGAAGGTGAGGTCGACGACGATGAGCCCGAAGCACGCGAGGCCGATGGCGAACGGATTCCACTTCCAGACCCGCGTGGCGACAAGGAAGAACAGGATGGTCGTGAACGCCATCGTACCCGTGACCGCGAGTCCGTACGCCGGCGCGAGGCTGTGCGAATTCTTGAACGTCAGCACGAGGCCGATGCAGAGCGCGAGGTAGATCCAGTTCACCTCGGGGATGTAGATCTGCCCTTCCATCTGCTTGTTCGTGTGCACCACGCTCACACGCGGGAACAGGCCGAGCTGCATGGCCTGGCTGATGAGGGAGAACGCGCCGGAGATGAGCGCCTGGCTCGCGATGATGGTGGCCAGCCAGCTGATGATGACCAGGGGGTAGACGAACAGCGGCGACGACGGCACGAGCGCGTAAAAGACGTTCCCGTCGACGATCGGCTCGGGGTCCAGCAAGCGTGAGCCCTGGCCGAGATAGTTGAGGACGAGGGCGGGCCAGACAATCCAGAACCAGGCGCGGCGCACGGCGGGCCGGCTGAAGTGCCCCATGTCGGCGTAGAGCGCCTCGCACCCCGTGATGCAGAGGTCGACCGAGCCGATGACGTAGAGCGTCGCCTGGGGAAACTTGAGGACGTAGCGCGCCGCGTAGGTCGGGTTGATGGCGCCCAGGATCTCGGGATGCTTCGACAGGCTGTGCGCGCCCATCACCGCGAGGGCGACGAACCACACCACCATCGCCGGCGCGAAGACGGCACCGACGCGGTGCGTTCCGAAGCGCTGGATGGCGAAGAGCGCGACGAGCGTCGCGACCGACAGCCACGGGATGTACGGCGACCATCTGTGCGTGACGACCTCGAGCCCTTCCCACGCCGACATGATCGAGAGCGAGGGAGTTATCACGCCGTCGCCGAGGATCATCCCCGAGCCGAGCACGGCGAGCACCACGACCACGAACATCCCGCGCGCCTTGAAGAGCTTGGCCGCCTTGTCCTTCAGCAGCGCGAGGATCGAGAACATGCCCCCCTCGCCCTGGTTGTCGGCGCGCATGATGAGCAGCACGTACTTGAGCGACACGACGATGGCGAGGGCCCAGAAGAAGAGCGAGGTCCAACCGAAGACCTCGTCCTGGCCGTAGTACTGGCCGAACGTCATCGTCACCTTCTCCTTCACGCCACGCGTGGCCATGAGGTGGGACGAGACCGTCTCCGACATCGCGTAGAGCGGGGAGGTACCGATGTCTCCGAAGACGACGCCGAGCGCACCCCACACGAGGACGCGCATCGCAGCCGGCGGCGGGTGCGCCGGGGTGGCCTTGGGACCTGGAGACGCGGCCGGAGGCTGGGGTGACATCGGACCGCAACATGCCATAACGCCGTCCTAATGTGACCGGAAGGTGAGCGATTCGCGCGTCGCTCCTGTCGAGCTCATCCAGGACCACCCCCCGGTGCGCTCGACGTGGAACGCGCCGCGTGGACATCTCGCGCCATCGGACCGAGGATGGGCGACATGTTGAAGCTGCATGTGATCGTCGCGAGCACGAGGCCCGGCCGCATCGGCCTCCCGATCGGCACCTGGTTTGCGGAGCGCGCGAGGGCGCACGGCAAGTTCGATGTCACGCTGGTCGACCTGAAAGAGGTCAATCTGCCGTTCCTCGACGAGCCGAAGCATCCGAAGCTGGGCCAGTACGAGCACGCGCACACCAAGGCTTGGAGCGCTACCGTCAAGGCCGGCGACGCGTTCGTGTTCGTCACGCCCGAGTACAATTTTTCGACGGCGCCCGCGCTTCTCAACGCGCTCGATTACCTCTTCACGGAGTGGGGCTACAAGCCGGCGGCGTTCGTCAGCTACGGCGGGATCTCGGCCGGTCTGCGCGCCGTCCAGATGACCAAGCAGACCCTCACCGCGTTGAACATGATGCCGATCGTCGACGCCGTCGCGCTTCCCTTCGCGATGAAGCAGGTCGCGGACGGCAACTTCCAGGCAAACGAGGCGAACCAGAAGTCGGCGGCCGCCATGCTCGACGAGCTCCATCGTTGGGCCCAGGCCCTCGAGCCGATGCGCCGCTGACCGAGCGAGACCACTACGGCATCTCACTGTGCGCGCATGGCCGAGGGACCGCCGAACACCCACAGGTAGAAGGCGAGGAGCGCCGTGAGCACGCCCACCACGCTCAGCGCGGCGATGCCGATCACGGTCGACCAGGCCGGCTCTACCGCGTCCGCCTTGCGTCGCACGATGGCGAAGGGAATGCCTGCCGCCGTGATCGCAGCGATGACGAACAACGTCGCCTCGATCGTGCTGTTGGACAAGAGCATCCTCGCCTTGATGATGACGAGCAGCTTGAGCTCGACGATCGTCGCGAGCGGCACGGTCAGGATCGACGCCAGCCCGCACACGAGCATCCGGTAGGTCGCGGGGGGCGGCACTACTGGCGCAGGGGACACCGCAACGCGGTGCGGGTGATGTTCCATCGGCGAGAGCATAACCGGCGCGAACGAGGCGCATGCCGACTTCCGGGCGTGGAAGGCGCCGCGCGGTCGCTGTCGGCGCGACGTCGATGCGCCGTTCGATGCGCTTCGCGATTCGGTCCGCTTGCGACTGCCGATGATTGTCGATGTGTTAATTACCCTGTTTCTCCGTCGGCTACGTCGAAGTAGCGTTCCCAAGAAAGCTCCCCTTCGTTCAGTGCTTCGAAGGTCGGCGCGCGCATACGCCGCAAAGCGAACCGCAG
>JAYSXP010000393.1:0-33478 GCA_043717125.1 Polyangiaceae bacterium | reverse complement strand
CTCTCGGCGAGCTCCGGGAGGATGCGCTTGATGACGACGACCTTCTCGAAGCCCTCGACGCCGTAGCTCTTGGCCTTGAAGACCTCGGCCATGCCGCCCTGGCCGAGACGTTCGAGAAGGCGATAGCGCCCGAAGGTCGTATTCACTTTCGCGCCTTACCCCGCACCGCCGCGTTTCACGCCCGCCCCAGGCTCGCATCGACGCCCTATCGAGGCGTAAACGTAGCACACAAAGGGCGCGACTCAGCGCGTCAGCCAGATCGGGTTCGTGAAGGCCAGCGGCTGAATCGGCATGAATGGCAACGCGTCGTCGAGCGCGCGGTCTCCCCGGACCACGACGGCAATCCAGCGCGCGCCATCCGGGATGACGAGGTTCAGATCGGTCTCGAGGCGCACGGTCCGCGCCGCGGCCTCCTCGAGGGTCCCCTCCTCCTTGCCAAGGCGGGTCGGGCGCGACGGGACCTTGGACTTGAAGAGGATTTCACGACGGCCCGCGCCGGGGACGAGCAACGCGGCGGCCGCGCCCGGCGTGGGCGACGGCGGAGCTGGCGGAAAACCCGCGATGACCTCGACCGACGTGACGTCGATCCAGGGCGCCGCGCGGATCCGCAGCTTGCCGGAGACGTTCGCACCGCGCGCCACCGCGAGATCGTCACCCGGGCGCGAGGGCTTGCCGTCGCCATTGCCGCCGAGCTCGATCTCGATGGTCGGTCCGCTCGTGACGAACGTGTGGCCCTTCTTGATCGCGGCGACGACCGCGGCGGTCTCGATCGGCTGGCCACCGTCGCCCGCAGACTTGGCGTCGACGAGCGCCATCGTCCGCGGGTAGCCAGCCCACTGGTACTGAATGCGGTGAGAGTCGCTGCTGCCCGTCGCCCAGATGTGCTTGCCGAGGTTGAGGAGCGCGAACCAGTCCTCGAGGACCTGATCGACGCGCGCGCGCGTCGCGAGGTCGTAGCCATTGTAGACCTCGAGCGTGTCGAAGTCGGCGCGCATGCCAGCCGGCACGCGGCCGACCTTCGGGTCGAAGCCGGCGACGTGGAAGTAGCCGATTCCCGAGGGCAGTCGAGGGTGATTCACCTGGAGCACGCGCGTCGCATCGCCACGCCTGGCGGCGCCGAAGACGCTCGCCGCGGTCGCGCCCTTGAACGGCGGCACACCCGCGTTCGACGGATACGGGAACACGCCGAAGTGTCCGAAGCGCGGGTTGTACGTCGTGACCTCGACGCCGGTGACGTGCGCGAGCTGCTTCGACAGGCGAAGCACCTCGAGCGGACCCGTGTAGTCGCCGACGATGTTGTGCTCGGTCGGAACGGCGAAGTCGACGCCGGCGGAGACGAGCGAGAGCACGCGATCCTCCGCGGTGACCGGGCTGTCGAAGCTCGGTCGTGCATGGACGTGCAGATCACAACCCACGACGCCGGGCGTGGGCACGACGTGACGAAGCGCGAGGTCGACGGTCCGTGTGTGACCGCTCTGCACCTCCACCGACTCGGCGTCGATGCTCCACTCGAAGCCCTTCGTCGCGGCGACGCGATACTTGCCCGCGGGCAGCGGGGTGGCGATCTCGCCCTCGAGCACGTCCATCAGGGGCCCCGCACCCGAGGCGCGATAGTCGGGGCCGAAGCTCGGATCGACGGTCCCTTCGATGCCCTTCACGATCAGACGCGCCACGATCGGCTGGTTCGTGTCGGCGTCGATGATGCGAACCCGGATCTCGCCTCCAGGTGAGACGTCGAGCTTGAGCTCGGCCTGCGTCCCGGGCGTGAAGCGAACCGGCGCGCTCGTGTGCGCCGCTTCGAGCGCGGCGAACCACTGCACCGTCGTGAGGGGCGCGTCGATCGTGAAACGCCCTTGCGGGTCGACGGCGACGCGCACCTGCGGGCGCCCGTCCTCGTCGAGGCCGATGACGTGTGCGCGCTCCTTCGTGCCGGTGACGACGCCCGCGAGACGCGCGACCGGAGCCTTCAGCAGCTTGTAGAGACGCCCCCATACGAGCTGCTCGGAGGCGCCGACCAGGATCACGAGCTCCATGCGCGCCGGCTTCGGCGCGGCGCCGGGCGAGCGCTGTCCGGCGGTCTCGGTGCGAGCCGACACGACCACACGCGGCTGGGCGCCGGGCTGATCCGTGTCCGGCGCGATCTCCTGGATGGAGAGCGGCCCTTGCGCGCTGAGGATCGCGATCGGGTGCACGTCGTCGTCGACGACGAGGGTGCGCGCTTCGGTGGTCCCGAGATCCGCAACGGTGCCCGCACCAGGGACGAACATTGCTCGACCCGCGGGTGCGAGCCCGAGCCTCAGCGCATACGTATGCGCGACGCTGCCGGTGTCGGGGGTCACGACGACGTTCGCCACGAGATGGTCCGACGAGGGATCCATGCGCAGCTCGAGCGCACCGTTGGCGTGCTCCTCGCCGATCTCGATCGGGAACGAAGCCGCGAGAGTGAGCTTGTCGCGGAGCTGAATGTCCGCACGCCGCATGACGAGCGGACGCTCGACGCCGTCGACGACGAGCGACATCTCGAGATCGGCGCGGCTGCGTCCGTCGGTGCTCACCACCGTGATGCGGCCCGACGTGGGGAACACTGCGAAGCGGGCGACCGCGCCGCCGAGCTCGGTCACCTCTCCGGCGCGTGTCGCCGCCGGCACGGCGCGACGACCTCGTTGCGCGCCGAAGGCGAGCGTGAGGGCGATCAGCGCGGCGAGGATCGCGACGCCGAAGACGTCCCGTGCGCTACGACCGTCCTCCACCATGCAAGGAGAGCAAAGTCGGGGACATAGGGACGAGATTTCTTCAGGTCCGGCCGCGAATCGTCGCTTTTCGTGCGCTGCCGTCGAGGGTGAGCCGCACGTCGAATGCGGGCGCGCCACCGAGGTCGCGCGCGAACCCCTCCCCCCATTCCACGATCAGGATGCCGCCCTCGGCGCGGCGCTCCGCGAGGCCGAGCCTGCGGATCTCGGTGCTCGTCTTCGTCCGGTCGCCGCCGCCGTCGAGCAAACGATAGAGATCGCAGTGAACGAGGACGCCCCGCGGGGTCTCGTACTCTTGCACGAGCGCGAAGGTCGGGCTCGCAATCGCCTGCTCCGTGGGGACGCCGAGCGCACGGGCCATCGCGCGCGCGAGGAAGGTCTTTCCGGCCCCGAGGTCACCGGACAAAAGAACCAGATCGCCCTTCGCGAGCTTGGACGCGAGCTCGATGCCGAGGCGCGTCGTGTCACGGCGCGTCGCGAGCGAAATTTCGAAGGACGTCTCTTCCACCTCAGCCCTCAATCATCACCCGCGCGTCCGGCGCGGCTCCCTCAGAACCGGACGAGCGCGCGCACCGTACCACCGCCGAGCACGAGCGTTCCGGTACCGCCGAACGCCGCCGCGAGATCGCCGGCGAGCTCGAGCTGGAATTGCTCGCCGATCCCCCAGGAGACGAACGCCGCGCCATGACCGAGGAACCGGGCCGTCTTCTCGGCGCCGATCGCGACGTGGGCGCCGACGAGCAGCTCGGGACCGACGAAGAGCCGGTACTGCGGGAGCACTCCGACAGCGTAGCGACCGCCCGCGGAGATCTCGAGCGCGCGCGGGCCGATGACCTGGCTCGTGAAGATGCCGCGCAGCTCGACGCCCGGCACCTGCTCGATCGCGTAGGCGAACACGCCACCGAGCGCGAGCGCCTCCGACGGGCCACGCGCCTCCGACGGTCGAGAGAGTGCGGAGGAAGCACCGACCGAGACCCCGAGCGCGGCAGGACGATTCTCCGCGTACGTGTGCTTCACGACCGGCTCGGAAGGAGGAGGCGGAGGGGGCGGAGGGGGCGGAGGCTCCTTCGGTTTCGGCTTCACCTTGTGCTTGTGAGGCGCGGCGCCGTCCCAAGGCAGCACGACGTTCTTGATCCCCTCGGGGCGCAACAGGAGGCCGAGCATCTCGGCGAGCTCGACGCTCGCCTCGTCGGGATCGATCTCGCGCGCGAGCGACTCGACGCGCCCGCTGTCGACCTGACAGACCTCGAGCTCGATGCGATAGGTGGTGTAGCCGTCCTCCTCCGTCCCGTCGGGGAGACGTGCGGGAGGGGCGTCGTGACGGTCGATACGACCGGTGACCGTCCATTGCGAGCCGGAGGCCTTCCCTGCGGCGCGGTATTCCTGGCTCGTATCTGGCGAGCCGTCCGTCACGGCCTGCTCGGCGGAAAGCATCTCGGCGGGGCTCGGCGGGACGTGGCCCTTCGCGATGACCGCGTCCCGCGTCCAGGCGCGCGCCTGATCGAGCTCGGGCTTCGTGCTCGTCTTCGCGGCAGAGAACGGCAGCACGGCGACGCGGTCCGCGAGCGCGGGTGAGGCCGCGCAGAGCAGCAGACCGAAGACGAGGAGAGTGACGAGGAAGCGAAGCATGGGATTGCGTGGACGGCGATGCGGCCGAAACCTTAGCTCAAATTCGAACCGGGACGAGCTCACCGGGCCTGGGCACGACGCAGCGCACGCCAGGCAGGTCGCGCGCCATCCTCTCGCCGAACACGAAGCGCGCCCGCGGCACCGTCGAGGCGAGGAAGTGCTCGGCGACAGGGTCGGAGAACACCGCCTCGGCGTGCGAGGGCAGCACGAGCTTGCTCTTCAACGTGCGCGCCGCCGTGACGGCGTCCTCGGGCGTCATCACGTGGAGCGCACCGCCCGCGAGCCGCGTTCCGTCGCACGAGAGGATCGCGACGTCCGGAGCGAAGCGCTCGGCGATCGCAGGGAGGTCCGGATGGAGCCGCGAATCACCTGCAAAGTACATGGATATGCCGCCGCCCTGGACGACGAAGCCGATCTCGTAGATGTCGTGTAGCCCAGGCACGGCGGTGATGGTCACGGCCCCTTCCTGCCGCGACTCCCAGGGCGCGAGGACTGTGACCTCCCGGTAGCCGAGGTTGCGAATGCGTGCGGCGAGCTCGTCCGTGGCGACGATCGCGAGCGCACGCTTGTCCATCTGATCCATCGCGCGCATGTCGGCGTGGTCGGCGTGGTCGTGCGTCACGAGGACGACGTCGAGGTGGCCGACGTCGAGCGGCAGCACCGCGGGCGGAAGCTCGTGCTTCAGCGCACCGAAAGCCGGGTCGTTGAACCACGGATCGGTGAGCAGGCGCACCCCGGCGACGCAAAGGAGGTGCGTCGAATGGCCGACGTGGACCACCGATGCCTGCGCGTCCCCCGCAGCGTCGAGCGCCGCGAGCGACTCGCCGTACCGCTGCTTTCCCGAGGCTCCCGCGGAGATGCGATGATCAAAGCGACCGCGAAACGACTCGCGCTCGACGAACGCGCTCGTACCGACGAGCGCCGCAGCTCCCGAGAGGAGCGCCCTCCTCGTGATGCGTCCTCCTGGCATCGCGCTGAAGTATCGCGCACTACCTCGTGCAGCCCCGCGTTATTTCGCGCCGACGGGCCGCACGTACGTATTGTGCTGAGGTCCGGAGGTTCTCGCATTGTCGAATCTGGTTCCGCTCTTCTCCATGCTCGAAACTGCCAAGGCGGACGAGCTGCGACTCACGCCCGGTGAGCCGCCGTGCGTGACCGTCGACGGGAAACGCCGCGACGTGGCGTCCCAGCCCATGAACGCGCGACTCATCCACGCGGCGGCATCGGACCTCCTCTCGCAGGCCGAGCTCAACGACCTGCCGAGCCAGCGCCCGCGCACGGTTCGCCACGAGCACGGCGACGTCCTCTACGTGATCGAGATCACGCGAGGCCCGGCCGGGATCGGCATGGCCATCCGGCCCGCGAAGCCCGTCGTCCGCGCAGTCGAGCCCGCGAAGGACGCCGGCCCCAAGCCGCGCCGCAGCCGCGCGTCGATGCGTGTTCCAGCGGCGAACATCGAGCTCGCGGCGACGCCACGCTCGCATGCACAAGCGCCTGCTCCCGCCCCCGCGCCGATGGCGCCGCCCGTGCCCGTCTCGGTCCCCGACCCCACGAAGCCGACGCTCCATTTCAAGAGGGAGTCACCACCGCCGGCCGCGGCCGCCCCGCCGGCGCATCCCGCTCCATCGGCCCAAGCGCCGAGCCCGGCGCGCGGGGGCTCGGCGGGCATCGACGACCTGCTTCGCGAGATGCTCTCGCAGAAGGCCTCCGACCTCCATCTCTCGTCCGGGACTCGTCCCGTCATGCGTGTGCACGGCGAGATCCACTTCGGCACGGAGCGAGCGGTCCTCACGAGCGCCGTCATCGACGCGCTGATGAAGGAGATCATCACGGAGAAGGCGAAGAAGGACTTCGCCGAGCTCCGCGACGCCGACTTCGCCTACGAGATCCCGGGGCTCGCGCGCTTCCGCGTGAACGTCTTCGAGGACCGCAACGGCGTCGGCGCCGTCCTTCGTCAGATCCCGATCGAGATCATCACCGCCGACAAGCTCGGGCTCCCCAAGGCGTGCATCGACCTGTGCTCGCTCTCGAAGGGCCTCGTCGTCGTCACCGGGCCGACGGGCTCAGGCAAGTCGACCACGCTCGCCGCGATGATCGACTACATCAACAAGAACCGCTCCGACCACATCATCACGATCGAGGATCCGGTCGAGTTCGTTCACAAGAACATCAAGTGCCTCGTGAACCAGCGCGAGGTCGGCCAGAACACGAAGAGCTTCAGGAACGCTCTCCGCGCCGCGCTCCGTGAGGACCCGGACATCGTCCTCGTCGGCGAGATGCGCGATCTCGAGACCGTCGCCATCGCCATCGAGACGGCGGAGACGGGTCACCTCGTCTTCGGCACGCTCCACACCACCACCGCGGTGAGCACGGTCGACCGCATCATCGACCAGTTTCCGACCGACCGACAGGCGCAGATCCGCGTCATGCTGAGCGAGTCGCTGAAGGGCGTCGTCGCGCAGGTCCTCTGCAAGAAGATCGGCGGCGGGCGCGTGGCGGCGCTCGAGGTGCTGCTCGGGTCGACCGCCGTGTCGTCCCTCATCCGCGAGGGCAAGACGTTCCAGCTCGCGAGCGTCATGCAGACGTCGAAGAACATCGGCATGATCACGATGAACGAGTCGCTCACCATCCTCGTGCAGAACAAGCAAATCGAGGCCAAGGACGCCTGGCTCAAGGCGACCGACAAGAGCGGCCTCCTCGGGATGTTCAAGAACGCAGGGCTACCCGCCACGTTCACCTGAGGGCTGAACACTCGCCCTTCCAGGCGAGATTTTGACGCTCACCAATGTGGGTAGAGAGTGGCGTGGGGCGAAACGGCAAGGCCGTGGCGGGCTCCGTCAGGACGATGACGTCCAAGCCTCTTTAACGGCCGTTCGCGCGGTTTCAGCAGCCCCCCGGGGCCGGCACGGTGACTGCAGTACCGGTCATCATGATGTCGACGAACACGAACGAGAGCACGTGCACGACGGTCGGCCTCCTCGAGGACCGTTACGTGCTCGGCGAGCTGCTCGGCGCGGGCTCGATGGGTCAGGTCTACTCGGCCCGCGACACGGTGCTCGGCATCGACGTCGCCGTGAAGATGCTCTACCCCGAGCTCGTCGGCTCGCGCCGGCACGTCGACCGCTTCGCGCAGGAGGCGTGCATCGCGGCCCGCATGCTGAGCCGCAACGTCGTCAAGGTGCTCGGCCTCGCCGTCACCGCGGAAGGCGCCCCCTGCGTCGTGTACGAGCGCCTCGAGGGCGAGACGCTCGGCGAGCGCATCGTCCGCGAGGGCGGCATCCCGCTCAGCGACACGCTCGAGATCGTCAAGCAGATGTCCCACGCGCTTGCTCGCGCGCACACCATCGGTGTCATCCACCGCGACGTGAAGCCCGACAACATCTTCCTCACGCGCGACGCCGAAGGCCGCATGCTCGTGAAGCTCCTCGACTTCGGCATCGCGGAGGTCGAGGGCGCGGACGGCTCGTACGCGCACGCCCAGATGGCCGGCACACCGGAGTACATGGCCCCGGAGATCCTCCTCGCCACGCACGAGACCGATCGCGCCGTCGACCTCTATGCGCTCGCCGTCACGGTCTTCGAGTGCCTCACGGGTCAGTGTCCGTTTCCGGGTCCGGTCGAGAACGTCGTCGCAGCGCTCCGCGCCGGCATGCGCGCGCCCTTCACGGAGCACCGTCCCGACCTCCACGGCGCGATCGACGCGTGGATGGACCGCGCGCTCCACCAGGATGTGTTCTGGCGCTTCACCACGGTAAAGGAGCTCCGCGACGCGTTCGAGGCGGCGATGCCGAGTGCGATCGCGACGGCCGCGCAGAGGTCGACCCCCGCGACCCTCCGCGCTGCGGCGTGAGGCCGAGCCGGCGCTCGGACGGACGCGCAATGCGAGGACGGCAGACGTGCAAGCGCCTGACGTGTTTCGGCCTGCGACTCCGGGTGCAGGTCGAACTCGCTCTCCAGCGCGAACTGAGAAGCTGCCCTTTCCGAGAGTTGCGCTACGATTTCTTCGTCAAGCGGAGGCGACGGCAATGACGAAGGACCCCCAGGCCATCAAGCAGGAGATCTTTGCGGCGTGGAAGGCGGAGCAGCCCGATGGGACGCTCCAGCAATTCGACGACAGGTGGGTCGCGCTCACCAGCGAGACGCGCTCGCACGCGACGCAACCTGGCAGCGCGCCGAAGCCGAACGCCTACGAGGGGCCCGACGCGATCAAGCGGAAGCTCTTCGAGGAGTGGATTGCGGCTCGTCCGGGTGGCACGCGAGAGCAGTTCGAGGCCGAATGGGGCGCCGTTACCCGCGTCGCGTAGAGCGCGGTCGGACACGACCCTCGTCAGTTGCTGCACGCCTGGGTCGCCAGCTTGCGGTTCTCGATGTTGACGTCGAGGGCGTCGTTGCTGTCCTGGTCGACCCAGGGGGCGAGGCGACTGCCGTCGACTCGCCATTTGCCGCGATTGTGACGAAAGAAGAGCGTTCGGTCCTCGTAGCTGGACGCGACGAGAGGCGAAACGAGGACGACGCGTCCGATCTCGGCGAAGTCGTTGCAGACCCCGTTCGGTTCGTTGTGGCGGGCACGCACGCGATAGAGCACCGTCCCCACGGGGATCGCGCGAAGGGCCTGCCGGAGATCCATCGTCGGGTTGTCCGCGAGGAGCTGGTGGACGACACGTGCGACGCGAGGCTCGGGCATGAACGAGACCTCGTGCGGGTAGCTGACGGCTGCCGCGCCGAGATCGTGGCCGTCGGGAGTGATGCGCGAGAAGTGATCGATCGGGACCTGCAACGAGTCGGGCTTCACGAGCTGCAGCGTCTTCAGGACGGCGACGACAGCAGGGTTCGTGCCCTCATTCCAGAGCAGCATGTTGGTGATCGGCAGCGCGAACGGCTCTCTGTTGTCGGGCTGCCCGTTGATGCGCGTCATGCCGTGAATGTTGCGCGACGGCTGACCGTCGATGAAGAGCTTCAGCGCCATTCCGAAGATCGTGTCGCCGATCGGAATGCCCACTTCGCCCATGCGAAGGATACCGGGGATCTGCTGGCCCGGCGCGAGGAGACCCGAATAGCGGACCGACTGCCCTCCGGATCCGTGGACCGTCTGGAAGGCCACGGCCGCAGCGCTTCCCGTGGCATGGATGATCTTGAAGCGAGGCGCATCGATCTCGTCGCCGTTGTGATCGAACGCGCCCTTCTGCCCGAAGAGCGTGCGGATCCGATCCATCGTCGAGTTCGAGGGCGCCGTGTCGGACGCGAGAGCGATCTGACACGGAGGGCTCAGGTAGCTGGCCTGGCTTGCCGACCGAGCGAGAGACGCCGGCGATTGCACCGCCGCGTAGAGCGCGTCATCGGCCTCGGACGGACCCCACGCTTGCAATGCGCGCAGATCGTACCCCGGCGCGGTCGCCGCGGCCTTGCAGTACTCGTCGGACGCCATGTTCGACCAGACGACGGCCTGCTTGTCGCTCGCGGTCTTGCGCTCGTAGTCGGAGGCGGGCCCGGTGATGCCCTGCTCCTCGCCCTGGGCATCGGGCTCCGCACTCTGCGCCGCGCAGCCGACGGCCGACGCGACGAGGAGCGCTGCGAGACACCGCGAGACCGTCGATTGATGCATGCTCGCACTCTTCTGCACACGCGATGCCGGCGGCTCTGGGCCCACGAACCACGAGAACATGGGCTCTTGCGCGGAAATCGTCGGGGGGCGGCGTCGATCCAGGCTCTCCGGCAAGGACGGACACGTCACGTGTCGTCCCGTGACCCCCACCACGTAGGGTCTGTCCCTAATCTTTCGGCCCTCCGAGACGAGCACGGGCACGGGCACGAGCGAGGCGTGACGGGGTCGAGCGAGGCCTGACCTCGCTCGATACCCTGGCCTGACCGAGGGCTAGGCGCTCTCGGCCGGCTCCTTCTTGTCGGTCTTCTCTGCCTTGTCCTTGTCCGCCTTCGCGTCCTTCTTGGCGGCCTCGACCTTCTCGCTCTCGGGCTTCTCGTCGCCGTCGTCGGACTCTTCGTCCGCCTCGGCGTCGGTGTCGGCCCTCGCGCCCTCTTCGGCGTCGGCATCCACGCCCGTCGCCGCCGGCGCCCTGAGGCCCTTCTTCTTCTTGCCCTTCTTCTTCTTCGGGCGCGCCTCGGCCTCGGCGTCCGCCGCGGCTTCTTCGGCGTCGCGGTCCGCAGTCTCGCCGTCCTCGTCCTCGTCCTCGTCCTCGTCCCGACGCCTACGCGCCGGCCCCTCGTCCTTCGACGGCGTGAGGTCGCCGAGCGACTCGAGGCTCATCGCCGCCTTCGGGCTCTTGCGCGCGACCTCCCAGGCCTGCGCGTAGAAATACGCGCACACGAGGCCGCTCAGGAGGCCGATCCACTGGCTCGTCGACGGGTGCGCCTGCGTGACCTCGCCGAACTTCGCCGGCGCGAGCATCACGTATGCGACCACCGGCGGCACGAACGCCAGCACGCGCGCGACCGTGCGCGTGCGCAGGTTCGTGATGCCGAGCGAGATGCCGAACACGAACGCGAGAGCCATGACGGCCAGCGCACCGGGGATGAACAGGTGCAGCGGGAACGTCCCGAACTCGCCGCGCTCGGAGTCGTCGCGGAGCATCTCGATGAGGAAGCGAAGGTAGCCGTACGCAAACGCGAAGAGGAAGAAGATCTGCCCGCGGAACTTCTGGTGCTGGCGTTGCCACAGGAGGATCACGAGCAGCGTGAGCCCGACCAGCGACTCGTAGATCTGGGTCGGGTGCACGGGCCACGAGTGATTGAGCTTCATGAGCTCGGAGTACGCGGGCGTGCCGTGCTCGGCCGCGGCGAGGTGCTTCGACCACGCGGGGGCGCCGTCACCGCCGCCGTCGAGCGTGCCACTCGTCCAGTGCGGGAAGGTGCCGAGCTTCTGGAGCCACACGGGCGCGGTCGGAGAGAGACGCGTGCCGAAGTCGCAGCCGAAGAGGTAGCAGCCGATGCGCGTGATGAGCAGCCCCGACGCGAGGCTCGGCACCGCGACGTCCGCCCACGGCAAGAGGCGGATGTTCTGCTTCTGCAGGTACATCCAGCTGCCGAGGAAGCCGCCGAGGAAGCCGCCGTACGCGACGAGACCGCCGCGCCTCAGGGCGAAGAAGCTCGCGAAGTCGAGCGCGCTCGTCGCGTCGTGCTGGTTGACGCGGAACTCGTCCATGTTGGTGACGATGTAGAGAACGCGCGAGCCGATGATCGCGGCGATGGCCGTGACGACGTAGCAGTTCGCCATCGTCTCCTTTGGCAGACCGTCGCGCTCGGCGAGCGTCAACGTGAGGTACCAGCCGACGACGAGCGAGAGCCCGAGCATCACGCCGTACGAGTAGATCGGCAGGTTCGCGGCCTCGTACTTGGTCTCGCGGAAGACGTAGCCGGCCACGCCCGCCCCGATGGCCACGACCATCGCGATCAACACCGTGCTGCGGTCGCCCTTTCGCTGACCGAGGAAGGCGTAGACGAGAGCGATCGCCGCGACGGCCGCGAGCGCCCACCACAGCTTCAAGGGCATATGCGGGAGCGGGATGCGGAAGAGAATCGGGTGCATGGCGTCGGGGTTTTTACCAGAGGCCGCACGGGGGTCCTAAAGATCCTTGGCTCTGTGGTAGAAACCGCGCCGTGAAGGCCTTTCACGTCGTCGTGTTGTCGGGTGCCGCGCTCGTTGCCTGTGTCCCCAGCGGGAGCGCCCCGCCTTATGACGCAGGGGCCGCGCCGGCGACGGTTTCGAGCTTCAAGCCCTCCCTCAACGTGATGACGGCCGCGTTCGAGGACACGTTCGACCGGCCGGATTCGGGCGAAAGCACGCCCTGGCCAGCTTTCGAGGCCGGCGCGCCCGAGGGTGGGACCACGCAGCTTCTCGGCCTGCGCGAAGCGGGAGCCCTCTGGGGCGAGGGCGGGGCCAGTGAGGCGAGCACGGCCGAGGCGTCGACCGATTCGGGGGCCGCAGTCATCACGCCGCTCGTCGACCGGAGCAACCTCGGCCCCAACTGGGTCCAGATGAAGACGAGCGCGTGGCGGGTCGAGGGAGGCAAGCTCTGCGTCCAGAACGCCCACAACCACGGGATCTGGTTGAATCGCACCCTTCCGGTGAACGCCCGCATCGAGTTCGACGCCACCGGTTTCACGGATGACGGCGACCTGAAGACCGAGGTCTGGGGCGATGGCGCCACGTATGCGACGGGCACCTCCTACACGAATGCAACCAGCTACCTCGCGATCCTCGGCGGCTGGAAGAACACCCAGCACGTCCTCGCTCGGCTCAGCGAGCACGGCACCGATCGCAAGGAAATCCACGTCGACAAGGACTCCGACGACCCGCGCCAGCGCGCTGTCCAGAAGGGGCAGACCTACCACTTCAAGGTCGAGCGTACCGACGGCAAGACGGTGCGGTGGTCGGTCGACGGGATCGATTTTCTCACGTGGAACGACCCCTCCCCCCTGGCCGGCCAGGGCCACGATCATTTCGGCTTCAACGAGTGGGAAGCCAAGGTGTGCTTCGACAACGTGAAGGTCACGCCACTCTGAGGACCGTGAGGCTTTACTCTCCGGGCTACCTCCGAGAGACTTGAGAAAGCGCGCGGAGCCCTGTTGACGTGACCCCCAAAGAGCAAGAGATCGCAATCGGGGAGCTCGAGGAGCGGGTGGATCGCCTGCGCAACCTCTACGAGCAGTACTTCCTCGGCTTCGAGAAGCTCGAGCCGAGCGTCCCGCGCAAGGACGTCGACCGTCGCTTCATGCTCGTTCGCAAGGAGCAGATCCGCAACACGGCGATGCGCTTCCGCTTCAACGTGGTGACGCAGAAGTTCAACACGTACGCGATGCACTGGGTGCGGATCTGCCGGCAGATCGAGGACGGGACGTACAAGCGTCACATCCGCAAGGCCAAGGCTCGCTTCGGTGAAGGGGTGCGCCCCGCCGAGAGCGACGTGTCGTTCGACATCGAGGTCGACATGGACGAGTTTGAGAGCGACGACGTCGACGCGAGCGTGGCCGGATTCGCGGGCTCGGCCTCGGACACCGTCCCTCCCGAAGCGATGCCGGCGCCGATGGTGGCGGGACAGGCGGAGCGGGGGCAGGCGGAGCGGGCCCAGCGCGGCGTGGCCTTGCCGCCCGGCGCCAAGCCGCGCGTCATGCTCCGCCGTCGGGAGGAGCCCGAACCCCCGCCGCCATCGGTACCCGCGCCGCTGCCTCCGCCGTCCGCGCGCTCGATGCCCATCGCTCCGATCGTCGCCTCGGGTCCTTCTCCGCTGGCCTCGAGCCAGCGGATGGCTGCGGCGCGCCCGGCGCTCGACATCCCCGGCGGTCGCCCTTCGGGGCCTCGGATCGTGCGGTCGGCCGCGGCGGCAGACAGCAGCACCGGCGTTCCCGCGGCGGCACCCAGCCCGGCCGCTCCGAGCGCAGGGCGGCTTCCGGCCGCGTCTCCGTCAGGCGGTCGCCTGCCACTCCCGGCGCCTTTGCCGCCGCCGTCCGCGGGCCGGTTGCCCTTGCCCGCTCCACCCAAAGGGCGGCCGGGAATGCCGATCCCTCCGATCTCCGCGCCCCGGATGCCGATCGCGTCCCCGGTCCGACCCCCCGGTGCAGAAGGGTCGCCCTCCGGCGATTCACGTCCGAATGCGCGTCCGCACGCGCCGCTTCCGCTTCCAAGTCAGGCCCGGCCGACGAAGAAGGAGTAGCGCGGAAGCGTGGCCCGGGCGGCGGGGCCGATCGGCTCAGTGCTGCGCGGGCGGGTAGGAAGGCCGGCGAACCGAGCTCGGCGCAGGCGACTCTTGGGGCGACTCGTCGCAGAAGAGGATCGCGCAGTGCTTGTTCTCGCTGTGGCGGATCCGCGTGCAGAGCTCGACGAGGTCCTCGTCGGCGTCGATGATCGTCCCTTCGACGGGCTGGGCCGTCTTCCCGTCGTACCGGCAGTTGTCGAGAGCGACCCAGCGCCCTCGGTACTCGTCGCTCTGCCGAATTTGCGGCCAACTCATGCGACTGCCCATGCGTGTCTCGAACCTCATCATTGGCTTACTTCTCGAAACGCGGGTCTGAGACCGGCGTTGGCCTACATCGCTACAACGGCCCCCTCGGCGCGGTCAAGGCGCTGGGTGTCGTTTCCTCGCTACAGCTGAACATACATTCAGTCTATTCCACAGTAAGTACGCGGATTGTGACCGTGGCACGTTTGCGCTCAAAACCCCCAAAATGACGAAGGAAAGCGCAACCGGCTCCACGGGTCGATGCCCGGAAACATCAGCTCATCGCGGCGGCTTGCCCATCCAGCTGCCGATCCGGAACGCCATTTCGAGCGCTTGACGGTAGTTGAGGCGCGGATCGCACACGCTCGCGTAGTTCTTGTCGAGATCGGCCTCGCTGATCCCGCCGCCCACGCACTCGGTGACGTCTTCGCCCGTCAGCTCGAAGTGAATGCCGCCGAGCTCGGTGCCGATCTCACGATGGATCGCGAAGGAGCGCTCGATCTCGCGGAGGATGTCGTCGAAGTTGCGCGTCTTGATGCCGGTGGAAGTCGCCTGGGTGTTGCCGTGCATCGGATCGCACATCCAGAGGACGCGGCGTCCGGCGCGGGTCACCGCCTCGACGAGTGGCGCGAGCGAGCGCTCGACGTCGGCGGCCCCCATCCGGGTGATGGCCACGAGCTTGCCTGGCTCGTTCGTCGGGCTGAGGCGGGTGAAGAGCCTCACCGCATCCTGCGGGTCGACCTTCGGCCCGACCTTCACCCCGACGACGTTCTGGATGCCGCGGAAGAACTCGACGTGCGCGCCGTCGAGCGCGCGGGTCCGCTCCCCGATCCAGGGCATGTGAGTCGTGAGGAGGTAGTGCCCCTCGCGACGCGGGACCTTGCGGGTCTGCGCCGCCTCGTAGTGGAGGTTGAGGCCTTCGTGGCTCGTGTAGAAGTCGACCCGCGAGAGCTCGTCGACGGTCATCTCACCGAGCGCCTCCATGAAGCGGAGCGCCTCGGACAGTCTGGCCGTCGTCGCTTTGTACTCCTCGCGCAGCTCCGGAGGCAGGCCGGAACGCGTGAAGAAGCCTAGATCCCAGTACTCGGGATGATGGAGGTCGGCGAAGCCGGCAGCGGTCAGCGAGCGCACGAAGTTCAGCGTGAGCGCCGCGTGTGAGTAGGCGTCGAGCAGCGCGCGCGGGTCCGTGCGTCGCGCGTCGGCGGTGAAGTCGGGGCGATTGACGAGGTCACCGAAGTAGCTCGGCAGCACGACGCCACCACGCTCCTCGGTCGGATTCGACCGGGGCTTGGCGTACTGGCCGGCGAGGCGCCCGACACGCACGACCGGTTTCTTGCCGGCATGCACGAGCACCATCGACATCTGAAGGAGAATCTTCAGTTTGTTTGCGATGATCGTCGGCTTGCAGTCGAGCAGCGTCTCGGCGCAGTCGCCTCCCTGGAGGACGAAGCGCTTGCCGAGCTGAGCCTCGGCGATCGATGTCTTGAGGCGCTCGACCTCCCACGACGTGACGAGCGGGGGGAGCTCCGAGAGCTTCGCGACCGCGCTCGCGAGCGCCTCGGGGTCGTCGTAGGCGACCTCTTGGGCGAGAGGTTTGTCCTTCCAGGAATCGATCGTCCAAGACATCGGGTCGCGTCAGCGTAGCAAAGCGCGCCCCAGGAGCTCTGTGCTCACTTCTTGAGGCGAAGCACAGCGGACTGCGTCAGCCAGTAGACGTGCGTGGCATCGACCGCGACCGCTCCGGGCTGTGCGAGGGCGCGTGCGGCTTCCGCGATGGCGACCGGCTGGCCGCCGGCGATGGGCGCGCGCATGAGCCCGAGCCCGCTGGCCGGCGCGCCGGTCGCGTCGCCGGACTTCACGGGGAGCGCGTTCGGGACGGTCGTAGCGAAGTAGAGGCTGTCCTGGTCGGCAGCGATCGCACACGCGGCGAACGCGCCCGAGGCGACTGTCGCGACCTCGCCGCCGTCGAGCGAGAGCCGGAGGATCTCGCCCTTGCCGAGCTTCGTCGCGTCGGTGCGGGCCGGCGCGGTGAGGCTCGTCCAGAAGAGCCGACGGCCGTAGCGGATCATGGCGCAGGGCTCGCCGCCGGTGGTCAGGACCTTCACGGCGCTCCCGTCGAGCGGCACGCGGACGATACCCGCCGGGGTCTCTTCCGCCGCGCCGGTCGCCACGTAGACGCCAGCGTCGTCGGCCTGCAGCCCGCGGATGGCGCCCGTGATGGTGGCGAGCGGCTCGACGCTGCCGCCCGCCTTGGCGACGCGCGCAACCTTGCCGGCATTCGTTGCAAAGTACACGTAATTACCGAAGGTCGTCAGCGTGACGGCGGGAGCCTCGAGGGTCCCAAGCGTGGTCGTGGCACCGCCCGTCACCGGCGTGCCGAGCACGCGACCGTCGCTCGTCGCGACGAACGCCGTCGTGCCGTCGGTCGCAAGCGCGTCGAACGACGCGCCCTGGCGATCCGCGGAGATCAGGAGCGCGGGGCCGACGTGCTTGTCCGCGACGAAGAGTCCGCCCGCGGCGACGAGCTCGCCGCCGATCTTGGTGGTGTGGGTGGTGAACACGACGCGATCGTCGGTCATCACGATGGCGCTAGGCGCGCCGACGCCGTCCGCGATGTGGTCGGGACCGGTGCTCGTGGGTTGGTAGAGGCCCTGATCACCCTCGCGTTGCGGCGCCGGGACCCCGTCGCTGGACGCGACCGGATCCGTGCCGACCTGTCCGCTGCATGCGGCGACGACGATGAGAAGGCCCCCGAAGCAAATGCGCTTGCCCATGACGATCCGCTATCGGGTCCACCCGCGACAGGCCAAGTTTTCGGGACGCCGCACCTCGCGTGACCGAGGCCGGCGGCGCACGTATAGAGTGGCTTCGATGTCCTCCCGCGGCGCGCCGTCCGAGCGTGCGATCGTGTTCTGCGTCGGCGCGGTTCAGTTCGTGAACATCCTCGACTTCATGATCGTGATGCCGCTCGGCCCGGACTTCGCGACGGCGCTCGACATCCCCGTCTCGCACATCGGTTACGTCGGCGGCAGCTACACGGCCGCGGCGAGCGTCACCGGTCTCGCGGGTGCGTTCTTTCTGGATCGCTACGATCGCAAGAAGGCGCTGCTCGTCGCGATGATCGGGCTGGTGCTGGGCACGCTCGCAGGCGCGTTCGCGCGAGGCCTCGGGACGCTGATGCTCGCACGAGTGATCGCAGGCGCGTTCGGTGGTCCGGCGACGTCGCTCGCCTACTCGATCATCGCCGACGTCATCCCTCCCGACCGCCGCGGTCGCGCAATGGGCGCCGTCATGGGCGCGTTCTCGATCGCGTCGATCCTCGGGGTACCCGCCGGGCTCGAGCTCGCGCGTCAGGGTGGCTGGCGGCTTCCGTTCATCGCCGTCGCCGTGATCGGCGCGCTGATCACCGTGTACACGAGCGCAGCGCTCCCCTCGATGGCCGGGCACCTCGCGCTGGCGCGGAAGCGGCCGTTCGGGAGAGACCTCCTCGAGATGCTCCGGTCCGACGTGCTGCTCTCGCTCGTGATGACGGCGTTCGTCATGGCGTCGAGCTTCATCCTAATCCCGAACATCGCGCCGTACCTGCTCTACAACCTCGGCTACCCGCGTGCTCAGCTCGGCCTGCTCTACCTGTTCGGCGGTGCGGTGAGCTTCGTCGCGATGCGCGGGGTCGGCACGCTCGTCGATCGCTTTGGTTCGGCGCGCATCGCGACGTTCGGCACGGTCTTCGTGTCGACGGTCATCTTCCTCGGGTTCGCCCGCGTGCCGCCGGCGTTCCCGGTGATGGCGATCTTCGTACTCTTCATGCTCGCGATGGCGTTCCGCAACGTCTCGTACAACACGCTGACCTCGAAGGTTCCGCTGCCCGACGAGCGCGCACGCTTCGGCTCGATCCAGTCGTCGGTCCAGCATCTCGCCTCGGCGATCGGCGCGTTCGCGTCGGCACGGTTTCTCACCGAGCTCCCCGATCACAAGCTCGTCGGCGTCGACGGCACGGCCTACGTCTCGATCGGGCTCAGCGTCTGCCTGATCCCGCTGTTCTGGGTCGTGGAGCACCGCCTCACGAGACGCGCACGCGTCGCAACGTAGAAGCAGGGCTGGCGCACGTTCGCGGCGCCGCGGGCCTGTGCTATCTGCCCGCTCACGATGCCGCCTTTCGACGAGATCCACGCGCGCGTGGCGCAGGATGCCGAGCATGCACTCCGCACCGTCCGCGCGATTCGCGGTGCGCTTACGAACGTCCCCTTCTACGTGAAACAAGGCCTCGCCGCGCCCGCCGACGCGGCCGAGCTCGAGGGCGCGCTCGCCGCGCTGCCGCTGCTCACGCCGGCGAAGATCCGGCCGACGCTCCCGAAGTCATGGCTGCCCGAGGGGCGCGACGCGAAGGCGGAGCTCGCATCGGGGAAGCTGGCGGTCGTCGAGACCGGACTCGCCGAGTCGCGCATCCGGCTGCTGTGGGACGGCGCATGGTGGCGCGCGCAGGAGGCACGTGCGCTCGGCGCGAGCCCGATCGCGGCGTCGGCGCTCGGGGTGGGCCACGCGTACCGTGATGCCGTGCTCTGGGTCCCGGAGCGCGGCACCGGCTCTTGCGGCTCGGGCGACCCCGAATACGAGGAGCGCCTCGAGGGTAATCGGCTCCATCTGAACTCGCGCCAAGACCCGACGTTCTGGTCGGAGTCGGTGATGACGCGGATGCTCGACGAGCTCGCGCGCCACGAGACGAACGGGCTCCTCGCCGACCCCTTCTACCTCGATGTGCTCGCGCGGCACGCCGCGGTCCTCGGGCGGCGCCTCGATGTTCGCGGGTTCGTCGGGCTGACCCGCGGACTTGCGACGGCCGCGCATCGCGAGGCGCTCGCGCGTGTCTTCACACCGGAGAACGTCGTGCAGATCTACGGCGCTCGCGAGGCCGGCATCCTGTTCGTCGAGGGCGACGACGGGCTGATGCATCATGCACCTTTCACCACGCACGTGGAGCTTCTACGCGCCAAGGTGCCGACGCCCGGCGCGAAGAGCGTCGCGCTGGTCGTCGTGACGACGCTCGATCGCGACGTGCAGCCGCTCGTGCGCTACGTGCTCGGTGACCTCGTGCAGGTGGCCGACGGCCCTTCGCGGTTCACCACGGTGCCGCCGCTGGCGAGCGTCGAGGGCAAGCTGGACGATGCGTTGATCCGCCCCGACGGCGCGATCGTCACGCCCGGCGCGATCGACCGCGCCATTGCTGCGTCCTCACCGCGCGCGTACCAGGTCGTGCAGCGTGACGCGGCAAACGTGGAGCTCGAGGTGGTCGGTGGGTCTCCGGAGGCCGCGCAAAAGGCGCTCGCGCACCTGCTCGAGGGCATGACGATCACCGCGCGACCGGCGACGGCCATTGCGGTCGAGCCGAACGGGAAGTACCGCATCTCTCGGCGCCTCGCGCCGCAAACGGGCTACGAGCTCTTCGAAGGAGTCGAACGATGAAGGAAGCGATCGATCGACACGCACGCAGCGTGCGCCCACAGATTCCGTTGCTGACGCGCGAGCTCTCGGGGCGGCCGCTGGTGTTCCTCGACAACGCGTCGACGACGCCGAAGCCGCGTCCCGTGATCGACGCCGTCGTGAACTACTACGAGCGGTCGACCGCCAACGTGCACCGCGGCGTCCACTCGCTCGGCGAGGAAGCGACGCGCCTCTTCGACGACGCGAGGCGCGAGGTCGCTGCGCTCATCGGGGCGAACCCCGGAGAGATCGTCCTCGTGCGCGGCACGACGGAGGCGATCAACTTCGTCGCGAACGGGCTCCAGCTCGGTCCCGAGGACGAGGTCGTGTTCCCCGCGAGCGAGCACCACGCGAACTGGATCCCGTGGCGCATGCACGGCAAACCGGTCCCGGTCCCGATCGACGAGGACGGCGTTCCTCGCTGGGAGGCGATCGAGGGGCTCATCACGTCGAAGACGAAGCTCATCTCGATTGGGCACGTATCGAACGTGACCGGCGCGATCGCTCCCGTCGAGGAGGTGGTTCGCATCGCGAAGAAGCACGGCGTGCCGGTGCTGCTCGACGCGGCGCAGTCGCTCTCGCACCTCCCGCTCGACGTCACGAGGCTCGGCATCGATTTTCTTGCGGCTTCGTCGCACAAGGCGTTCGGGCCGTCGGGCGTCGGCATCCTGTGGGGGAAGAAGGAGTTCCTCGCGAAGTGTCCGCTCTACCAGGTGGGCGGCGGCATGGTCTCCCTGAACAACGACGTCGACGTCGGCGGCTTCGTGCCGCGCGATGCGCCGTTCAAGTTCGAGGCCGGGACACCCGCGATCGAGGCGACGATCGGCTTCGGCGCAGCCGTGAAGTGGATGCGCGCGATCGGGATGGATGTCATCCGCGAGCACGACCTCGCGATGAGCAAGTACCTGTTCGAGGGGCTCTCGGACATTCCGGGCGTGCGGGTCCTCGCGAAGAAGCTGCCGTACGAGCAGCGCATCGCGCTCGCGACGTTCGTGGTCGATGCGCCGGCGATGACCCAGGAGAGCGTGGCGCGCGCGCTGTGCGACATGTTCGGCGTCTGCGTGTCGGCGGGATTCCACTGCACGCACGTGCTGCATGCGCGAGCCCAACTGCCCGGCACGGTGCGTGCGAGCCCGCACCTGTTCAACACGTCGGAGGAGATCGACGTGCTGCTCGAGGGTGTGAGGGAGATCGCGGGGTAGATACCAAGTGGGCCGTCGCAACCTGTTCGGCGCGGCGTGCTCCGCCGCCCCCGTCTCAGCTCGCGAGGTTTGGATCCCGCCGTCCGCTCCCAGCACGGAGTAGCCGAAGACGAGAGAGGTCGAGCCCACGATCGCGAGGTTCGGCAATGTCACGAGCGCGACACCCGGCGTATCGCGCGAGCTCACGCGAGCTCGCGGCGCTTCCAGCGATAGAGCGTCGAGAGGTCGATACCGAGAAGCGCCGCGGCCTTTACCTTGTCGCCTCCGGTCTTCGCAAGGACGGCATCGACGTGGCGGAGCGACAGCTCGCGGAGCGAGAGGATCTCCTCGGGTACCGCCGCCGGGGGAAGCGCGCCGTCAGCGTTTTCGAGATCCGCGAGCTCGATGCGCGGTCGATGCCCGAAGACGACGAGGCGCTCGACGACTGCCGACAGCTCACGCACGTTGCCCGGCCAGCGCGCGTGCAGAAGGCGTTCGTACGCGGCCGGCGCGAAATCGCGGACTGGCGAACGCGGGCTCTTCGCGAGCGCGCGCTGGAAGAAGTGGTCGATCAGCGCACGTACGTCGAAGGTGCGCTCACGCAGCGGAGGGACATGCACGGCGAGAACATTCAGGCGATGGAAGAGATCCTCACGGAATCGCTTCTCGGCGACGGCCACGGAGAGCTCGCAGTGCGTGGCGGCGACAAAGCGGACGTCGACGGTCCGTTCGTGATCGGCGCCCACTGGACGCACCTGTCCGCTCTCGATGACGCGCAAGAGCCTTCCTTGGAGATCGATCGGAAGATCGGCGATTTCGTCGAGGAAGAGCGTGCCGCCGTCGGCCTCGGCGATCAGCCCACGCCGCGCGCGTGTGGCGCCGGTGAACGAGCCAGCGACATGGCCGAAGAGCTCGCTGTCGAGGAGGTTTGCCGGGAGCGCGGCCGCATTGACCACGACGAAGGGGCGATGCCGCCGGGCTCCGAGCGCATGGACACGCGCCGCCAGGAGATCCTTGCCCGTCCCGGTCTCGCCAACCAGGAGCACGGGAGCGGCTGACTGGGCTGCGCGGTCGATGGCTTCGAGAGTGGCCATGAACCGTGGGGAGCTCCCGATGATCATCGTGCCGGGTAGTGAGCCCACGTCGCTCACGCCCTTCGCGAGGTGCTGCTTGCGAACGACGACGGCGCGCTGCACGCAACGCGACAGCGTCAAGCCGTCAAGAGGCTTGACGACATACTCGAAGACGCCGCGCCTTCCCGCCTCCGTCGCGCTCTCCACGTCGCCCGCGCCGCCAAGCAGGATGAATGGCACGGTCGGGCTCCGCGAGCGGATGGTATCGAGGAGATCGAGCCCGCGGATGTCAGCAACGGATTCATCCGAGACGACGACGTCGATCGGGCCTCGGCCGAAAGCGGCGAGTCCTGCGTCTCCGGTGGTGGCCATCTCACACGCAAACGTGTGTGCGAGCGCACTTCGCACGGCGGCCCCGGTGTGCTCGTCGCTCACGACAAGCACGGTGGCCAGCGTCATGAACCGTATGATGACACCGCCATCGCGCCGCTTCGCTCGTTGCATAGCCGATTGGCATAATGCCTCGCTATCGGGGGGGGCAAATAGTCTCAGGCGGTGTTGGGACGTGGCTTCTGCAAATCGCCGTGGTACCCGGATCCTGGCGGTTGCATCCGGCGATGCGAGCGCGTGCGCGAGGGGTCCATGATCGACGAGCACGACCACGCAGCATGCGTCGAGGCGTGGCGAGCACGTGTCTGTGAAGGTGCGCCCGTCGCCGCGATACTCCACGCCTTCGAGCGCGCCTTTCGTGCGGTATGGCAACGCGCTCGCATCACGCTCGGTGACATCACTCTCACGGCGATCGGCGATCGCGTACTCCACGATGCCGCCGAGCACCACCCGCTCTTGGCTGCGCTTCGGCTCGAGCCCGAGGGTGTGTCTTGTGAGGAGCTCCAACGAGACGCAGGCTCGCTCGATCCTCGCGAGCTAGACGCAGCGATCCACTTCGTCCTCGTCGAGCTACTCGTGGTGCTGGGCCGGTTGACGGGAGATGTCCTCACGCCCGGGCTGCATGCCGAACTCTCCGCCGACCTTGATACCGATCAGGAATCTGCGCCATGAACGCAATGAAGAAGAAGCAAATCGCCCGCGTCTCGAGCGGAGTTCGGAACCTAGACGCGCTCTTGAACGGCGGGTTTCCAAAGGGCTCGACCACCATCGTGGGTGGCACGCCGGGCGCAGGCAAGACGACCCTCGTGCAACAGATTTGCTTCCACCACGCCTCACCCAACGAACGCGTCCTCTACTTCAACACGCTGTCGGAGCCGACGGCGAAGACGCTTCGCTACATGAGCCAGTTCGGCTTTTTCGACCGCACCAAGCTCACTGGTGGCGTGGAGTTCGTCGATCTCGGCATCATCCTGCGGACGCAAGGCGTGGACGAGGTGTCGAAGCTCGTGATGGCTCATCTGAAGAGGGTCAAGCCGGCGATGGTCGTCATCGACAGCTTCAAGGTCTTCGACGACCTCACGACCTCGAAAGAGGAGCTGCGGAAGTTCGCCTACGAGCTCGCGATCAATCTCATGGCGTGGGAGTCGACGACGTTCCTCATCGGGGAGTACGGAGCTCACGATATCGAGACCAACCCGCTCTTTTCGATCGTCGACGGCCTGGTGATGGTCATGCAGCGATTGGAGTCCGGCGAGCAGCAGCGCTTCATGCAGATCGTGAAGATGCGTGGCACGGACCACAGCCGCGACGAGCATCCGTTCACCATCGGAGAGGCGGGCGTCGAGGTCTTCGCGCCGCGCGTCACCATTCAGCGCGAGGACCGCGGGCGGAGCGGACCACGATGCAAGACGGGGATCTCGAAGCTCGACGAGCTGCTCGGAGAGGGCATTCCGCAGGGTTCGAGCCTGCTCATCGCCGGCGTAGCGGGTACCGGCAAGACGATGCTCTCCCTCGAGTTCGTGTATCGCGGCGCCATCGCCGGCGAGAAGGGAATCGTCTTCTCGTTCGAGGAGACCGAGGAACGCCTGCGGGCCTCGGCACGAGGGCTCGGGTGGAACCTCGATCGCGAGATCGAGCGCGGGATGGTCGAGATGGTCTTCATTCCGCAGCCGGAGATCTTGGTGGAGGGACATCTGGAAATGATGCGCGAGCGGATCGAAGCGCTCGGGGCCAAGCGGGTCATGCTCGATTCGCTCTCGGTTTTCCTCCACAAGGTGAAGGATCCGCAGATCGCCCGCGAGAAAACGTTTCAAATTGCCAGCCTCGTCCAGAACGCTCAGGCGGTCGGCTTCCTCGCGACCGACATTCCTTATGGCAGCGAAACGATCAGCCGGTTCGGCGTGGAAGAGACCGTCGTCGACGGCGTGATCCTCCTGTCGTCGACGTCGGAGGGGCTGAAACGCCAGCGGTATCTCGAAGTGTACAAATTACGGAATACGGCTCACCTGAAGGGGCGGCACGACATGCTCATTGGGGAGGGCGGAATCACCGTGTTTCCTCGGTACGAGGCCAAATCTCCGAAGGCGCCACTTCGAACGAAGGTGGGTTCCGAGCGGCTCGAGACCGGAGTTCCCGGGCTGGACGAGTTGATCGGCGGAGGTCTGATTCAAGGCAGCATGACGTTCGTCGCGGGCAGCGCCGGCATCGGAAAGTCCACCCTCGGTATGCAGTTCCTCCTCGAAGGAGCGAAGGTGAAGGACGGCGGGCTGTTCGTCTCGCTCGAAGAGAGCCCTGAGCAGCTGCGCGGGATGGCGCGCAGCCTCGGCCTGCCGCTCGAGGCGGCACTCGAAAACGGGCTCGTCGAGATCGTTCATCTCGCGCGTGAGCGGCTGCGACCGCACCAGGTTCTCGCCATGCTTGCCGACAAGATCGGCCAGCGGAAGACGCGGCGGCTCGTGCTCGACGGCTCGAGCCATCTCTTGAGCGAGCAGGGGGCGTCGGAGCATCGTCAGCTCGTCGACGGCCTCGTCTCGCGCTTCAAGGAGCTCGACGTTACGGGTGTCCTCACGTTCGAGACGCAGACGCTGCAAGCGAGCGGCACGGTGACCGATCGCGGGGTGTCTCCGATCGCGGACAACCTTCTCATGATGCGCTATCGCGACGGCAACGACGGTCTTTGCCCCACGATCACCGTGGTCAAGACCCGCGGCAGCGCGCACGACTTCAAGACCCACGACATCAGCATCGGGGCAGGTGGTCTGCGCGTCGGCACCGAAGGCTCTCTCGGTTCGCGGCCCAAGCCGAAGAAGCGTCGGGTTCGGCCATGACGCCGTTCACGCAGGCGGAGCGGCGCCTCCGGCATCTGTACGAGATCGGGACGCTGCTCATGCGGTTCGAGGGCGTCGAGCGGACGCTCCCGAAGGTCATCGCCGTCGCCGCTCATGCGTTGCCCGTTCTGACGGTCGTGCTCGTCCTCGACGCACGCGATGCATCGCAGTCCCATGTGTGGAAGACGGATGACATCGCCGAGAAGCGATCGACGGCGGCGCTCGAGCGGGCGCGCTCGGCGTACGCATGGTTCGGAGGCCCGGCCGCCGTTGAGGGGAGACGCGCAACACCTCCTTCCATGCGCGCACTACAGGTACGGTCCGGCGACGCCGCAGCTTCGACGCTCTCCGGCGATCCTCGCTTTGTTCTCTCGCCGTTGGTCGTCGAACGCGGTCGGGTCTTCGGTGTCCTTCAAGTCGAAGGCGCGGGGGCGCTCGACGAAGGCGACGTATTTTTTGTCAACGCGGTCGCCAACCAGATCGCCGTCGTCATCGATCGTCAGGCGACTCACGATAGCGCGGAGACGCGCGTCCAGGCGCAACTCGACTTCACGCGCGCGCTCACGGGAAGCCTCGGTGAGGGCGTCCTTGCAACGGACATTCACGCGCGGATCACGTTTCTGAACCCTGCAGCCGAAGAGCTCCTCGGCTGGACGGAAGCGTCCGTCCTCGGGACCTATGCGCCGGACGTCCTTCGAGCGCAGAATTCCGACACGTTGGAGCGTGCGGAGTGCCCTCTCATGCTTGCGCTCGAGAAGCAGGCGCGCTTCGTATGCGACGACCACTCGTTCATGGGCCGCGACGGCGTCGCGATTCCCGTGAGCTATACGGCGGCGCCCGTCCGGAGCGCTGGGCGACTCTGCGGTGCGGTCGTCGTCTTTCGCGACATCCTCGCGGTGAAGCGCTCGGAGCGGACGCAGCGCCTGCTCTCGAACGCGAGCGCTAGCCTCGGTGAGTCTCTTGACTACCAGAGGACGCTCACTGCGGTCGCCCGCTTCGCCGTACCGTCGTTCGCCGACGTCTGCTTCATCGACGAGGTCAGAGGTGATGGGACCGCTACGCGCGTGGCGGATCCGGCGAAGGAGTCTGAAATTGAAGGGCCGACGCCGCAAGCGCGTGCGTTGGCAACTGGCCAGCCCGTCCTCATCGAGTGGGTGGGCGAAGATGCGCTCCCCGACCTTGCCCATCGCGAGGCGGACTCCGCACATGGCGACCGCGGCGTGCGGTCCCTCGTCGTCGTCCCTCTCACCGTGCGCGGGGTTGCCTTCGGCACGCTTACCTTCGGGATGGCGGAATCACGCCGCCGCTTCTCCGCGGACGACCTCCCGTTGGCGGAGGAGCTCGGGCACCGCGCCGCGACCGCCATCGACAACGCACGCCTCCATCGAGCGGCGGAGGACGCGGTGCGGGCTCGGCAGGACATCCTCGCTGTCGTGTCCCACGACCTGCGTTCGCCGTTGAGCACGGTGTCGATGGCGGCTGAGAGCCTCCTCGTGCGTCGCCCTGAGCACGACCGCCGCACACGCGATCGGCGCGCCCTCGAGATGATCGATCGCGCGGCGCATCGGATGGCTCGCATGACGATGGACCTCCTCGACATGTCGAGCATCGAGGCAGGCCACCTCGCACTCGATGCGAAGCCCACCGCTGTCGCAACGATCATCCAAGACGTCGTCGAAGAGATGGCGCATGGCGCGGCGGCGAGCTCGCTGCAACTCGTCGCCGGTGCCGCGGATCCTCTTCTCCTCATCCGATGCGACTCTGACCGTATCCTTCAGGTCCTCTCGAACCTCGTGAGCAACGCGATCAAGTTCACACCGCCCGGTGGGCGCATCGACCTGACGACCGAGTCCGAGGACGCATTCGTCCGTTTCGCCGTTGCAGACACCGGCCCGGGCATTTCTGACGAGCTCGTTCCGCATGTCTTCGATCGCTATCGCCAGGCGAAGGCAACAGCTTCCAAGGGAAGAGGTCTGGGCCTTTTCATCGCGAAGGGCATCGTCGAGGCCCACGGCGGGAGGATTGGGGTCGATACCGCGCCGGGACGCGGGACGACGTTCTTCTTCAGACTTCCGCGCGCACTCCCGTCGCTCGCCAAGACGCGGGAGATCGCCGTGGCCGGCACGCGGATGAGCGCGCGCTGACCATCACGCTTGGAATCGCCCCGGGAAGCGTCCGCCGGACGGGGGAAAAGAAGGCCTGCGTTCGAGCAGGTGCGGTCCGCTACGGCAGCATGCGAAATTGCTTGGTAAAACGCCTCCCGATGCGACTTCGGGGCAGCCCGCGGCACGCCCGCCGATACCGTTATCCAAGCGTGGCGCCCGAGGGAGCAGAGCGCCGGCTTCGTCGGCCTCGCTCAGGTGGAACGCGGTCCTCTTCTTGCTGGTTGTGGATGCATGGTGCCAAACCGCGATGCCCTGACACGCCTTCGCACGGCCTTCGTCGAGCCTTCGTCTCCGATCCTCATCGCGTACGGCCTAGGCCCGCAATTCACCGCGGAGTGTGTCGCCGTCGCCAAGAATGCCAAAATCGGATTCACGGCGGTCAGGCACCTTCAGGCCGCATGCTCGGTCATGAACACGGGTCGGGCCACGATGCTCGTAGCGTCGATGGCGCTGAAGTGGTGGGATCGCGCCATTGTCGAAGAGCACGCTGCAAGAGTAGCCGCAGCCACTCTGTGGGCTTCAGAGGCGAACATCGCGCTCGTCACGGAACACCTTGTCGCCTGGGCAAGCGAGGCTGCGCGCCCACGCCGCATCGGGCTGACCGGAGGCTCGGTGCACGGAACGACGCGCGCCAGTGTTCTGCGGGCTCCACTCACCCATGGAGCCGTGCGTGCCGCGCGTCCTGAGCGTCGGTGACAGCAAGCCCGTGAAGCACCGCGACAAAGGGCTCGTGGGGCCCAAACACAGAGTCGTCTTCTTCGGTGTGGATGCGGACGTCATCGACGCATGCCTTCCGATTGCACGCGATCTGCGCATTGCTCGGGCGGACGCCAAGCATCTTCACGCTGCGTGCGCGGTGCTCGATGCGTTCCCGGACGCCATGCTCGTGGTCTCGACGGCGATCCGCCATTCAGACCGAGATGTCATCGAAGAGCATGCGCGCCGCAAAAAGGCGTCGGTTTTATGGTTGGCCCCCGATGACGATGCCGACCGCATCGTGTCGAGGATCAAGCTATGGGCGACCACCGCGACGGGATCGACTCGATGAGCCGCGAGGCGACACTTGCGGAGCTCAACACGCCCCTGATGTCAGCAAGCTCGTCTCTCCACTGAGCGGCCCTGTTCCAACCCCGCGCCAATCTATCCAACCGGCGCAGGGGAACAGCGATTTCACGCGGGGTCTCTCGGTCAGAACGTGCCGATCGCGCCCACCCCGGCGGCATTGTACGAAGCGGTCGGCGTCACTTGCATCTTGACGTTGCCGGCCGAGATGCGCGCGCTCGGCATGCTTTCGGGCACGAAGAACGACGTGATGAGCATCGCCGCGCCGACACCCTGGAGGACGCCGCTGCCGGCGATGAGCACGGTGTCGCGTGTGTTGTTTCCGCGGTCCGTGGAGCGGTCCGCGAGGTTGATCCAGGGGCCGACGACCGGAATGTACAGGTCGTGGTCAGCGACGGGGCCATTCGCACCCACGAGGGCTGCGGTCGTCACGTAGGTGCCGAGCAGCAGCGCGCCGCCCGTGATCAAGATCGGTCTGTTGGGTCTGCGGCGCTGATACGCCGTCGTGGTCTCACCGGTCGGCGGTGCCGCGCTCGTCGGCGAAGGCATGGGAGCCGCGGCAGACATGTCCTCCGCTGAGGTGGTGGTCGTCATCGAGCTGGCGGGTGGAACGGTTCCGGCCGACGTAGTGTTCCCGTAGCCGGTCGTACCTTGCTGCGTCGTCGCGCTGGTGGTGCTCGACGGCGAGCTCGGTGTGATGACGGAGGGAGCGCCGGTCGAAGGCGCGGTATCGGACATGCTCCCCGGCATTCCGGTCGGAGTGTTGTCGGCAAAAGAAACGCCGGAAAGAGCTGTGGTCGCGAGCATTGTCGCGCTCACGATCAAGAACTTGTGAGACCTCATCGATGTTCTCCTTGAAGGTGGTGGCGTGTATCGCGCACCGCACTGGCTACGTAAGCAGCGGCTGTGCCGTCGCTCGGGTACGCGCTTCGCAAGGTCGAGGTAATGCCCTCGAAAGCATTCGATTCGCGGACTGATTCGACGAAGATCCCGGGCGCATCGCGACCGCGCAGCCCGCCTTGTCGAACGCCGCGGACGCGCCGCTGAGCGCTCATGGCCGTCGTTGTCGCGTCGTTCGCGGCCGCAGCGTGGGTGGCACGTCCGCTAAGGGTGGCGATATTGCGCGGAGTCGCGATGCCCGCTCGGCACATCGATCATTCCCAAGCTCTGCTTCGTCGCATCGGCGAGCGACGCCGAGCTGAGCCGCGACCGTGAGGCCCGCCTGCTGAGTTCCGCATGATGTGGCGTCTACGGACGGCGAACGAGGAGGCTTGCGAGCTTCGCCATCTCCACGGGCTTCACCAAGAGCGCGCTGAAACCTGCCGCGCGCGCTCTCGCGCGATCGGACTCCTGGCCATAGCCGGTGAGCGCGATGAGCTCCGGCCCGCCGTTGAGCATTTCGCGTAGCTTTTGCGCGACCTCGTATCCGTCCATCACCGGCAAACCGATGTCGAGGAGGGCGATATCGGGCTGGAACTCCGAAGCTGCCGAGAGCGCCTGAGGTCCGTCGTAGGCGACGCGTGTCGTGTGGCCCATCGTGCGGAGCGCTTCCTCGAGCATATCGGCGCCATCTTGGTTGTCGTCGACGATGAGCACGCGGAGACCCGTCGGCGTCACCGACGGCGGATGCTCGGATCGCTTCGTGTCGATCTGCGCTGCGCGATCGAGCAAAGGAAGACGCACGGTGAACACGCTGCCCCTTCCGACGCCATCGCTCGCGGCCGACACCGATCCGCCGTGCAAAGCGACGAGGTTCTTGACGATCGCGAGCCCGAGGCCGAGCCCGCCCTGAGACCGATCGATCGTCCGCGCGCCCTGCTCGAACAGGTCGAAGACGCGTGGCAAGAGTTGACTGTCGATCCCTCGCCCGTTGTCGCGCACGGCGATGACGACGCTCCCCGCGTCGTCCGTCGCCGTCACTTCGATGGTCCCGCCCGCGTCGGTGTACTTCGCCGCGTTCGTCAGCAGGTTGCTGATCCCCTGCGCAAGACGGAGGCGATCGCCGCGGACGAAATACGTGGTCGAGGCACCTTCATGCGAAGGCGATGCGCGTGCTGTTCGAGGACGGGCGTCGCCGTCTCGATGGCATCGGCGATGATCCCCGCAACGTCGAGATCCTCTTTTGCGAGCGTGACCTTGTCGCGCGCGATGCGGGAGACGTCGAGCAGGTCGTCGACGAGCCGCCTCAAATGACGCACCTGGCGGTCGATGATCGTGCGCTCTCTCGGAGCTGTGCCGCGCAGATTCATGAGCTCGAGCGCGGTCACGATAGGCGCGAGAGGATTGCGCAGCTCGTGGCCGAGCATCGCCAAGAACTCGTCCTTCGCGCGATTCGCAGCCTCGGCCTCGCGGCGCGCCCGGGTGAGATCCGTGACGTCGTACCCGACGACGACGACCCCCCCGATCGCTCCGTCGCTGGCTCGGACGGGTTGGTAGACGAAGTCGAAGAATACATCGGCGAGGGCACCGGCCTCGCCACGCGCGAGCTTCGCGAGGAACGAACGGCCGACGAACGGCTCACCCGTGCGGTACACGTTGTCGAGGATCTCAAAAAGGCCCTGCCCCGCAAGTTCGGGGAGAGCGTCGCGAATGGCGCGACCAAGCAGCTCGTCGGGGCGCTTGTGCGGAACCAGCTCCATGTACCGTGGGTTGACGGACGTGTACACGTGCTCGGCCCCCTCGAGGATGGCGATTCCCACGGGTGCGCTCTCGAACACGGTCGAGAGGTACCTTCGATGCGCCGCCTCTGCGGCGTGCAAGCGTCCGCGCGCGACCTGGGCGTCGACGCGCGCGACGAGCTCCCGCGCGGAGAAGGGCTTCACGATGTAGTCGTCGGCGCCGCTGTTAAGGCCTTCGGCCATCGCTTCATCGCCGGCGCGTGCGGACAGAAGGACGATCGGGATCCCGCGCGTGTGCTCTTCCGCACGCAGCGCTCGAACGAGCGCGAAGCCGTCCATGTTCGGCATCATCACGTCCGCGAGCACGAGATCGGGCGGCTTGCTCTTCGCGGCGCGTAGCGCCTCCGCGCCATCCGCTGCGGTCTCGACGTCGTATCGACCCGACAAGAGGCGCGCGACGTACTCCCGCATGTCGGCGTTATCGTCCGCGACGATGATCCGCGCGCGCGGCTCTTCGGCGATCGCGGGCGCGAGCGACACTGTGCGGAGAGGCGGCGTGCTCGGCGTCTTGTCGGACGGGATCCATCGCAACGCCTCCTTCGCGAAGGACACGGCTCCGGGAGACGTCGACGAGAGCGACGCTCGCGTGTCGATCTGTTCCGCGGGGACATGCTCGCGACCGCGCATGATGCGCACGAAGAACGTCGTCCCTCGTCCGGGCTCGCTCGTGGCCCGGATCGAACCACCGTGCATTCGTACGAGCTCCTGGACGAGCGCGAGGCCGATCCCGGAGCCCTCGTGCGTCCGCGCACGAGTCCCTTCGATGCGGTGAAAGCGTTCGAAGAGTCGAGGTAGCTCGTTTTCAGCGATGCCGACGCCCGTATCACGGACGGTCAACTCGACATGACCGTCGAGCACGCGGAGCGCGACCAGGATCGCCCCCTCGAACGTGAACTTCAGCGCGTTGGACAGCAGGTTCAACACGATCTTCTCCCACATCTCGCGATCCACGTAGATCGGCTCCGGGAGCGGAGGGCAGTCGATCTCGAACGCGATGCCCGCGCGCTCCATCGCAGAGCGGAACGAGCTCGCGAGGTCGGCCGTGAACGCCGAAAGATCCGTGGGCTCGTACGACGCCTGCATTCGGCCGGCCTCGATGCGCGCGAAGTCGAGGAGGGCGTTGACGAGCTTCAGGAGGCGGAGCTCGTTCCTGTGCACGCTCTCGAGCTCAGGCCCTCGAAGCGCGCGCTCTGGCGACGAGAGCGCGTCTTCGGTGGGACCCAACATGAGCGTCAGGGGCGTGCGAAACTCATGGCTGATGTTCGAGAAGAACGCCGTCTTCGCGCGGTCGATCTCCGCGAGTTGCTCGGCGCGGCGGCGGTCTTCTTCGCGCGCTCGGGCCGTATTCACCGTCGTCGCGAGCTGACCCGCCATGAGGCCGAGGAACGCTTGGTAGTCTTCGTCGAGCTCGAGCCGTGACGAGGTGCCCGCGATGAGGGCTCCCCACGGGCGCTCTTCGCCCGCACGGACGATCGGAAGCACGCACGCCTTGACGATCGGCTCTGGCCAGGAGCTTCCTACGAGCTCGGCGAAGCGCTCTTCGACGTCGTCGAGGACGAGCGATTTTCCCGTGCGCGCCACGTCGGCAAGCGGCGTGTCTTCATGAAGCCCGACGACTTCCGCGAGCCGCTTCGATAGCGGCCCAGCGCTGCCCACGAGCTCGAGTTCGTCGCCATTGGTGAGGTACATCCAGCAGAAAGGAACGTCCAACGGATACTTCGCGATGATCTTCAACGCGACGTCACATGCCTCCCTTGCTTCTCTCGCATGGGACGCTTCGTCGGCGAGCTCTCTCAAGAGGCGCAACCGGCGCGCGCCAAGCACGCGGCTCGTCGTTTCAGTCACAGCGGTGAACACGCCGCCAACGGCGCCCGACTCGTCGCTGATGGGACTGTAGGACCACGTGAAATACGCTTCCTCGACGAAGCCCTTGCGGCTGACGGGAAGGAGTTGATCCTCCGACCAAGACGATTGGCCCTCGCGCATGACACCGTCGAGCATGGGGCTGATGAAGTCCCAGATCTCGCCCCATGCATCTCGCCCCGTCGCGCCGAGCACTTCCGGGTGCTTCTTGGCCAACATCGGAATGTACGCGTCGTTGTAGAGAACGTGGAGATCCGCCCCCCACCAGAGGAGCATCGGGAAGCGAGAGGTCACGCAGATGCTGAGTGCCGTCCGAAGGCTCTGCGGCCAACTGGAGATCGGGCCGAGCGGGGTCTTCGACCAGTCCTTCTCGCGGATGCGCCTGGGCATTTCGCCGGCGGCGCGCAAGAACCGGGGTTCGGACGATGCTT
>JAYSXP010000392.1:0-4235 GCA_043717125.1 Polyangiaceae bacterium | reverse complement strand
GCACGGGTCGTAGGCGGCGAGCGCCGCGAGATCCGACTGTCGCTCGAGGTGCTCGGCGGCGCCGAGCTGCCGCGTGCCGTCGGCAGCGACACCATCATCCTTGCGCTCACCGGTGCGCTCCCGAGCGCGCTCGATCTCCGCGCGTGGCTCCTCGAGCACGCGACGGCCGTGCGTGCGGTCAGCGGGACCACCGAGATCGTGCTCGCCAGGAATGTCGTCGCCGTCCCGCGCGTGCGCGACTCGAGCAAGCAACGCCACTCCTTGGCGCTCGCGCCCTTGCGGGACTACTTCGCGTGCGCGCGCGTGTTCTGTCGTGTCGCGCTGCCAGGTGCGCAGCAGCTCGCGTCGCTCGGCGCCGAGGTCCGTCGGCTCGATCTCGTGATCGAGCTCGATGCGTCCTTGCCGCCGGCCATCGTAATCGACACCACGACGATCGCGCTCCACACCGCACCGGCGGTCAGCCTCGCGTCCGTCGAGGCACGCGTCGAGCCCGCGGGGCCGCTGCGCTTCGTGCTCCGCACCGACGAGCCCGACCACCGGATCGTCGATGTCATGGACGTCGATCTCGTCGACCCGGGCTCGCTACGCGCGCTGACGCGCTGGACGCCCGACGCCGTCCTCCGCGATCTCGACGAGGGCGGAGGACCGATCCTCTTCGAGGTGCGTCGCAGCCCCTCGGTGCTCGAAGGCGAGATCGACTTCGAGCTCTCGCTGCTCGACGACGACGGACCGGTGCCGTTGCCGTTGAATACGCATCTTCGCGCGCGCGTGCTCGCGACGAGCGCGGCGCGCGCGGCGGGCCTGGCCGTCGGCGACATCTCGCACGCTACCGAACGCTCGCCGGTTGCGATGACGTTCCGCAACGTGACGCCCGTGACGCGCGGAGGTCCGCCTCTCTTCGGGGGCGATCGTCTTTGGGAGCTGTTCCATCGGATCAAGCTCGGCCTTCCGGCGCTCACCGAGCGCGAGAGTCTGGGCCGTCTCCTCTCGCTGCTAAATGGGCCGGCACGGTTCGGGTGGCCGCAGGCGAAGCCAGACGCCAACGCCTTCGCACCGCTGCGCGGTCTCACGCGGCGCCGTGGTTCCACGATCGCAGGCGACGAGGTGTGTCCCGGCCTCGAGCTCTCGCTCGAGCTCGATACGGCATCGTTCTCGTCCCACGGCGACGTACAGCTGTTCGGCGAGCTCGTGAGCGCCTTGCTCGCGTCTGCCTTGAAGCCGCACGAGTGGGTGAGGCTCACGTTGCAGCTCGCGAACGGCGAGAGAATCATTTACCCGCGCCTGTTCGGCACCCGCGGCGGCGCGAGACCGTGATGGATCTCTTCGAGCGCGCCGCGCAGATCCCGCTCTTCTCGCTGGTGCAGCACCTCGCGCGCCTCGACCCGACGGCGCGCATCCGCTTCCTCGGCGACCCGCGCCTCGTCTTCCACGCGAGCGAGGTGAGCGAGCTTCGCGAGCGCTGGACGGACGCTGGGCGCGTCTTCGAGGTACGCACGCCGGTGCTCGGTATCGTCGGCGCGGAGTCACCGCTCGCGAGCTTCTTCACGGAGGACGTGCTCAGGGACCTCGCCTTCGACGAGGAGCGGGCACTGGTGCTCTACGACACGTTTCATCATCGGCTCGTCGAGCTTCTCATCGATGCCGATCGCCGTACCTCGCCCGGACGCGCCGTGCGTTCTGACGGCGCCGACGTCTTCACCTCGCACGCGCGCGCGGTGGCGCGGAGCCGCCTCGCGCCCGCCGCAATCCTGGACCCGCGCGCCGCGAGCCCGGGGCTCTCCCGCGAAGCGATGCTCGGTCTCGGACGCATCCTCGGCGTGAGGCCACGGGTCACCGAAGCGCTCGATGCGGCGCTGCAGGTGGCGCTTCCCATGCATGCCATTCGCATCGAAGATCTATTGGCGCGCGACGTGGCCATCGCCGACGACCAGCGTGCGATCCTCGGACAGCACGCATCGCTTGGAATGTCGCTGCTCGGCGGCCACGTACCGCTCCAGACCGACCTCCTGCGGCTCAGCCTCGGCCCCGTTGATCGCGAAGAGCTCGCGGCGCTCTCTCCGGAGGGACGTCTCCATGGGATCCTGGCCGACGTCGTCGAGCAGATGACCTCGGGGCTCGTCTGCGCCGAGCTCGAGGTGACGGTCGCCCACGGTCACGAGCCCGCCCTCCGTCTCGGTGACGAGGGAGCACGACTCGGCCCTCGCGCGCTGCTCGGACGGGCGCCGAGCGCCGCGCCGCTTCGCGCGCGCATCCCTCTCTCCACCGACGGCATCGTGACGTTTGGCTCGGACGACGACACCGTCTCGCTCGAAAGGTAGCTCGATCCGATGAATCGTCCGCGAAAGCCCCTGTGGTCCGATGGTCTGGCGCTGTGGCCCAACCACTTCGAAGCGCAGGACGAGTACCACGAGCAGCTCCTCACCCGCCGACTGCGAGCGCTCACCGCATACGACTGGGGCGTCATCGAGGTGAGCCTCGACGAGCACGCGCTCGCGGCCGGACAGGTCAGCGTGACGCGTCTCGATGCGATCCTTCCGGATGGAACGCCGATCCTCGTCGGCGAGACGAACGGCGACCTGCTGCCCGCGCGCTCGCTGGACCCGCGGGCCACCCCGGAGCACGTCGACGTCTTCGTAGGGCTCGCGCGTATCGAAGATGGCCGCCCCAACGTCGACGGAAACGATCACGAGCCGACGCGGTACGTGCGTACTGACGCCACCTCACGCGATCTCGCGACGGGAAAGCTCTCGAAGAGCGTGCCGTGGCTCCGTCACAAGCTCACGCTCCGCTTCGATCACGAAGACGACGCCCGCCGTGACGTCCTCCAGATCGCGCGGCTCGTGCGCAGTGCGTCGGGCGCCTGGATCCAGGAGCCCACGTTCGTGCCGCCCGTGCTGCGCATCGGCGCTTCGGAGCTCCTGGTCGGCGGCATGCGGCGTGTCCTCGCCGCGCTCGTCGCGAAGCAGCAGGCCGTGTCCATCAGCCGACGCCAGCGCCACGCCGCAGCGATCGAGTTCCAGGCGCGGGATGCCCCGCGTTTCTGGCTGCTCGATGCGCTCAACACCACGATTCCGCTCTTCGTCGAGCTCGTCGACAAGGCCGACTCGACGTCGCCGAAGGAGGCTCACCTCGCGCTGGCGCAGCTCATCGGCCGACTCTCGACGTTCCGTCCCGACTCCGATGTCACCGATATCGCCCGTTTCAACGTCCTGGCCATAAGGGAGGTCTTCGGCGTGATGTTCGAGCGAACGCTCGATCTCCTGCGCGTCGTCATCGCGGAGAGCTACATCGAGGTACCCCTCGTGGCCCACCCGAATCAGTACTTCACTGGACAGCTGAGCGATCCGCAGCTCCTGCGCTGCGACTTCTTCCTCGCGGTCTCGAGCGCCACGGTCCCCGAGAACGAGTTTCGCGAGTCGCTGCCTCATCTCTTCAAGATGGGCTCCTCACGCGAGCTCGGGAAGATGATGAACGCTGCCATCCAGGGCGTCCGCCTCACGCTCGAGCACCACCCGCCGGGCGCGCTCCCGGTGAAGCCGGGGCTCGCATTCTTCCGGATCGACAACGCGGGAGAGGCCTGGCAAGCGCTCGCCGCCGCGGGTTCGTTCTCGATGTGGCTTCCCTACGATCTGATCCCATCGCTCTACGCGGTGGACAGCGACACGCTGCAATAGTGGCACGTTGCTCGCCGGGCGGTCGGTGCACGTTCCGCCGCGACTCCCACGCGCCCGTAGCTCAGGGGTGTCGAACGCCAGGCGGGTCGAACACGCCCGTAGCGTCCGTCGACAGACAGAACGCCGTGGCCATTAGGCAGTGAACGACGGGGCGAGCATTGCACGCTCGTAGACCGACTTCGGCGTATCGGCGGTGACGAACTTCGTCGGCTCGTCGGCTCGTCGTCGGCGTCGATCTTGTACGTCGCCTGCGGGACGCAAGATCGGCGCCGCGGCGCTCAGCGGAGATCGGCGAGGCCCAGCCAGCGACCTTCGGCGCTCGGAATGAAGGTCTTCGCGCGGTCGCTCACCACGGCGATCTGGTCCTCGTGCCACAGCGGGATCAGGAGCGCTTCGTCGCGGATGCGCTCCTCGAGCGCCGCGTAGATCACGCGGCGCGCGGCCGGATCGGGGGTCTGCTCGCCCTCGTCCAGCAGGCGATCGACCTCGGCGTCGCGCACGCGGCTGCGGTTCGCGCCCTCCGGCGGGATCGACGACGAGTGCAGGAAGACGCGCAGCACG
>JAYSXP010000391.1:0-12174 GCA_043717125.1 Polyangiaceae bacterium | reverse complement strand
ACGATCGCGCGCATCGCCATCTTCCACAATGCTCCTCACACGACCTGAGCGTTCGATCCACCTACGATCCAGCGGAGAAGACCCTGGACCCAACTTTTTTCGGCGTTTCTCGTTGGTGTAGGTTTTGCACCCACTAAGGGTCCGATGCCTCGCCACCGCCTCCGCATCCTTCTCCCCTTCCTCCTCCTGTGCGTCCCCGCCTGCGCCGCGCCCGCGGCCGACGCCGAGGACGACGGCGAGCCGGCCGACAGCGAGGACGCGCTCGTCGCGATGAACGAGCCCAACGAGACCGCGCCTGCCTCGGCCCTCGCCGCCGCGCCCCTCGACACCGCCGCGGTCCCCGATCTCCTCGACGTGCGCGGCATGGGCGACTCGGGCTGGAGCCACACGCACGAGAAGACGCCGATCGCCGCCGAGTTCGGCAAGGCGCTCGACCGCTTCGACCCGAGCGGCAAGGGCTACCGCGGCGACCTGAGCTTCATCAACTGGGAGACGGTCGTCGGTAGCGGGTGCAGCGAGTTCGCGAGCGTGTACTCGCCGGGCAAGAGCTACGCGTTCGTTTCGCGCACCGAGAACATCACGCAGGCGACGCAGCGCGGCTTCAACCTGTTCGGGCTCTCGAACAACCATGCCCGTGATTGCCTCGCGTCTGCAGACACGTCGCTTCACGGCGAGGTCGCGAGCGCGGCGATGTCCGCGAAGAACATCGAGAGCCTGAGCGCGCAAAACGGCGCCCTCTTCGCCGGGCTCTCGTCGGCCGCCCACGACGACGACTTCGCGAAGGCACGCGTCCGCACCTTCACGGTGAAGGGCCACCCGATCCGCGTCGCGTTCGGCAGCATGTACATGGGACGCGCCGATTGCCCGCGAGCGGCCTGCTCGGGCGACAAGCGTGAGCTCTTCGAGAGCATGCGCGACGCGCAAGCGGACATTCGCATCCTCTCGCTCCACAGCATGGGCCCGGCCGATCAGGACGAGGCCGTCCGCGTCGGCAGCGACTTCGTCAAGAGCTACGGCGGCGACGTCGTCTTCGGCGAGGGCCCCCACGTGTGGAAGCCCGTCCGGGTGGTGCGCAAGGGCATTGCGTTCGGCGGCGGTACCGGCGTCGTGTTCGAGAGCCTCGGCAACTTCCTCCATCCGTCGCTCGGCGGACAGGCGAAGAATTTCATCGGGCGCGCGCTCTTCGACCTGCGCACGCTGAAGCTCCGCCAGGTTCAGGTGCTTCCGGTCGCAAACGCCGGACGCGACGTGAAGTGGTCCGCCGTCGACGGCGGCGCGCTCCAGGCGAACCTCACGTGGTCGCCCAGCACGCGCGGCGTGTTCGCAAACGTGAAGCCCTGAGCGACGTTCGGGAGCTCAGCGGCTCGAAAAGGCGACGGGGATGTCGATCGACGTCGTGTAGTTCATGCCGCCCGCAGCCGCGAACGTCGCGGCCTTGAGCTGTTCACCGAGACACTTGATGACAGCCGGGCTCAGCCCCGTCGTGTTCTTCGGCGTGACCTCGACGACCTTGCCGTCTTTCCCGATCGTGGCAGAGAGCGTGACCGAGCCCTCGAGCTTCGGGTTCTTCGCGAGCCCGGTCTGGTAGCACTCGTTCAGCTTGGGACGCAGCGCGGCGATCACCTTGTCCGGCGCGACGACGTTCGGCGTCGTGATCTCGTTCGATACGGCGGTCACGCCGGTGGTCATGCCGTCTGGCACGGGCACGGGCACGGGCACGGGCACGGGCGCAGGCGCAGGCGCGGGCGCGGGCACGGGTTCAGGAGGAGCGGCAGCGGCCGAGGAGCTCGCGGTCGGCGATGCGGCCGGAGGCGCGTCGGGGCCGCACGCAAGGACGGCGATCGTGGCGACGGCGACCGCGAGCTGAAACTTCATGGCGCGAACAATACACCTTCCGCGCGTGCGCTAAGCTCGGCAACGTGGAGACGGCCGAGGAGCGCACGGATTTCATCCGCACCCATACCGTGCTCGCGGACGTGCCCTTTGTGCCTGAAATACGGCTCCATACGGCGACGGACCTGACGCCGCTCTGGCGTACGACCCTCGCGCGGCTCAACGGGCTCGGGGTCGAAGTGCCGTACTGGTGCGTGCCGTGGGCGGGAGGTCAGGCGCTCGCTCGTTGGGTGCTCGACCACCCCGAGGCCGTGCGCGGCCTCCGCGTCGTCGACTTCGGCGCCGGCAGCGGGCTGGTGGCGATCGCCTGCGCGCTCGCCGGAGCGAGCTCGGTGCGCGCCATCGACGTCGATCCCCTGGCGCTCTCCGCGTGTCTCCTCAACGCCGAGGCCAACGGCGTCGCGCTCGACGCAACCTGCGCCGATGTCGTCGGCGCCGATGCGAGCACGCTCGGCGCCGACATCGTGTTCGCGGGCGACATCTGGTACGAGCGCGCCCATGCGGCGCGCTTTGCGGTGTGGCTCACGAGCCTCGCTCGCTCCGGTCTGCGCGTGATCACGGGCGACCCGCGCCGCGCCTACGTCCCGGACGGCCTCCACGAGCTCGGCCGCTACGACATCCCCACGTGCACCGATCTCGAGGCGACGCTCGTGCTCCTCACCCGCGTCCTCGAGCTCTAGAATCCAGGGCGAAGATCCGCGGTATTCGCGCGCCGCGATCGCACGAGGTATGCTCCCGCCCCGCGATGGGTTTCCCCACGATTCGTCCTCGTCGTCTCCGCGCCACGCCCGAGCTACGGGCACTCGTTCGCGAGACCAACCTGTCACCGGGTGACTTCGTCTACCCGATGTTCTTCAACGCCGCGCTCGACGCGCCGCGCCCGATCGGGTCGATGCCCGGCATCGATCAGCAGCCGGTCAGCGCCGCGCGAGAGCTCGCCAAGGCCATCAAGGCTCGCGGCGTCGGCTCCGTCATCCTCTTCGGCCTCCCGAAGGCGAAGGACGATCGCGGCTCGACGGGCCTCGACCCCGACGGCCCCGTCCCGCGCGCGATCGCCGAGATGAAGAGCGCCGTCCCCGAGCTCATCGTCATGGCCGACGTCTGCGTCGACGAGTACACCGACCACGGCCACTGCGGGATCCTCCGGCAGCGACCGGGCTCCACGAAGGAGAACGACTGGGAGGTCGACAACGACGCCACCGTCGAGGTCCTCGCCAGGATGGGCGTCCTCTTCGCGAAGGCCGGCGCCGACGTCGTCGCCCCGAGCGACATGATGGATGGCCGCGTCGGCGCGATGCGCGCAGCGCTCGACGCCGAGGGCTTTCAGGGCACGAGCCTCCTCAGCTACGCCGTGAAATACGCGAGCGCCTTCTACGGTCCGTTCCGTGAGGCGGCCGACTGCGCCCCCAAGTTCGGCGACCGTGCCGGCTACCAGATGGACCCGGGCAACGGCCGCGAGGCGCTTCGCGAAGCGGCGCTCGACGAGGCCGAAGGCGCGGACATGTTGATGGTGAAGCCCGCGCTGTCGTACCTCGACGTCATCAAGGACGTCCGCGCGCACTCGAACCTCCCGCTCGGCGCGTACAACGTGTCCGGCGAATACTCGATGCTCCACGCCGCCGCCGACCGTGGAATGATCGATCGTAACCGCGCCATGATGGAGGTGCTCACCTCGATCCGCCGCGCGGGTGCCGACTTCATCCTGACGTACCATGCGCTCGCCGCCGCGGAGCTCCTCGGTGGCTAGTCGCAACGGCGTCGTGGCGAGCGTCGCCCTCTGGACGGTCGTCATGGGCGCCGTGTCGTTCGAGGCCGGATGCTACGGCCACATCTGCGACGGCGACGTCCAGATCTACGGCCGGAACTCCGACGAAGGGCGCCTCTTCACGGCCGACAAATGGGAGTCGGGCGCCATCGACGGCAAATGGCTCCCCTTCCCAAAGCAGCGCGTGTGGATCTTCGATCTGCACGAGCTCGGCGGACGCACGCCCGTCGTCGTGATTCCTTACGTGAGCGCCCAGTCCGATCCCGACCACGAAGTCGGCGGCAACTTCACGATCGCTGCCGGCAATCTTGCGGAGATCTCGGCCACCAATCCCGACCAGGTCGTCATCCACAACGGCACGTGCGCGGACTATTTTCTCCGCGTCGTGGTCGAGGCCGCCCCCCGCGCGCCCAATGCCTCCGTTCCGACACCGATTCCCGACGCTGGAGGCGACGCCGAAGCCGGCCCGTGAGATTCTGAAGACGAGGTCCAGCATGACTCATCCCTGGCACGACATCGCCTGCGACGAGCCCGTCGACGAGTCGATCACCGCGTTCATCGAGATCCCCAAAGGGTCGAAGGTGAAGTACGAGCTCGACAAGGAGACCGGCCTGCTCAAGGTCGATCGCATCCTGTTCAGCGCGGTCCACTACCCGGCGAACTACGGCTTCATCCCGCGTACGTATTGCGACGACGGAGACCCGCTCGACGTCCTCGTGCTCTGCCAGGAGCCCGTCGCCCCCTTCTGCATGATGCGCGCACGCGCCATCGGCCTCATGCAGATGCGCGACGACAAGGGCCTCGACGACAAGGTCATCGCCGTCCACATGGATGACCCGGCGTACAACCACTACACGCACATTCGCGAGGTCCCGCAGCATACGCTCGTCGAGCTCAAGCGCTTCTTCGAGGACTACAAGCAGCTCGAGAAAAAGTTGGTCGAGGTCGACGAGCTACTCGGTCCCTTCGAGGCGGCGAAGGCCATTCGCGCCGGCGTCCAAATGTACAAGCGCGACATCCTGCCGAAGCTCAAGCCGCCTACTTGAAGCAGGCGCGCATGCACGCGCGGTAGCTCTTCTCGCAAGCGGCGTCCTTGCAGGTGCGGAACGTGAGGGCGCACGCGTCGGCACAGTCGGACGCCGGCGTGCGAGGCGCCGGCGCAACCGCCGCGTCGGCAGTGACGGCGGCAGTGGGCGCCGTACCCAGAGCCGGAGCCGGAGCCGAGGCATCGAGCACGGTCGGGATCCCTCCGGTGAAGACGACGGTCCTCGGAAGCTCGTTGGGTCGAAGCGCCTTGCCGCCGATGAGACCGCCGCCGTCCACGTCGGCGAGGACCTTCGGAGGCGGCTCGAACGCGTTGGTCGGCGCCGGCGCGGTGATGGTCGACTGCCGCGGCGTCATCCCCGGCGCGGCCATCATCATGTTCTCGTCCGTCGGTACATTGGCCGACTGCGAGAGCGCGACGTAGCGCGCCGTCGCGTAGTGGATGCGGTCGCGGGTCTGGCCGTAGGTGTAGTGCTCGGACCAGTCGCGCCAGCAATCGACCTTCTCGCCGGCGGGCTTCTGGGCGTTCTCCTCGAGCGCGTAGCAGTGCTCGAACCGGGCATTTCCCTCGTAGATCGCTTGAAAACTGGGCCCGCACGCCAGCGCTCCGCCGAGAGCCCCAAACCCGATGACGGCGCCGAATAACCGCTTCACACGGGCATCTTCCCATTTCCGCGGGAGGCCCGCTTGTCCTCTCTCCGCCCTTTGACGCTGCGACCATCCGGCACTACCTACCCGCTCAGCCATGTTTACCGGGCTCGTCGAGACCAAAGGCACGTTGGAACGCATCACGGGGTCGCATGAGGCGGGCTCCGGTCGCGATTCGCGGCTCGTCGTGCGCGGCGAGCTCGGCCCCGAGCCGCTCGCGCTCGGAGAGTCGATCGCGGTCGACGGCGTCTGCCTCACGGTCGCGGCGATCGTGAAGCCCGGCCCGGGCCTCTGTATCTTCGAGGCGGACGCCTCCGCCGAGACCCTCGCGAAGACGACCCTGCGAGACCTCACCGCCGGCACCCACGTCAACCTCGAGCGCGCGGTGACGCTGGGCGCTCGCATGGGCGGACACATCGTGAGCGGCCACGTCGACGGCGTCGGCACGATCGTGGAGAAGACCCCGTTGGGCGGCGCCGTGAAGGTCACCTTCCAGGTCCCGGCCGACCTCTGCCGTTACATCGCGCAGAAGGGGTCCATTTGCGTGAGCGGCGTCAGCCTCACGGTGAACAACGTGGCCGACGACCGTTTCGACGTCGTGCTCGTACCCCATACGCGCGACAAGACATCCCTCGACGCTCTGCCCGTCGGCTCGCGGGTGAACCTCGAGGTCGATCTGCTGGCCCGTTACGTCGCCCGTCTCCTCGAATGCGGTCGCAGCTCGCCCTCATCCCCCGACCATGCGTCTTCGGACGCCGCGTGGACCGACCGCCTCCAACGCGCCGGTTACCTGTAGAGTACACATGCCCCCCGCGTTGAATATCGAACCGAAGCTCCTCGAGCGCGTCAACGGCGCCATCGCCGACATCCGTGCGGGCAGGATGGTCATCCTCGTCGACGACGAGGATCGCGAGAACGAAGGCGACCTCACGATGGCGGCGCAATTTGCGTCGCCCGAGGCCGTCAACTTCATGGCCACGCATGGGCGTGGGCTCATCTGCGTGACGCTGACCGAGGAGCACATCGCGCGGCTCAACCTTCCGATGATGGCGTCGCCGGGCCGCTCCGGGCCGTCGCTCGGCACCGCATTCACCGTGAGCGTCGAGGCTCGCACCGGCGTCACCACCGGCATCAGCGCCGCCGATCGCGCGCATACCATACGCGTCGCCGCGAGCCCGGAGTGCAAGCCCGAGGAGCTCGTCACGCCGGGCCACATCTTTCCGCTCCGCGCGCGGGCAGGCGGCGTGCTCGTGCGCACTGGGCAGACCGAAGGCTCCGTCGACCTCGCGCGCCTCGCCGGGCTCACGCCCGCGGGCGTCATCTGCGAGATCATGAAGGAGGACGGCTCGATGGCCCGCATGCCGGACCTCGAGATCTTCGCGAAGAAGCACGGGCTCCGGATCGTCACGATCGCGGATCTCATCCAGTACCGCCTGCAGACGGAGCGGCTCGTGCGGCGCTTCGAGACCGGCTCCATCGAGCTCGACGAGACCGGGAGCCGCTGGACGGTCAGCGCCTACCAGTCGTCGACCGATGCGCGGCAGTTCGTGGCGTTGACGCTCGGCACCCTCAAGCCCCACGAGCCGACGCTCTGCCGCATGCACTCGGGCTCGATCATCGGCGATGTGTTCGCGTCCACGCCCCGCGAGGGCGGTCGGAATCTCCGCGAAGCGATTCGCTGCATCGAGGCGGAGAAGAGCGGCGTCATCGTCTACCTGCCGCCGCGCCTCTCGCCCGGCGCCGAGATCGCGCAACTCACGGCACCCGGAGAGGCCCCTCGCGAGGAGCCGGCGGCCGGCCCCGACGACAGCCCGCTGCGCGAGTTCGGCATCGGCGCCCAGATCCTCGCGGACCTGGGGCTGAACAAGATCCGCCTGCTCACCAACAACCCGCGTAAGATTGCCGGGCTTTCCGGCTTCGGCCTGCAGGTCGTCGAGAGCGTCCCACTCGGCAAGCGTTGATCGATTGGTATCAGGAGAGAACATGGCCTCTAGCCCGCGCATCCTCGAGGGCAACCTCATCGTCCCCAAGGGGGCGAGGTTCGCGATCGTCGCGAGTCGCTTCAATCACTTCATCGTCGATCGCCTCATGGAAGGCGCCATCGACGCGCTCGTCCGCCACGGCGGTGACGACGCCAACATCACGATCGTGCGCGTACCAGGCGCATGGGAAATCCCGCTCGCGGTGCAGCGCATCGCCCGCGGTCCCCGTGGCCGTGGCGGCGCCGACGACTCCGGCCCGATGACCGAGCGCGGCGCCGGCAGCCCCCGCCTGAAGCGCGCGCGCGCCGTCGACGGCATCATCGCCCTCGCAGCCGTCATCCGCGGCTCCACTCCCCACTTCGACTACGTAGCCGGCGAGGTCGCCAAGGGCGTCGCTCAGGTGTCGCTCGCGAGCCACCTACCCATCGCGTTCGGCGTCCTCACGACCGACAGCATCGAGCAGGCCGTCGAGCGTGCCGGCACCAAGGCCGGCAACAAAGGCTGGGATGCCGCCATGAGCGCCATCGAGATGGTCTCGCTCGAACGCGCTTTCGACAGCGAAGGGCTCTAGGCGCACGATGGGCGCGCGGCGATCGGGGCGAGAAGCTGCCCTCCAGATGCTCTTCCAGCTGGAGGGTTCGGGCGTCTCGGCCGACCAGGCGATCGATCTCTTCTGGCGGACGTACGAGGACGCCGACCCCGAAGGCAAGGCCTATGCAGACACGATCATCCGCGGCGTCGCCGACAACCTCGACGGCATCGACAAGAAGATCGCGGCGGCCTCGCAGAACTGGCGCCTCGAGCGCATGTCACGCGTCGACCGCAACCTGCTCCGGCTCGGTAGCTGGGAGCTGATGTTCCGCTCGGACGTCCCGCGCGCCGTCATCCTCGACGAGGCGGTCGAGCTCGCGAAGTCGTTCGGCACCGACGATTCGAGCGGCTTCGTCAACGGCGTGCTCGACCGCATCGCGGAGAACATCGGCCGCAAGGACGAGCGCAACGGCTGATGGTCGACCTCCGCTTCGTCGCGCCCGATCTCCGGCGCCTCGACGAGGCCGGCGCCGAGGTCGTGGTCTGCGGCGTGTGGAAGGACGAGCGGCCCCTTACCGGGCTCGCGAGTCTCCTCGACTGGCGACTTGCGGGCAGGCTCAGCCGCCTCGCGAGGCAAGGGTTCCTCATCGGTGATCTCGGCGAAGTGGTCGTCCTCCCCGCCCGCCCTCGCCTTCCCTTCGACAAGCTGCTCGCCTGCGGCCTCGGGCCTCGCGCGAGCTTCGGCGAAGCGACGTTCCGCACGGTTCTCGTGCGCATCCTCGACGCGCTCAGCGGCCTCTCGGTGAAGAAGGCGGTCATCGAGCTCCCTGGGCGGGGCGACAGCGGCGTAGACCCCGAGCAGGCGGCGTCGATCCTCCTCGATCTGCTGGGTGACGACGAGCGCGACGCGCTGTGCTTCGTCGAGGAGCTGGACGCGCAGCGCCGCATCGAGAAGCACGCGCAGGAGCGACACCGCACCGCCCTCCGCGCCCAGGGCATGGCCGCTCGCTGAGCGACGTTCGTGTATGATGCGTTCGTGCTCGACCTGAACGCCGATCGCGAGGCCGCCACACCGAAAGACGCCGCGACGCTCGTGCTCGTCCGCCCGGGCCCGGGCGCGCAAGGCATCGAGGTCTTCTGCGTCGAGCGCAACAAGAAGAGCCGCTTCATGGGCGGCGCGATCGTCTTCCCAGGTGGAAAGCTCGACGGCTCTGACGTCCTCGCGGAGTGGACGCCGCTGACGACACCGCCGCGCCTTCCCGAGCGTGGGACCTCGCCCTTCACTTCGAGCGACGCGCACTTCCGGTCGCTCGCCATCGCCGGTGCCCGCGAGACGCTCGAAGAAGCTTCGATGCTCCACGTGCACGACGGCACGGTCACGCAGGAAGACCTGTTCGCGCTCCGCAAGGAGCTCACCGCCCAGCCCGATGCACTGCGCGCCTTTCTCTCGAAGCGTCGCTTGCGGCTCGACCTCGGCGCGCTCCACCCGTTTGCCCGATGGATCACGCCGGAGGCCGAAGTGCGCCGTTTCGATGCGCGTTTCTTCCTCGCGATTGCTCCCGAGGGACAGACCGGCTGCCACGACGAGCACGAGACGACGGCGAGCTTCTGGGCGTCGCCCGCCGAGGTGCTGAAGCGCTTCGAGAGCGGCGAAGTTCAGCTCATGCCCCCGACGCACCGAACCATCGCCGTTCTCGCCGGTTGCGCCACGACGGACGCCGTCCTCACGATGGCCGACGCGAGCTGTCTCGACCCCATCTGCCCGCGACTCGTCCCGCAGAAGGACGCGGCCGGCGAAACGATGGCGCTCGTCCTGCCGGGGGATCCCGAGCACACGGTCCGCGAGGAGCGCGTTCCGGGCGCCTCGCGCTACGTCCTCCGCGGGGATCGATGGCAGGCCGAAAATCCCCCGCGCTGACGGCGCGCGCGACGGCGCAGAAGCCGTCGTCCGCCTCGAACGTGTATAGCGCACAGATTTTTGCGAACTTCTGCGAGGTCGACCTGAAGACGGTCCATCACTGGGCGGATCGCGGAAAGGTCGCGCACTTCCGGACCGAGGGCCGTCATCTCCGATTCCGCCGTAACGACGTCGTGCGCTTCCTGCGCGCGCACGGCTACCCCTTGCCCGGTCAGCTCGTGCGCGCTCGCCCGACGGTCGCGCTCGCGCTGCCCGGGGCGACCCTGGAGCGCGCTTCTCTCTCGCTCGACGAGCTCGGCAAGCGCCTCGGCTCGCGCTTCACCGTGAGGCGACATGCGTGCGCGGCCCACGCGCTCTCGCACCTCGTCGCAGAGGCCCCCGATGCCGTGGTGCTAGCAGGTGGAGACCCGACGCTCGGCACCGGCGCGATCGCCGCTCTCAAGGAGGACCCGGCGACGTCGTGGATCGTCTTCGTAGCGATCGCCGAGACCGTCGAGGGCGATCTCTCCTGGTCCGAGCGCGCGGACATCGTCGTTGCCGTGCCGGAGATCCTGAAGCTCCCCGGCGAGGTCGCGCGCGCGCTCGCCGTCGCGTGAGCCCTCAACGCCCTTCGCGGTAAGCTTTGATCGCGTTGGCGATCGCATCGGCCAGACGCTGCTGATAGTCGGCCGAGCCGAGGCGCTGCTCCTCGATCGGGTTGGAGATGTAGCTCGTCTCCAGCAAGATCGCGGGCATACGCGCGCCGACGAGCACGTAGAAGCCCGCGCGGTGGACGCCGCCGTCGGTGACGTTGTCGTATTGCCCGCCGAGCGAAGCGATACCGGAACGCTGCATGAGCTCGGCGAGCCGCGTCGAGCGCGTCGCCTGGTCGGCGACACGCATCGAGGCGAGCAACGTCGCAACCTCGTTGCTCGCGGCAAGGCTCGCCCCGTTTTCGCGCGCGGCAATCTTGCCCGCCGTTTCGTTGGCCGTCGTGTCGAGCACATAGGTCTCGACTCCTCTCTTCGACCTGGTCTCCGCGGCGTTGCAGTGGATCGACACGAAGAGGTCCGCCCCGAAGGCGTTGGCGCGCGCGGTCCGCTCCTCGAGCGTGACGTAGCGATCGTCGTCACGCGTGAGCGTGATCTCGACGCCGGACCGCGCGAGCATCGGCGCAACCTTGTGCGCGATCGCCAGCGTGACGTCCTTCTCCTTGAGGCCCGTGGGGCCGCTCGCGCCGGGGTCGTTGCCACCATGCCCAGGGTCGAGCACGACACGCGAGACGGTGCGACCGTTTCCCGAAGGGCGGGAGCCCGGAGGGCGGCGAGCGATGTCAATGACGACGCGATACGGCTCGAGGAGGTGGAAGACCCTTCGATACGCGGGCCCGTTGAGGTCGAGCGAGACACGTGAGCCCGTGGTGGTCGACTCGGCCACGATGCGAGAGACGATGCCACCGAGCGCTGTCTCGCGCGGCGCGCCGCCGAGCTCGACGCCGTCGAGATCGACGTAGGTGCGCGCGCCGCGACCGCCCGTGCTCGGCGCGTCGCCGACGCGGAACCGCCCGGCGCGGTCGAGGTGCACGACGATGCGTGCGCCCTCTGCGCCCGTCCACTGCTCGATGCGTGTGATGCGCGGGGCCGACACGACGGTGCGGACGCTCGCGTCCGCAAGAGCCAGAGCGATCGCTCCCTCGCCTGCGAGACCTTGATCGATCGCGTCGAGGACCTGCGGTGCGGGACGGAACGCCGCGAGCGCCACGAGCGGCGCGTCGACCGCGGTTTCGCAGATGCCACCGGTGCCGGCGTCGGACGCAGCCGAGCGACGTTGCACGCGATAGAGCTCGGCGTAGCTCGTCTGCGCGTCTTTGGCGAGCTCGCCCGACAGCTTTGCGCCGCGCGCGGCCGCTCCGCACGCACCAGGCAACGCGAGGTCGCGGCCCGCCGAGCGATACAGATCGACGGCCTCCTTCGCGTCCTGCTCGCGATGCTCGGTCCGCCAGATGCGCTCGTGAAGGTGCGCGGCAAGCGCATGGAGCTCGACGGCCCGCGCGCCGGCCCCCTCTTTCAACGCAAGCGCCTCGACCGACTGGGCGAGAGCGATGACCTCGGGGCGCGACGGAAGCACCGCGCTCTGGGTCGCGAGGGCCTGCGCGCGCGTCACTTCGTCGCCGCCGCCGGCGTCGTCGCTCGCCTTTGTGCCGCCAGAGCAGGCCGTCGCGAGGAGGACGGCCACGGCCGTCAGGAGCGACCCTGCCGCCCATCTCGCTCGACCGAGCGCTGTCTCTCTTCTCCGCACCGCGTGAGAGGGTATCATTGGCTCGTGTCGACGACCCGCCCCCACGACGCCTCGAATCCTGCTGGCCCGGTCTACGCCGACCGCGCGACCGGCCAGGTCTACCCCGACGCCACCGC
>JAYSXP010000040.1:0-7173 GCA_043717125.1 Polyangiaceae bacterium | reverse complement strand
CCGGCCACGCCTTCACGCCCTCGCCGGCGAAGAGATGGTGAAATGCGTTCGGCGCGACGATGTAGCGAACTCGTCCGAGCGCGTCGATCTCCGCCTTGAGGCCGTCGTCGATCGCGATCGGTGAATGGACGACGAGACCGTCACCCGCGCGGATCACGGTCATGCGCGTTCCGATCGATAAGAACCCCATGAACCGAAGGGGCGCAGGCATTACCCAGATCCCGTCTGCAAGTGCGATCAATCGGTCACTCATGGGCGCAGCCTACGCTCTCGCGGGCCCGGCGGCGCGACCGGGAAGGCGCTACGCTTCTCCCATGGCCGACCTCCCTGAAAAAGCACGTCGAGCGCTCGAGCGGGCGCATGCCACGCCGCTCAGTTACGCGGTCCGCCTCCTGCGTGCCCCGGACGGGCGCCTCGTGGCGATCCTCGGCGAGGCACACATGAAGCTCGCGAAGGCTTCGGCGATCGGCAAGGACGTCGTCTCGGCGTTCGAGCTACGCGGCGTGGAGACGTTCCAGAAGAAGCAGATCGCCTGGGGCCGTGCGCTCGGCGTCGTCATCCACGCGCCCCGCGCCTTGATCCGCGCTCTCTCCCTCGGCGCCATCAAGGACAGCACCATCATCGACGCCAAGCAGCTCCCTTCCGGCTACACCGTGGAGCTCGAGCGCGCCAAGAGTATGCCGTTCGGGCTCCATGTCGTCTCCGTCTACATGACGACCTTCTTCGTCGTCTCGTTCCTCGCGCTGTTCGCGCCGATTCTCATGCCGATCGCACCGGGCATCGCCACCGGCATCCTGCTCGTCGCGTTCGGCTTTCAACTGCACCTGATCGCGCTCGTGCCTGGATTTCTGCTCCGACGCTACGCGTGGAGCTGGATGATTCATCCGTTCCTCGGGATCCTTACGTTGCGTGACCAGCTCATGTCCGCGGGCACGTTACGCATGCTCGAGGACCATCCGAAGACGAACGAAGCGGTGGTGGTCATGGGGCGTGCGCACGTGACCGGATACCAGGCGCTGCTGGTCGACAAGCACGGCTACGTCAGCGTCCCGTTCCCGTAGCGATCGCGCACGGTGGTACGCTGCGGCCGCGATGAACCCCGTGGACCGCATCGGCGCTGCGCTCGGAATCCAGGCCGACACGGTGTGGAAGATCGGCGGGACCATCGCCGTGCTCCTCCTGTGGGTCGGCCTCGGGCGCCTCAGTCGTCGTGTCATCGCCCGCGCGATGGACGACTCGGCGGCGCGCTTCCAGATGACGCGCGTGAGCGGATACGTCCTCGGCTTCGCGGCGCTCGTCGTCGTCGCAAAGACGTGGATCCAGGGCATCACCGGACTGGCGACGTACCTCGGCCTCGTCTCGGCCGGCATCGCGATCGCGCTCCAGGACCCGGTGACGAACCTCGCCGGCTGGCTCTACATCCTCATCCGGCGCCCCTTCCGCGTGGGCGACCGGATCCAGGTCGGCACGAACACGGGGGATGTCGTCGACATCCGGCCGCTCCGCTTCATCATGCTCGAGATCGGCAACTGGGTGCATGCAGATCAAGGCACGGGGCGCATCCTCCACGTGCCGAACGGCCTCGTTTTCAAGCACTCGGTCGCCAACTACGACGAGGCCTTCGGCTACATCTGGAACGAGCTCGACATCACGATCACCTTCGAGAGCAACTGGCGCAGCGCCAAGAGCATGCTCGAGGCGATCCTCGCGGAGCAGTCGGACGAGATCGACAAGCACGTTCGCAAGCGCATCGACGACGCAGCGCACGTGCTCCACATCAAGCTTCCGACGGTCACGCCCGTGGTGTGGACGACCGTGGTCGAGAGCGGCGTGCGCCTCACGATGCGTTACCTCTGCAAGCCGCGCGCGCGTCGCAGCTCGGAGACCCACATCTGGGAGCAGGTCCTCGACGGCATGGCAGCGCTGCAGAACGTCGACTTCGCGTACCCGACGACGCGCCGCTTCGACAACATGAACGAGGGCAAGCCGGGAGCACGAGCCGGCCTCGCGGCGCGCGCTCCAGCGTCGTCGACGCGCGACTAGCCGAGCTTCGGGAAGCTGTGTCGTGCGCGTGGCACGAAGGGCTTTTCATTTCCGCCACAACGCTCACCGTCGCTCGGCCTGTTCGTCGTCATTGCGCGGCGGATCGAGGCGGCACGTGTCGTGCTCAGGTGCGGGGTCCACTCGAACAGGAGCCGTACATGATCAACGCCAGCCAGATTAAGCCCAAGACCCCGGTCGTTTGCTCGAAGGACGGTCAGTTTGCCGTCGTCGACCACATGGCGGGCGCGACCAGTATCAAGCTCGCGAAAGACGATAAGGGCGTGCACCACTTCATCCCGCTCGCATGGGTCACCAAGGTCGACGACAAGGTCCATGTCGACCGCACGGGGGACCAGGCGATGAAGGACTGGTCGACCAGCGCGCCCGTCGAAGCGAAGGCCTAGCCGTTCGCGCGGTTCCTCAGCGAGGCTTGCCCGTGCGGCAGACGCTGTGGCCCCCGGGATCCTGCGACAGGTCGACGGTCGCAGGATTCCGGCGTGGTAGTTCGCGAGGATGAAGCGCGCGGCGACTCCCGTCGCGGCCTTTCAGGTCTTCGGAAAAGGCTCGCGCGTGGACTTGCGCGGGTTCGAACGGTCGGTACCGCGAGCGAACTCACGGCGCGCCGGGGTGATGACGAAGGGACCGCCGATCTCCTCCTCGACGTCGCCCTCCTGAAGGCGAGCGCTCTGGTCCTCCGCGCTGGTCATCGTCATCACGGCTTCGGCGCCGAGCTCTTCGCTGAGCGAGTCCCTCTCGCGCGACTTCGACTTGCGGAGGAAGGCGCGGTCGACCTTGAGATCCTCGGCGCTCTCCCGGCTCTTGGCTCGCAGGTCGGCCGCGTACTTGGGATTGAGGTGTCCGGTGGCGTCACGACGGGCCACGGGCTTGGGCTTCGCGGGCGCCTTGGACTTCGGCTTCGCCGGCGCCTTCGCCTTCGGCTTCGGCTTCGCGAGCGCCTTGGGCTTCGGCTTCGCGAGCGCCTTCGCCTTCGCGGGCGCCTTCGCCTTCGCGGACACCTTCGCGGGCGCCTTCGCCTTCGCCGACTTCGCCTTGGCCTTCGCGACCTTCTTCTTCGCGACCTTTTTCTTGGAGCTCATGGCGCCGAGCGTAACAAGAAACGTGCGTGGGGTCCGACGTACGCTCCGTGAATGAGCAAGCGCAACCCCGGACGTCGCGCGCGTCCTCGCCCCGACCGCCCCGACCGGAGCGAGCGAGCGAGCGAGCGACGAGCCGTTCCGTGCGAGCGAGCGGGACGCCGTCATCGAGCCAGGGTTTCGAACGACCAGCGCGGACAGCCAGGTCTCCCTCGGGGTGCGATCGAAGAGCGCGGCCGCGCCACGACGCCGCTCCTGACGCGACCCGCTGCGTGCGACGTTGAACCACCGCCGATCCAGATCACACCTGCGAACCGCTATCGCACCCTTTGATTTTCGACGAATGGCGACCTGCACGGGTCGGTACGCGGGCTGCAACGACCTCGACCAATGCGTAGTCGTCGACTCGAGGCGCTGGCGTTCGCCCTTGCCGCGCTCGCGGGGTGCGGAGGTGGCGCCGGCGACGACACGAGCACACCCTCGGATGTCGGCCCGACTCTCGGCGGCGGCAACACCGCCGGCGGAACGCCAGCGACCAAGCCTCCTGCGGCTTCGAGCAGCACCACGCTCGACTGCGGCGATCATGGATGCGGCGTCAAACAGATCGCGCTCGGAACGATCGCGGCATGCGCGCTCCTCGAGGACGCGACGGTCGCATGCTACGGCGGCGGCATCGTCGGCACGCTCGGGCGTGGTGCGGAACGACCTGCGATCGACCCCGTCCCCCGTCGCGTCCCCGGCCTCAAGGACGTCGCGAAGATCTTCGGTGGCGGCTACACGATGTGCGCGGTTCTCGTGAACGGCACGGTCTCGTGTTGGGGAGCGGATCAGAGCGCCAACCCCTACGGCGCGAGACCCGGCGATCGGTTCGCCGTCGAAGGGCTCACGAAGGTCGTCGACCTCGCCGTGTCGACCTCGCACACGTGCGCGCTCGTCGACGCAGGCGAGCTCTATTGTTTTGGGTCAAACTACTTCGGCGAGCTCGGCAACGGTACGATCGACAACGCGAAGCGTGCGGTGAAGGTCGCCGGCATCACTGGCGCCAAGCACGTCGCGACCGGAGCGGAGGTCACGTGCGCGGTCCTCGCCGGCGGCGGCGTCTCGTGCTGGGGAACGAACGACCACGGGCAGCTCGGGCAGGGCGACGAGGACAAGCTCATTCACACGGCACCGCTCGCCGTGAGCGGCCTCGGCGGTCCCGCGACGAGCGTGGCGGCCTCGTCGGAGTCCGGCGCGGTGTGCGCGCTGCTCGCGGCGGGCAGCTCGAAGTGCTGGGGTGAAAAGCTCGTCGTCGCGACAGGCGCGTCCACAGGCGCGGCGCTCGCGGTCGGCTGGAATCACGCGTGCACGCTCGACAGCGCGGGGGCGGTGTCGTGCTGGGGCGCCAACACCAAGGGGCAGCTCGGCGGTGGCTCGAACGCGCCCATGACTGCGGCGGTGAGCGTCCACGGGCTCAGCGGAGCCAAGCTCCTCACGAGCGGCGGTAACTCGTCGTGCGTGCTCCTCGGCGAGGGCTCCTTCGCTTGCTGGGGTGACGACTCGCGCGGCCAGCTCGGCAGCGGACAGATCGGGCCCATCGAGCCGTTGCCGCACACGCGCCACTTCTGATTAGAGGCCTCTTCGCTCGCAGTCACAGGAGATCGTCGCGGTGATGCGTTCATCCGCAGGCAGTGAAAGATGTCGGCCTTGAGAGTCCTTCAGAACGTGAACAGCGCACGCGAGCGCGCGCGCCGAGCATCAGGCGTGCTCGCGGGCTGAACGAGGTACCAGACCAGCCCACCGATCAGCGTCACGGCGCCGCCGATGCCCACCGCCAGCCCCGTGTTCGCGAGCCGGACGCCAGACTCCGCCTTGCCGATCGCCGGATCGTTCGGTGCGGTCGCGCACTCCTTCGTCGAGACGGAGCACGCGTCGGGCACGCTCGACGAGCCGACCGCGAACAGCACGCCGCCCGTCACTGCGGCCGCCGCACCGATTCCTGCGAGGACGAGCGGGAAAAGAGGCCGCCGGGCCCCGGTGGCTGCCGTGACCTCGGGCGCTTCCGGGGTCGCGGCGTGCGGCACGCTTCGATCGAAGAACGTAGCGACGAGGAGTCGACCTCGCTCGCCCTGGTTGAGGACGACCTTGAGCGTCGTCTCCTTTCCGTCGTGCACGTAGCGGATGGCGTGCTTGCCGGGGTCGAGCTCGTAGGCGCGACCGTCGTCGAGGCGCGTCGCCACCAGTGCATCATCAACGTAGACCATGGTGCTCGGCAGATCCGCTGCATTCGCGTCGCGCGCGCTGAAGCTCACAGTCGGCACGAGCTGCGCAAGCTCCTCGCTGAAGCGCGCACAGTCCTGCTGCACCACGGTCGGACACGAGCTCTGGGCGCATGTCAAAAATGTCTGCCGGGCGCGCGCCAGCTGACCGTGCTCGCGGAGGTCTTGCGCGCGACCATGGGCCTCGACGCACTCCTCGCGCGAGCCCGCGGCGCTGACCCTTGGCACGAGAAATACAGAGGTCGACAGGCCGATCGCCATGACGAGGTGGAAGGAAGTTCGCATGTTGCTCCTTGATCACAGGCAGCTCGGCTTGAAAATCTTCTTCGTGCCTTCGAAGAAGAACGGCGGATTGCAGTCGGCCCGCAGGGTCGCGGCCGTGCTCGGGCTCGAACCGACGGCGGCGGTCGCCAGCGGCGCGGAAGACGGTCGGATCGGCAGCGGCTGGCGTAGCGGTAGCGGCGCAGGCGGGATCGCGACGTGGACGGTACGCCAGAGAACGGTCGGAGGCGCGCCGAAGGTGACGGGAGCGCTCGTCGTCGGCAGCTGCGCGAACGGGACGGGGGGCGTGCCGCTTGCCGGCAACGACGCCACGGCTCTCGGCGCTTGCGACGGTTCGGGCGGCGAGGCCGCAGCGACCTCGGGCGTCGCACGTGGAGCGGCAGCAGGCGACATGCTGCCGTGAAGGAGACCGCCGAGCAGTCCGGCAGCGGCGAAGCCGAACACAGCGACCCACGGCAAGACTTTCGCGCGCCGCATCGACTTCGCAGTCCCGGCGAGCGGCATCGCCCGGAGCGACATGCGAAACGCCGCGGATTCCGGGTCGAGCGGAGCTACGGCTGTGACGATTCCGCTCGTCGAAGCAGGCGCGGTGACGCGCTGCGTGCCCGAGCTCGGCGCGAACAGCGACGTCCGACGCCAGCTCTCCTCGTTCGCGGCGAGGACCTTCTGCCTCTTGTCGAGGAACTCTGCGCCGACCTTGCGCACCCACTCGCCGACGGCAATCGACGTCGCCGTCGGATGCACGTCGAGGATCGCACGCATCATCTCCTCCGCCGTCGCGAAGCGATCGTCCGGCTGGTCGGCCATCGCGCGAGAGATGACGGGCTCGAGCGCGACGAGCGCAGCCCATCGCGCGTCGTCGACGGTGCCGCGTCGGTCGGCGAGCGCCATCGTGACGCTCGGGATTTCCCCGTTCATGACCGCCGTCACGAAGGAGACCTCGTGGCGCCCGTCGTACACGCGGCGGTTCACGAGGAGCTCCCACGCCAGGACTCCGACCGCGTAGATGTCGACGTGGCGATCGACGCGCTCCATCCGCAGCTGCTCTGGCGACATGTACGCGAGCTTGCCCTTGAAGACACCCTCGCGCGTGTGGTGCGTGCTCGTAGTCGCCTTGGCGATCCCGAAGTCGAGCAGACGCGGAGCGCCGTCGACACTGACCATGACGTTCGCCGGAGACACGTCACGATGGACGATCTCGAGCGACGCGCCCGCCTCGTCCTTCACCTCGTGTGCCGCATGCAGACCGGCCAGCACGCCGACGATGACCGCAACGTCGATGTCGATGTCGATCGGCACCTCGCTGAGCTGCGCGGCCTTCATGAGCTGGCTCAGCGGAACGCCGTGAACGTACTCCTGCACGAGAATGAGCTCGCTACCCGAGACGACGACGTCGAGGACGGGCACGACGTTCGGATGGTGGATGCGCGACGCGATGCACGCCTCGTCGTGGAACATGGTGACGAAGTCCGGATCGTCGGCGAACTGCGGATGGA
>JAYSXP010000390.1:0-1357 GCA_043717125.1 Polyangiaceae bacterium | reverse complement strand
ATTTATTTTGAATAAATTGGGTACAAACCTGAAACTTCTTCTTAAAAGCCTGTAAAATAACCTTCATTCAGACAGCCTCCTCCTGGTAAATTAAACCTTCAAAAAGGATAATTATACCTCAGACAGCCCAAGTATCCAGCACACGGGGATGTAATGTTTGTAGCTACTCGCCGTGAGCAGGGTTTGCAATGGTGGGGATGGCCCGAGCCACTGGGACTATATCCTTTTGCTACTTTCCCCTTGTTTTTATTTTTGATTATTTGCTACTTATGAAACAGTTTCTATGAAAGGAAGTTAAATGGGAAATCAAAACTTGACTGATATGAGCTATGGTTCAGCATCATCTTCCCAGAAGTTAGACCTTTATTACCCATCTGCAGGGTCTGGCCCCTTTCCTCTGGTAATTTTTATTCACGGTGGAGCTTTTCGCTTTGGTGATAAAGCTTTTCCGATGGATATTCAAACCTTCTCCATCTTACTACCCACAGGTATTGCGGTAGCCAGTATTAATTACCGCTTGAGCAGTGAAGCCCTCTTCCCTGCCCAGATTCAGGATGTAAGAACGGCTACCCGCTTTTTAAGACAAAATGCCGCCCGCTATAACCTGGACCCGAACCGTTTTGGCGTCTGGGGACCATCGGCCGGTGGTAATTTAGCTGCTTTACTGGGACTTACCGGCAATCAGAAAGTATTTGAAGAAGACTTGTCAGAAGATAACCCGGTAAGCTGCCAGGTCAGTGCCGTGGTAGATTGGTTTGGACCTACCGATTTTTTGAAGATGGATCGCCTGTTAGCACAGGGCGGATGCACTGGTACCCCCCAGCTCCACGACCCAGCCGACTCCCCGGAGTCCTTGCTCTTAGGCGGACCTATCCAGGAAAAAGTTGAGCTGGCAAAAGCCGCAAACCCTATCACCTACGTCAACCTCAACAGCCCACCTTTTCTAATTGCCCATGGGATAGCCGATTGCCTTGTTCCTTACCAGGGAAGTCAGGAACTTTATGAAGCCCTACTGCCGTTAGTAGGCCCTGAAAATGTTGAGGTAGTTTTGTTAGAGGGGGCAGGCCATGGTGGACCGGCTTTTATGAACCCTGAACTTTTAAGGAAGGTAGCTCAATTCTTTGAACGAAACCTGGCTTAAATCCAGAAACTATTTTTACTCAGAGGCTTTAGCTGTTGGGTAGCACCCCATTAAATGGTGAAAAACAGGAAGAGTTGAAATAAAAGCGTTCATCTGGCAAAATTTGGTTATGGTAAACAAACAACCAATACCGATGAACGCTGGGGAGCAATTCTGCTCTTACCAGCATTGTCCCAAAAGAGGACAAATAAAGCAAGGTAACATCACCATTCATGA
>JAYSXP010000389.1:0-4265 GCA_043717125.1 Polyangiaceae bacterium | reverse complement strand
TGGGCCCGAAGCCAATGGAGAACGTCAGCACCTTCACCCCGAACAGCTTCGCGAAGGCGAAGTGACCGAATTCGTGAATGAAGATGAGGATGCTGACGAAGAGGATGAAGTAGAGGAGGTCCAACGGCTTGGCCCCCGTGATCTGCCGGCCGTGGCGCGGGCCGTCAAGCCCCGCGGAAAATTGCGGTGGAGACGCGCTCCGCGTGTGTGTTCGCGGCGCTCGCGGCGGGTCCGGCGCTCATCGCCGTCGTCGACGGACTCAGGCTGCGGCGCGGCGCTGGCGGAGGACGGCGGAAAAGAGCGCGAGACCGTCGGTCCCGCCGAGGCACTCCTCGCTCATGCGCTCCGGATGCGGCATGAGCCCGAGCACGTTCTTCGACGGGCCGCCGTAGATGCCCGCGATGTTCCGCGCGGAGCCGTTGGGATTGACGTCGGCGCTCACCGCGCCATCGCGTGCACAATACACGAGAGCGACGAGGCCCTCGCCGTCGAGCTCCGCGAGGACCTCTTCCGAGGCCTGGTAGCGGCCCTCGCCGTGCGCGATGGGAAGGCGCAGCACCGAGCCGACGTCCGGTGAGAACGGGCCGTCGGCCTGGACCTTCACGAAGATGTCGCGGCACTCGAAGCGGAGGCTCGTGTTGCGCGTGAGCGCGCCCGGAAGGAGCCCGCACTCGGTGAGGATCTGGAAGCCGTTGCACACGCCGAGGACGAAGCCGCCGCGCGCCGCGTGCTCGGTAACCGCGCGCATGATCGGACCGACCTTCGCGATGGCGCCGCAGCGCAGGTAGTCGCCGTAGCTGAAGCCGCCGGGGATCGCGACGAGGTCGGTGCCAGCCGGCAGCGAGGTCTCGGTGTGCCAGACGCTCGTGACGTCGGCGCCCGCGAGCTGGAGCGTGCGGATCATCTCGGCGTCGGCATTGAGCCCAGGAAAGACCACGACGGCTGCACGCATGCCGTCCGCGTAGCACACGCGGAGGAGGAGGCGAAGAGGGTGCCTATCAGCGACCGTAGGTGAGGTGGTCGACCTCGACTCCGCCAGCGGAGCTCTTCATGATGATTTTCTTCACGCCGGCCGGGTAGACGACACCGAAGAAGCGGTCCTCGGCGGTGCCACCGCTGTTGTCGGCGTCACCAACGCCTACGGCAGTTTTGATGCCGATCAGCACGTCGGCCGCGTCGTACGCCTCGAAGATCGCGTCGCAGTTGCTGGCACCGTCGGTCCATGCGAGGCCGACGTGGGAGGGAAGCGCGCCGAGGACGGCGGCGTCGAACGTGAACGTGATCGAGCCGTTGCCGAACAGCGCGTCGCAGGTGGCGCCGGTTTTGGCGCAGCTTCCGTTGACGGCACCGTCATCTCCGTCGACCGAATCGATGAGGGAAGGTCCGAAGCTCGAGGAGAGCGTCGTGCTACTCGCCGTCACACCGGGCGTGTCGAGAACCGCATCCTCCCAGTCCTCGAAGTGGAAGTAGGACGGGAACGCGACTCCGTTGAACGGACTGTCGGCGCGCGACAGGTACGGGATGGGATCGAGCAGTCCCGTCGCGAGGATCTTGCCGGCATCGGCGGCATCCGGCGTGGCGTCAGTACCGGCGTCCGCGACGGTGATGGAGCCGTCCGCACCTGGTCCCGAGTCCGCAGACGACTCCGCGGAAAACCCGCCGCTGTCGCTGCCCGTGAACGTCGTCGCGGGCGGCGAGCTCGAGCTGTCATCGCACGCCGCGAAAGCAACGAAGAGCCCGGCGACCGTGACAGAGAGGAGAGCGTTCTTCGTCATTCGTGCACCATACACCGCACGCGAAGGACGTGTCAGGCGGCGGTGCTCCTCCAAATGGATGACGCGGGTCCCAGGGCTTTACGGTGCCGGGGTCGACGAACGCCTGAAGCACTCCGGGCCGTAGCCGGTGGTCACGTCGGCGTACAGATCGCCGCCGCTGTCGAGGTGCAGGTGAGCTGAAGAACGCATGGCCGCCCTTCGCGTCGTGGATCTGAAAGTCGACGTCGTTGGCGTCGGTCTGCCCGTCGAGAACGAAGCGGAGCGACGGCGCGTTCTCGATGCGGCCCCCCGCCTGCCGCACGCGCGTGAGGATCTCCTCCATGTGCCGCCCTCGGGGCCGAAGGGAGAACGCTCGTCTCGATCGCCGGCCGGCCGGCGGTCGGCTGCCCGATCGGGCTCCTCGGCGGAGCCCCTGGCAGGCCGCGACGACACCCACCATCGCGCCGAGCGTGAGCAGCGAGAATCGAAAGCGAAAACTCATGGTTGGTCCTCCTCCTACAGACGACAGGACAAGCCGATCTGCCCGGGCGCCCCCGACCATGGACCTCGCGCCTCGGAGCGGCTAACGCACGGGCAACGATGAGCGCGACCAAGGCAGAGTCCGTCCAATTCCCCGGAGATTTCCCCATCACCCCGGAGATCATCAAGCAGCACAAGCTGACCACGGAGGAGTACGCCCGGGTCCTGAAGTCACTCGGCCGCGAGCCGACCTATACCGAGCTCGGCGTCTTCAGCGTCATGTGGAGCGAGCACTGCTCCTACAAGTCGTCGCGCGTGCACCTGAAGCGCCTCCCCACCAAGGGCCCGCGCGTCATCCAGGGTCCCGGTGAGAACGCGGGCGTCGTCGACATCGGCGACGGCTTCGCCGCCGTCTTCAAGATGGAGTCGCACAACCATCCGAGCTTCATCGAGCCGTACCAGGGCGCCGCGACGGGCGTGGGCGGCATCCTGCGTGACGTCTTCACGATGGGCGCGCGCCCGATCGCCGGCCTGAATTCGCTCCGCTTCGGTCGCCCCGATCACCCGCGCACGCCCGAGCTGCTCCGCGGCGTCGTCGCCGGCATCGGCGGCTACGGAAACGCCATCGGCGTCCCCACCGTCGGCGGCGAGGTGCAATTCGACGCCTCGTACGACGGCAACATCCTCGTGAACGCATTCACGTGCGGCGTCGCTCGCACCGATCGCATCTTCTACGGGCGCGCCGCCGGCATCGGCAATCCCATCCTCTACATCGGCTCGCGCACCGGTCGCGACGGCATCCACGGCGCGACGATGGCCTCCGACGAGTTCGGCACGTCGAAGGAGGGCACCGGTGAGCTCGCCACCGCGAGCAGCATCAAGAAGGGCATTCGCTCGACCATGCAGGTCGGCGATCCCTTCATGGGCAAGCTGATCCTCGAGGCATGCCTCGAGCTCATGTCAACGGATCTCCTCGAAGGCATCCAGGACATGGGCGCCGCCGGCCTCACCTCCTCGAGCGTCGAGATGGCGGGGCGCGCGGAGAACGGAATCGAGATCGATCTCGACGCCGTCCCGCGCCGCGCGAAGAACATGAGCCCGTACGAGATCCTTCTCAGCGAGTCGCAAGAGCGCATGCTCCTCGTCGCGAAGAAGGGCTGCGAGAACGCCGTCCTCGAGCTGTGCAAGAAGTGGGACCTCGACGCGGCCATCATCGGTCGCGTGACGGACACGAAGCGCTGGGTCGTCACCGCGACGCCCGGCTACGATCCGCTCGACGGGCTCCCGCCGAAGGGCGAGAAGAAGGTCGCCGCCGACATCCCCGTCGGCGTGCTCACCGACGACGCGCCCGTCTACGACCGTCCACGCAAGGCCGCCCCGGCACCCGCGGACGTCGCCGTGCCCGAGTCGCAAGACCCCGCCGGCGATCTCCTCGCGCTCCTCGCGAGCCCGAACATCGGCTCGCGCGCGTGGATCTGGCGTCAGTACGACCACATCGTTCGCGGCGGCACCGTCGTGCGTCCGGGCTCCGACGCCGGCGTCGTTCGCGTGCCTTGCGAGCGCGACGGCAAGACGCTCATGAAGCACCTCGCCTTCGCCGTCGACTGCAACGGTCGCTTCGTCGAGCTCGCCCCCGAGGAGGGCGCGAAGATGGCGATCGCCGAGGTCTGTCGCAACCTCGTGTGCGCGGGCGCGGAGCCGATCGGCATCACCGACTGCCTCAACTTCGCGAGCCACGAGGACCCGGCGACGATGGACGTGTTCGCGCGCGCGGTCGACGGCCTCGCGGAGGCCTGCCGCGCGCTCGACGTGCCGATCGTCAGCGGCAACGTCAGCCTCTACAACGAGACGACCGATGGCACCGGACGACATCCCATCCTGCCGACCCCCGGTGTCGCCGCGGTCGGTCTCATCATGGACGAGAAGGACATCCTCACGCAGTCCTTCCGCCGCGAGGGAGAGGTCGTCCTCCTGCTCGGTAACCACGACGACGCCGGCCTGGGCGGCAGCGAGTATCAGGCCATGAAGGCG
>JAYSXP010000388.1:0-33825 GCA_043717125.1 Polyangiaceae bacterium | reverse complement strand
CATTGCCTAGGTCCTCGAGATCGACCTCCCAGTCTTGCGGCATGCGCTCGGCCATCCGCAACACGAGCGCGCGCGCCTTCGAGTCGACGCCTGGACAGTTGTACTGCCGCCGATCGGACCCAGCTACGAGGAGGACCCGGAAGGGTCGCGCGCTCGCAGGCTTCTTTCCGCTTTCATCGTCCGGCTTCATGCGGGTTCTCCTTTGACGGTCTGAACGGGACTGCGAATGTCGCGGTAGTAGCTCGCGAGACGTTCCGGGCTCACTCGGAACACGGAGTAGAGCGTCTGGATGAGCGTCCACAAGAGAAGCGTCCGGACGGGCGACGCTTCAAAGCGTCGCGCACTTGCCTGCACGACGATCTGAGCCAGATAGGCCGTCCGACCGGCCCGCTCGAGACGTCGCACGAATTCGTAGTCCTCCAGGATCGGAAGGGCACGAAATCCGCCGAGCGCGACGTACGCACTGCGGCGAACGAAGAGACCGGAGTCGCCATAGTAGATCTTGAGCCAGCGTCGTCGAACGTCGTTCGCTGTCGTGAACAGACGCGCGGCGAAGGAGTCGGGGACGAACTGTAGATAGAAGTTGCCGCCTGCGACGTGGGGATCCGCGAGGACTTCGTCGATGGCGGCTCGCGCCCGCGCCGGAAGCACCGTGTCAGCATGCAAGAAGAGGAGAACGTCGCCTCGAGCTGCGGTGGCGCCGGCATGGAGCTGCGTGCCTCGGCAGCGTGCCGTCGAGACGACACGCGCCCCGGCAGCCCGTGCGAGCGCGGCGGTGCCGTCCGGGCTGTCTGCGTCGGCGACGATGACCTCGTCGCCAATCTCACGTGCAGCCCGAACCGCTTCGGCGATCCGGCTTGCCTCACACCACGCGGGGATGACGACGGTGAGGGACACGGGCGTCGTCATCACGTCCAACCATAGATAGGAACGGGCTTCTCGTTTGAAGAAGTCGGTGCGACAGCAACGCTCAGTCGATGCAGGGGACCAGCCGTGATAGCGAGGAACGATGTTGGGCATCATTGGCGGAACAGGCCTCGGCGACGCGCTCTTCGGCGAGAGCTTCACCGAGGAGCACGTCATCGACACGCCCTTCGGCCCCACGAGCGCGCCCATCCGGACCTTGTGCTGGGCCGGCATGGATGTCGCCGTCCTCGCGCGGCACGGCGACGGGCACGTGCTGCCACCCTCGGCGGTGCCCTACCGCGCCAACGTCTTCGCGCTGAAGAAGCTCGGAGTCACCCGCTTGCTCGTGACCGGCGCCGTGGGATCGCTGCGCGAGGAGATCCGTCCGCGTGACCTGGTCGTCGTCGATCAGATCATCGACCGCACGTACCGGCGCGCGCCGACCTTCTTCGATGAGGGTCTGGCGGTCCATGTCGAGCTGGCAGAGCCCTACTGCAAAGGCTTGCGCGGGCGGCTCCTCGCGTCTGCGCCCTCCGCGCACGCCGCGGGTACGTACGTGTGCATCGAAGGTCCCTCTTTCTCGACGATCGCCGAGTCCCGCAGCCACCGCTCGTGGGGAGCGGACGTCGTTGGCATGACCGCCATGCCGGAGGCCCGCCTGGCGCGCGAAGCGGAGATGTGTTGCGCGCTGGTGGCCTTCGCGACCGACTATGACTGCTGGCGACCCCACGACGCGGGGCAGAGGAAGCAAGCCCTCCTTGCCGAGATCATCGGACACCTCGCCGCCGCGACGGAGAGCACCGTGGCGGTCCTACGCCGAACCGTGGAGGATCTCGCGAGGTCTCCGCTTGCCTCCTGCGATTGTGAGGAGGCGCTCGCGCTCGCCATCTGGTCGCGACGCGAGCGCATCTCGGCTTCGGCGATCGGTCGCTACGGACCTCTCGTCACGAAGTACCTCGGCGCAGCTGCGGCATCGACGACTCCGACCTGAAATCCAGAGTGAGTGAGCCGGCCACGCGCGATACTCCGCGTGCATGAGCGAACACTACTACCACGCACACGACCTCGCGCGTTTTCCCGAGATTGGTAAGAACCGACCGGAGCTCGCGCAAAAATTCTTCGAATGGTACGGCGCTGTCTTCGCCGACGGCGCGCTCAGCGAGCGCGAGAAGTCGCTCATCGCGCTGGCGGTGGCGCACGCGGTCCAGTGTCCATACTGCATCGATGCCTACGCCCACGATTGCCTGACGAAGGGTGCCGATGCCGACCAGATGACCGAAGCTGTCCACGTGGCGGCTGCCATTCGCGGCGGCGCGTCGCTCGTTCACGGCATTCAGATGAGGAACGCAGTCAAGGACGTCTCGATGTGACGCGGCAGCGGGTCAATCGAACGTGAGGCACCCCCTTCCGACACTCGCCGCACGCCGCGCTCTGCTCGCGGATCCCGCCGAGCAGCTAGCCACCCTTGCGCGTTCGGTCCCCGCCTCGACATTCGAGGCGTCCCTCGCCGGCGCGGACCTTCGTCCGCTCCGCGCGACGACGATCGACGTTCTACAGATCAATGTGGGCAAGGTCTGCAATCAGACCTGCCGGCACTGCCATGTCGATGCCGGTCCTGATCGGCGTGAGCTCATGTCGGAACGGAACATGGGTCACTGCGTCCGGGCACTCGAACGGTCAACGATTCCGACGCTGGACATCACGGGCGGTGCGCCGGAGATGCATCCGCAGTTTCGCTGGCTCGTCACGCGTGCCCGCGAGCTCGGGCGTCATGTCATCGACCGATGCAACCTGACCATCCTGGAGACGCCGAGCCACCGTGACTTGCCGGAATTCTTGGCCGCGCATCGCGTCGAGATCATCGCGTCGCTTCCTCATTTTGCAGCGTCGAGTACCGACAGCCAGCGAGGGGACGGCGTCTTCGACACTTCGATCCGCGCCCTGCGTCGCCTCAACGAGGTCGGCTACGGAAGAGGCGAGGAGGGCCGCCGCCTCGTCCTCGTGGCCAATCCAGTGGGTGCGTTCCTACCGGCCGGCCAGGCGTCCCTCGAGCGGGACTGGAAGCGCGAGCTCGCACGGCGCCACGGCGTGACGTTCGACGCGCTCTACACGATCACCAATATGCCGATCAGCCGCTACCTCGAGTGGCTGATCGAGTCGGGAAATCTCCAGGCGTACATGGATCGCCTCGTTCTAGCCTTCAACCCCGCGGCTGCACGCGGCGTGATGTGCCTGACGACGCTCTCGGTCGGATGGGACGGCGTCCTCTACGACTGCGACTTCAACCAGATGCTCGACCTCCCCATTGGCGACGCCACACCTCGCCGGATCGAGGACTTCGACCCCGCTGCGCTTGTCCCTCGCGCCATCGTCGTGAACCGCCACTGCTTTGGCTGCACGGCAGGCGCCGGCTCGAGCTGCGGCGGGTCTACGACGTAGTTGCGGATCGCGGACTCGGGCGGCGAGGACCGCGCCACGTCTGTCCGGATAGAACAGGAGCAGCCGATGTAGGGCGAGGCTCGTCCCTATCCATCCGACTACGCGCTGCACCAGGTTCACCGCGAGGACGAGGACCGTCACACTCGCGACAGTCAACGAGAGATCGCCGAGAAAGATGCCTTGCCGGCGGTCCCCAGCCTGTTCCAACAGATTGAATGACGTAGTTCGTTCTGTATTAAAGAACAATGGTGAACCGATGTTGAACTTCCATCACCTCCACTACTTCTGGGCGGTCGCACACGAGGAGAACCTCACGCGTGCCGCGGCGCGGCTGCACGTGTCGCAGTCGGCGGTCTCGATGCAGATCCACAAGCTCGAGGCGGACCTCGGGCATGCTCTCTTCGAACGCCGCGGAAAGCAGCTGATGCTCACCGAGGCCGGACGCATCGCGCTCGATCACGCCGATGTCATCTTTGCGAGGGGCGACGAGCTCGAGGGCGCGCTGCAGGGGCGTGAAAAGGAGCGGCGCTTGCTGCGCGTGGGCTCGCTCGCGACGCTGTCACGAAACTTTCAGCTCGGATTCCTGCGTCCGCTCTTCGGGCGCGACGACGTCGAGATCGTGGTGCGCTCGGGCGCGTTGTCCGAGATGCTCCGTGCCCTCGAGGCGCACCGCATCGACGTGCTGCTTGCCAACACGGCGCCGCTTCGCGACGGCGCGACGCCGTGGGTGGCACACGCCATCGGTGAGCAACCGGTCAGCCTGGTCGGCCCGCCGACCAAGAGGCGACGAAAGCAAAGTCTGACGGAGCTACTGAGCACCGAGCCGCTGTTGCTTCCGACCGCCGAGAGCAGCATACGCGCGGGCTTCGATGCGCTCGTGAACCGCCTCGGGGTTCGCCCGCGCATCGCGGCTGAGGTCGACGACATGGCGATGTTGCGCCTGCTCGCCCGCGAACGGATCGGGTTGGCGGTCGTGCCCACCATCGTGGTCCAGGACGAGCTTCAAGCGCGTGTGCTTGTCGAGATCGCGCCTTTACCGCAGCTGAAGGAGACCTTCTTCGCGATCACGCTGGCTCGCCGGTTTCCGAATCCGCTGCTCAAGATCTTGATCTCGCACCGCGATCACGACGGGGCGCGCGCGGGCAGGCGCTGACTCAGATCGCCGTGCGGGCGACGAGCACGGAGCGCTCGCAGTGGTTCACGACCTTGGCGGCGGTGGTGCCGAGGACGCGGTCCATGGTCGAGTAGCCGTGCGAGCCGAGGATGACGAGGTCGCAGTCGCGCGCCTTGGCCTCGCGGCAGATCGTGTCCCAGGGGGTGCCGATGTGGACGTCGTACCCCTCGACCAGCCCAGCCGGGAGGTCCTTCGAGAGGGCGTCGAGGTTCTTCTTGGCCTTGTCGACCAGCAGCTCGGTCATGCTCTGCGCGGCGTGCACGTAGAACTCTTGGTCGATCTCGGCCGGAAGCCCGACGGACCTGAGGAGGACGAGCTTGGCGCCGGTCTTCTGCGCCAGGTCCGAGGCGGTCTTCAGGACGAACGCGGCGCGCGGCGAGGTATCGAGGCAGACGAGAATGCGCTTCATGGTTCCGTCAGGATACACCCGCCCAGGTCCGCCACACCTGAGCAGGTAGCTTCCGCCCGCTCCCATGGACTACCCTAAGGCCGCGAATGTCCGTGGCGCGCCCAGAGACGTCCGATGCCGAGGAGACCGCCGACGCCGGTGTTCTCGAAGACGGGTCCCCCATGTCTTCGGATGTGCCGCCGCCGTCCTCGTCGGGACCCGATACGGACACCCGCGGAGCCAAGACGCAGTCTCATGCGCCTCCTCCGTCGCCCAGCGTGAATACGAGGGTTTCCGACGCGTCAAACGCCAAGCAGGCACGAATCCGTGAGGCTGAAGAAGACCGTGGACTCATTGCAAAGGCGCAAAAAGGCGACAGAGCGGCTTTCCGGTCGCTCGTGGAGCGTCATCAGCGCAGAGCCTTTGCGATCGCCCTTGCCCTCGTCCGCGACGAGAACGATGCCCGCGAGCTTGTGCAGGACGCTTTTCTCCGGGTCTTCAAGGGCCTCGAGAACTTTCAAGGTGGCTCCTCCTTCTTCACTTGGCTCTATCGGATCATCACGAACCTCAGCATTGACCTCATCCGCAAGCCGGGTCGCCAGCTCGTGGATATCGACGAGTCGAGATTCGAGGCCGACGAGAGCACCGAAGCCGAGTTCCCCCTTCTCAGTCGCGTCGACGGGTCTGATCCCGCCGACGTCGTCCGTCGGCGAGAGATCGCCGCTCGTCTTCAGGTCGCGCTCGACGCGCTACCGCCCTACCACCGCGGCGTCATCGTCATGCGAGAGATTGAAGGACTCAGTTATGAAGAGATGGCTCAAGCCATGGGCGTTTCTAAAGGAACGATCATGAGCCGACTCTTCCATGCTCGCCAGAAGCTCCAGAAGGCGCTGGCGGACTGTTACGTCGAGCAGATCGGACCGGTCCCCGTCTCGGAGGCCTCTGCCAAGGGCGCCCCTGAAGAGACCACGTCGTCGGAGGATGAGTCATGAGTCTCTCTCCCGAAAACATGATGAAGCTGATGGCCTTCGCCGATGGCGAGCTCGAGGGCACGGACCGCGAGGAAGCCGAGAAGCTCCTCGTGACCGACCCCGACTCCGTTCGCTTCGTCGAGCAGCTCGGCGGTCTCGGTGAGCTCGTGGAGCTCGGGTACGCAGCCAAGTCCGGCGAGACCGTCGCGAAGTTCGATGTCACCGAGGCGGTGATGTCGCTCGCGAAGCCGGTGGCGAAGACCGCCAGCGTCTCCTCGCTCGCGGCCGCACGCGAAAAGGCGCAGAAGGGCGGAAGCGCCGCGCGACACCCCGCGAAGGTCGGCGTCGCCATCGTCGCCGCCCTCGCGCTCGCAGCCTCGGTGTTCCTGGTGGCCCAGCATCGCACCGACGAGACGCCCATGGCGAAGGGCCCCGTCCACGTGACGACACCGCAAGCGACGCCGCAGCCTGCGCCCGAGGCGACGGTGGCAAGCAACGCGAGCAGCGGCAGCGGCAGCGGAGCCGGGGTCGACGTGAGCACCGTCAATTCGCCAGGCAGCTCGGTGAGCGTGTTCTATCTTCCGACCGCCAACGAGCTATCCACGAGCATCGTGGTCTGGGTCGACGAGACAGGAGAAAAGTGATGCGCGAGATCTCCCGCCGCAAGCTGATGCTTGCGACTGTCCTTGCAGGATGCGCGCTCTCTCTGGGGGTTCCCGGCGAGGCCGTGGCGCAGCCCGCGGTCACGCATCCGAGCGCCGAGGTGCTCGTTCTCCACGGCACGACCTGCGCGCAGCCCGTCGTCGACCCGCAGATCGGCGAGATCCCGCCGCTCAAGCACAATTGCTGGAAGGTGCTCGACAAGAAGAACCTTGCGCTGACGGCCGGGACGCCGAGCCTCATGCCGCTGGCCAACGGCCGCACGTTCCAGATCGCGTACAACGGCGCGTCTACCGAGAAGCCCCCGCGTTTCAAGGTCACCGCATCGATCAGCAAGCCCGACGGCGTCGGCTTCAACCAGCTCGCCGACTTCACGGCCGAGCCGGGAAAGAAGTTCCACGTAGGCGGCTTCGCCTACCAGAACGGCTCGCTCGTCCTCGCGATCCGCATCCTTCCGTAAGCGGGCGCGAAGCGCCGGAACGCTGAACGGACGATACTTCGCAGTTCGAGCGTTGAACCGAAACGCCGTGGGTATTTCGACCGCTCGCGCGCTTCTTGGTAAAACGTGACTCGAATGCGCAAGGACCCTCCGCTCGCGGTGGAAGTGCCGACTCCGGATCGGGACAGTCCCGCTTGGGTGAAGGTCGGAGTCATCGCGGCCGTCGGTTTCGTCATCGGAGTCGCCTGGCCGCGAGTCATGGGCGTGAAGCTCGGACCAAGCGCGCCCGGTGAGGCGGCGGCGGCAGCCGCTTCTGCCGCAGCGAGCGCGAAGGCGGCGGGTCGCGCGCCCGAGGCGCCTCCGGCCAGCGTCAACGCAAAGTCCGGGGCCGGGGTCCCGAGCTCCAGCGCGGTGACGATGGGCTCGGGCGCAGCGAGCGCCGTCGTCCCGTCCGGGCCGCCGCAGGTGAGTGTTCAGCGCGGCTCGGTCATCGCGTGCAAGACGAGCGACGGAGAGAGCAAGAAGGGCAAGGAGTGCGGAGCGCTTGGCGGGCTCGACAACGTCGTGCCGCCGCACCTCCGCAAGCTCGCGACGTGCTCGGCCGCCGAAGGGCAGACCGGTAAGCTCTCGTTCGTCGCGACCGCGGTGTTCCCGTCGGGCGGCCTCAGCTGGGACGTCGGCAAGTCGTCGACGGTCGGTAACCTCGAAGGCATCACGAACTGCCTGAAGACCCACTTCTCGGGCGTGACGGCCACGGGCGTGGCGCACGAGCACAATCGCTACACAGTCGCGTACAACGTGACGTTCGCGCCTGCTGCGATCGAGGCCGCCGCGCCGGCGAAGGCGGACAAGGCCGACAAGAACGCGAAGGACTCTGCCGACTCGACGGACAAGAACGCGAAGGAAGACAAGTCGGACGCGCCGGCGGCAGCACCCGGCGGCGAAGCGAGCGTCGGCTGGGAAGTCGCGCTCGTGCGTGACATCCCGAAGACGGGCGCAGTCGTGGCGCGCCTCCCGCGTGGCAGCAAGGTGCACCTCGGCGTGATGAAGGACGGCTGGTACGCGATCAAGTACGGCGACGCCTTCGCGAACGACGGCTTCGTCTATCGCGGCGCCATCGGTCGCTAGACCCGCAACGGCCGCGTCGGGATCATTCGACCTGGACCGTTCCGTACATCGTGGTGGGGTGCTGCGTGCAGTGGAAGCTGAACTTCCCCTTGTTCGGGAACACGATGCGTCCGGAGTCGTTACCGGTCGTCACGCTCGGGATGGGCGAGCCAGATTCGTCGTTGTTCGCGAGCGGGTGCATCGTGAAGTCGCCGTACCAGCCGACTTCCTTGCCCTGCGGGATGCGCACGCAGTTGTTGTCGTACCTCAAGGCGCCACCGTCGACGCCGGCCGTGAAGAAGCTGATATCCGAGCCGTTCGTCGCCAGAGTCGCTGCGGCGAGCTCTGCATCGGTGCACGTCTTGCGCTGCGGGCCTGAGTCGACGCCTGTGTCTGGGGTCGACTCGACGTGATCACCACCTGCATCTGTCGGCGTCACGGATGTATCGGTGCTTGCGTCGGGCCCACCGGTGGTGCTGGTGGAGTCGGAGCTGCAGGCGAGAAAGCCGCCAAGGCAGAGGACCACACTGGTGGTACCCAAGAGGAAGCGTATTTGCATCCGCCTATTCTAGTGACTCATCGTGAGGTGCGGAAGCTACCTCGTCGGTCGCCCCGAGTGCCTCGAGCACTCCGCAGAGCAACGTGCCGATCGTCGGCGCGCTTCGCACGCCGTCGGCGCCCCGCGAAGGCCGTGAACCGTACGATCGTCGGTGCATCGCTCGAGGCGTTCGGGGTCTCGATCGACAAGATCCTCGTGACGGGCGACGGCGCGCACTCGGCGCTCGACGGTCACGTCGTCGAGGGCCAGAGCCGCACGCGCGAGGTGCCCACCCAGGCGGAGTCGCGCATCGCGAAGCTTGCGTCAGAGATCGAGGAGGTGAGGAGGCTCATGGACGTCCTGATCGCGGCGAAGCAGGAGCTCTCGCGCGCGGCGCCCACGGAGAAGGCGCGCGTCCGGACGGTCCTCGAATTCTCCGCGATCGGGCCGGGGGAGCGCGTCACAGCGCCTTCACCCGGGCTCGTCCGACTGAAGTAACGCCGTCATTCCCGACAGTTGAAAGCAAAAGAGCGTCGCGTCGAGTTTCGAGGGAAGCTTGACGCGACGCATTGCGTATCCACTGGCGCACGACGACACACAGTGTCATACATCGTGCGCAGCGACACACCGGCCATCCCGGCCGGAGGTCCAAATCTGGAGAATCGCAAATGAACTTCAAGCTCGCCCTCTCGGCCACGTTCGTCGTCTCCGCCTTCGTCTTCGTCCCGGGCTGCGCCGCCGATGCGCCCCAGGACGCGGCCGACGTCGAGGAGTCCGCCGCCTCCGAGGCCGAGCTCAGCACCAACGCCGCCAAGCTGGTCGGCGCGTTCCACGGTGAGGGTTCCGTGACCCCGCCGACCTTCGAGGGCCTCGTCTTCAAGCAGGACGGCACCTTCTTCGGCGACGTCGACACCGGCATCCGCTGCGTGCGCGCCCCGTGCCCGTCCGGCGCGCACGTCGAAGGAAAGTTCAGCGCGACGAAGAACTACCTGCGCCTCTCGCCGACGAGTGGTCCCGCCACGCAGTTCTACGGCCGATACCGCTACGCGATCATCGGCGACAAGCTCTCGCTCTCGAGCACGACGCTCGGCGCGAAGTGGTCGAACACGTTGAACAAGGAAGCGTCGTACTGCGCGCAGCCCTCCGACTGCGCTGCGCAGGGCCTCATTCATCCGATGTGCGTCGGTTCGTTCACCTGCGGCGTCTCGAAGGCGAACGTCTGCGGCTACAAGTGCGGCATCTCCCTGCCGCCGGTGAGCGAGATCTGGCCGACCAGCGCAACGAAGCTCGTCGCCGTGAACTCTGGCGGTGGCTTCCGTCCGCCGGCCCCCGCCGGCTCGACCTGCGCGATCGGTCGCGCGACGTACACGCTCGACCGCGCCACGCGCCACCTCGCCTGGGAGACCTGCGAGTCGCCCGACAACGTCACCCCCGCGCACACGACGACGGGCTCGACCACCCTCACCCTCGCCGAGCTCGCGACCGTCAACGTCGCGATGAACGGCGTCTCGATCGCGACGCACGACATGTGCGGGGCCGACAAGCCGCTCTACCAGATCAAGGTCACCACGCCCGAAGGCGAGAAGACGTTCACCGACAGCTTCTACAGGTGCCAGGGCGGCAACCGCACCTACGTCGACGGCATCAGCGAGGTCTTCACCGCGCTTCGCACGGCCGCCGAATGAGGTAACGGCGCGGCGCGCTACTCTCGCTCGCCGCGGACTTCGAATTCCTTCGTGCGCGGCTTGCCGTCGCGCTCGAAGCCCAGGAGCTCCTCGACCCGCTTCTGCGCGGAGTCGAGGCGCTCCTGCGAGGCGCGCGACAGCCCGACGCCCTCCTCGAACAAGCGGAGCGACTCCTCGAGCGGGAGATCGCCACGCTCGAGCGTCTGCACGATCTCGGAGAGGCGCCTGATGCCGTCCTCGAACGAAACCGGCGCAGAGGAGACAGATGCGCCAAGGGCGTTGGTTCCCTGCTTCGACTCGGTCATGGCTTCGAAGCCTCGTACGACGGCAGCCGCGGCGCAAGCACGAGCCGCGATTCGCCGGGCGGAAGGCCCGGGACGATCGCAAAGCCGTCCTCGTCGAAGGCCACCGGAACCGCCACTCCGTCCGAGCGAACGACCGACCCGAGGAAGACCTGACCGGGAGGAGCGCCGCTGTCCAGGGTGATGCGTAGCCATGCGGCATCGTTCGCGAAGGCGGGGCCTAGTGGGGCCGACACGCCTGCAAGCCCGAGGCGTGCCGACTGGCGGATCGGTCCGTCGGGGTCGAGCTGAGCCGCTACTTCCAGTGTCGACCGACGTGCCGGGGCCGTCGCATCGCCGGTGCGCGCGACGAGCGAGGCGACGAGTGAGCGTCTCACGACCACGTCCGTCTCGTACGCGTAGGCGTCCGCGAGTCGACCCGAAGCATCGGCGAGGGCACCGAACGCGAGGCCGCGCGCCGCGTGCGCACGAAGCACGGCGTCCTTCGACGCGAGGAGCTGCCCGACCTTGCGCTGGATCGGCTCCTCGGCGCGAAGGGTGAGCGCGTACGCCGAAAGCGCGGCATCGACGCCTCCCGCCTCGGAACGATCGACGAGCCACGTCGTCGTGAGGAGCCCGTCAGCATCGCCGTCGAGCAGACCGATCGCGAGGACCTGCCGCGTGGGCTCGTCACGCTCGGCGGTCAACTGGCGGAGGAGCGCGCGGGAAGTGCCAGAGGCGGGGCGTCCCAGGCTCGCCATCGCCGCGGCCCGACGGACACGCGGGTCGGCGTCCGTCACGGCTCCGTCGAGCGATAGGTCGCCGAGCGCGACACGGCCAAAGGTGCCGAGGGCCCGCTCTCGCCCATCCTTCGAGGCTGCGAGGCGCTGGAGGAGGCGCTCTCCGGCGTCGCTGCGCTCTCCGCGGACGAGCGCTCGGAGCACATAGGCCCGCAGCCCGAGCGTCGCGGTGCGCGGCGCGTTCGCCAGCGAGACGATGACCTGCATTGCATTGGGCGCCGGGGATCGTGCGAGAGCGAGGGCCGCAACGTAGCCGAAGGAGGCATCGGCCATGATTGCCGGGGCGGCGAGCGCGGTCGCGGCTCCCGGCTCGGGCGACCTACCCAGCGCGCGGATCGACGCGGCGCGGAGCTCACGATCTGGATGATCGATCGCGCGTGCTGCGAGCAGCTTCGTTATATCTGTATTGTACACGCGTTCCGCGAGGCGGATGCCGATCGCGGTGGTCGCCTCGTCGGAGACGAGCGCGGCGACGGCCTTGAAGCGTTCCGGAGCGGAGAGCAGTACGAAGGCCTCGCCCGCGGCGGCGCGCAGCCGAGCGTCGGACTCGGCGATGGCCGCACGAGCGAGCGCGATGGTCCGTTCGTCACCGAGCTCCGCGAGCGCCACGAGCGCGGCGCCCCGCACGCTTACGTCGGTCGTGCGCGTGGCGGCGTGGAGGATGTCGAGGGCGCGAAGGTCGCCCAGCTGACCGAGCATGCGCACGACGCTCGCCGGCATCGTCGTCCCCGCCGTTCCGAAGAACCCAGGGTCGCGCGGTGGCTGAAGCAGGAGCGCGCCCATCGCCGCGCCCTGTCCGCTGCCCCCGCCACGAGCCACGCCGTAGAGCTGCTCGAGCGCGCGGTCGGCGCCGGAGCGCGCGAGTGCGATGGCGGCGATCTGTCGGGCGAGCTCGGCGCGCGCGACCGGATCGCCCTCCTCGGAGGAGAGAGAGTCCGTGCCGGTGCGGCTGGGTTGGGGAAGCCGTCCGGCGATCCCGCCCGGACTCCCCATGTTGACGATCGCGAGCAGCGCGCCACGCGCGCGCTCCTGATCGGAGAAGCGCGCGAGTGCGCGCGCGAGCTCGATGAGCGCGCGTGAATCCGAGCGGACCGCCGGGCTGGCCTCCGTCGCCTGCACGAGGAGCGCGACGCCTTCGGCCGTCCCGATGCTCGCGGCTCTCTGGATGCCGCGGATGCGCTCGTCCGGATCGCTCGATCGGAGGAGGCGAGCTGCGTAGTCGCTCCCGACGTGCGCGCGAACGTTGGTCGGCACCGTCGTGGTGGACCCCGCAGAGCTCGCCGGTTGCGGCGGACGAGGGGAAGGCCGCGGGGGCTGCGCCGACGCGACGAGCGCGAAGCCGGTCGCCGCCACGAAGACGAGCGCCGCCCGCGCGCGCAATCTCATGGTCGTTTGAGGGCGGGGGGGGGAACGGGAGCAGGCGCGGGGACCAGGGCTGGGACAGGCGCCGGCGCCTTCACGGGCAGGGCCGCCTTCGCGGCCGGCGTCGAGCTGAGCACGAGGAACGCGATCCCCGTTTCGGCCTGCGGCTGCTTCTTCACGGCGTCCCACGACACCGACTCGGCCACCCCGTCGCGATGCGAGTAACCCGCGAGCACACGAACGACCGCAAATGACCGCGCGAGCGCATCCATCTGGGCGGCGCTCGTGTCCCCGGTGGGTCGCACGCCGACGGCGAGCGTCCAGTCGCTGTGGCGATTGAGCTCCTGCGCGAGGGCGCGCACGCTGTTGAGGCTTGCCGGATCGACGTCGAGCGCCTCCGCAGTCCCCGTGATCTTTATCGGCGTCACGAAGCGCACGAAGCGCTTTTCGTCGATGGTCACGAGCGGCTTGCCGCCGTCGTCGGGGCAGCCGTCGTCGTCCGCGACGCCGTTCCAGGTCTCGGCTGTGTCGGGACACTTGTCGACGTCGTTCTCGAACGTGTCGCCGTCGCGGTCCGTGTTGGGACAGCCGTTGTGCGTCGGATCCGTCGAGGGCTCGCCGGCGACGTTCGGGCACGCGTCATCGCGGTCGGCGATGCCGTCGTTGTCGTTGTCCGGATCGGGGCAGCCGTCGTCGTCCTGGAAGCCGTCCTTGTCCTCGGCCTGCGTCGGACACTTGTCGGTCATGTCCGGGATGCCGTCACCGTCGCTGTCGGTCGCCGGGCAGCCGTTCGTGCGCGGATTTTTCGAGGCGACGCCCTTCACCTTGGGGCACGCGTCGACCTTGTCCTCGACGCCGTCGCCGTCGGCGTCATCGAGTGGGCAGCCGTTCTTCTTCGGGTCGGAGGAGGGCTCGCCCTTCACGTTCGGGCAGGCGTCCTCCTTGTCGATGACGCCGTCGTCGTCGTTGTCGATCTCGGGGCAGCCATCGGCGTCCTCGAAGCCGTCGCGATCCTCCGGGATCTCGGGGCAGCCGTCGATGTCGTCGCGGATGCCGTCGTGATCGAGATCGTGCTCGCGCGGAGCCCAGCCGAGGCCGATGACGCCGCGGAAGGCCGGGACGCCGACCGCGGAATCGAGCCCGACCTCGCCGCCGAGGAGGATGAACGAATCGCGGTAGTGTCCGAGCTCGATGCGATTGCTCGCCGCGAGCATCACGGGCGTCAGCGCCGCGCTGCCCGGGTCACCCATGCCGAACGGACCGACCGGACCCGCGGGGAACCAGCCGTGGGCGGCGATCTCCCAGCGCTGGCGGTTGCCCGAGTCCACACCGAGAATGCCCGGGCGCATCGTCAGGCCGACCGTCCACGGGAGCTCGTCGCCGAAGCGAAAGCCTCCCGCTTCCGCGGACGGCCACGTGCGGTGCTCGGTGCGAAGCTTGTAACCGAGGCTCGCCTGGACCGCGGCGACGAGGAGCGTGTACTCTACAAGTACTCGTGCGCCGGCCGTGACCGAGCCCTCGCCGACGAAGCCGGCGCGGTCGCCGGTGGGGAGCGTGAAGTTGCCGAGCGCCGCGATGCCGAGACCGCCGCCCTCGTTTCGGACGAGCGCTCCCTTCATCGTGATGCCGATGTCGCCGATGCCCGAGCTCGGTGTCGCGTCGACCTGCGAGACGGTGGGCGGCAGCGGACGCGAGCCAACCTGGTAAAGGACGAGCGGGATGTTCGCGCCGATCGCGAAGCGCTGGCCGACGCCGAGGTTCATCACGCCGTCGAGTCCGAGCTGGTGCTCGACGGGGCGGAGGGCGACGTCGTCCGTCCCCGCCTTGCGCAGGGTGAGCGGCCGGTACGCGTAGGTCGTGAACGCGCCGACGCTGAAGACGGCGGGTCCCGGCGTGGCCGCAGGCTCGACGACGAGCGAGGCGTTCGGGTCGGTCGGGGCTCGCCACGTCCGCGCGTCGATGGAGGGGAGTGCCTGGGCTTCGGCGTGCGCGCTCAGGGCGACGACCGCGGCGGCAGCGGCGGTCCCGAGGGCAGTGCGGGCAGTTCGAAAATGGCGTCGGATCGTGAGCATCGCGCTCCCGCACACTACGCGACGCCGACGCGCGATGGGAAGCCGCGAAGAGGCCCGAGGGACGATGAGAGTGCGTTACTCGGCTTCGCCGATGGCGACGCTGGCCGGGAGCTCGTGCGCCATGCGCGCGCGCTTGGTCTCGAGATAGCCCGCGGAGAAGGGATTCGGGGCTATGACGGCGGGGAGGCGCCCGGTGACCTGGACGCCGAGCGAGCGAAGAGCATCGACCTTTGCCGGGTTGTTCGTCATGACTTGCACGCTCTGCACGTCGAAGTGCTCGAGCATGTGCGCGGCCGCGTGGTACTCGCGAGCGTCGTCCGGGAGGCCCAGCATGCGATTGGCGTCTACCGTGTCGGCGCCCTGCTCTTGCAGGCGGTACGCGCGGATCTTGTTGGCGAGACCGATGCCACGGCCTTCCTGACGGAGGTAGAGGATAGCGCCCTTCCCTCGGCGCGCGACCTCGGCGAACGCCGCGTCGAGCTGCTCTTTGCAATCGCACTTGAGCGAGCCGAAGACCTCGCTGGTCATGCACTCGGAGTGCATGCGGATCGGCAGGGCCACGGCCCCGCGGATGTCGCCGTAGACCAGCGCGACGTGCTCCTTCACGCACGCGCCGTCTCCTGGCTCGGTCGTCCGGAAGACGTGGGTCTCGAAGACCCCGAACCGGGTCGGGACGTCTGCGGCGGCGAGCCACTCGGTCTTGGGGGTTGCCGTGTGAGGCCGGATCACCCTGACGGGGACGTGCATCTCAATCATCTCCTGCGTGTTTCTCTGTACTTACGACGGTCGGGGCCAGGCCCCCCTAAAACCGTAAGACCGGCGGCCCGTCTTGTCATCCATGGGACCGCGGTGCAAGTCCGACAAGGGCGTCCGCGGGGCCCTGCTGAGCTCTTCAACCGCTTCCGAGTTTAGATGTCCTTCTCACGGAAGGGGTCGCGCACGGAGGTGGTCTTCGGGGCGTTGCGAATCGATCGGCCGCTATGCGGCCTTCTTGCACATGCGTGTGAACATCTCTTCGAGGATCGAGTCCGCGGGGCGGCGCGAGCTCTTGAGAGCGAGGTCCGTCTCCTGGACGATGACGAGCCACTTCTCGAGCTCGCGCGGGCGGAACGCCTTCAGCTTCTGCGCGTGGTCGCGGGCCTTGAACGAGGGGTAGATGCCCGCGCGCCGAGCGGCCTCCTCGATGCTTGCGCCGGAGCCGAGCGCGGACTCGAGCTTGAGCAGCTGGCGCAGCGACCACGCGATCGCGCCGACGAGCGGCAGCCCGCGATCGCGCGGGTCGTAGACGTCGGCGAAGAGCGCGAGCACGCGGCCGAGGTTCTTCGTGCTCGCGGCGTCGACGAGGTTCCACGTATCGGCCAGGCGCACGCGCGTGACGTTCACGGCAACGGCGTCCTCGGTGATCGGCGCGCCCTCGCCGACGTAGAGCGAGAGGCGCTCGAGCACGTCGTCGAGGTACGACAGATCCGGGCCGGCGATCTCCGCGATGAGGTCGCAGACGTCGTTCTCGATGGTGTGGCCCTTCAGCGTGGCGCGCGCGCGGATCCAGCCCGGAAGCTGACGGCCGTCGATCTGCGCGCAGTCGACGACAAAGCCCGCCTTCTTCGCGAGCGCGACGATCTTGCGGCGACCGTCGAGCTTCTGCGCGACCAGAATCAGCGTCGTCGAGTCGATCGGCGCCTTGGCGTACTCGGCGAGCCGATCGAGCGGGGGCAGCGCCTTGCCGTCGTCGTCTTCGTCGCCGCCCGAGCCCGCCGCGGTGTCCCAACGCTCGAGACCGCGCACGAAGACGACGCGCTTCTTCGCCATCATCGGCACCATGCGAGTGGCGTTGATGACCTTGTCTACGTGCGTCTCGCCGGCGGTGAACTTGTCGTGATTGAAGTCCGGCAGGCCGCCCGCGAGCGCGGCCTTCGTGATCGAAGCGACCACCGCGTCGCGGAGCATGCGCTCCTCGCCGACGACGAGCCATACCGGGAGGATCTCCCCCTTCTCGACCTTCTTGATCGCCTCGTCGGGCGTCATTGTCCGGAGCTCTCTGCCGCCAGCCTCAGGCGCGCGTGCGACGGCGGAGACGCGACAGCGCGCCGATTGCGGCGAGCGGTGCGAGCCAGAAGAGCGCGCTCGTGGACGTGGCGCCCGGGACGTCGCAGCCGCAGCCGCCGGGCCGCTGCTTGATCTCTTCCTCGGAGGTCTTCTCGAAGCCCTCCTTCGGGACGAAAGGCTGCGCGGTGCCGGTCGGCGCGACCTCGCCCATGGTGTTGTTCGCCGCGGGCGTGTTGTCGTCGGCGGTCTTCGCGCCGGCGTCGTGGGCCTCGACCTTCTTGACGCTCGAATCCTTCGCGTTGAAAGCGATGGCGCGGCGGTCGACCACGGGGTTGTCTCCCTTGAGGATGAGGTTCGTCGAGGAGCCGACGCTCACACCGTCGGCCGTCTTGACTTCGACCTTGTACTCGCCGGCCTCGTAGCCGCGGGTGCGGGTCAGACCGAAGTCGAACCGGGTGCCCTTGAAGATCTTGCCGCTCGGGTCGGCAAAGTCGACGTCCTGGCTCTCGACCGTGGGCGCCTGGTTCTGGAGCGCCTGTCGGTTCAGGACCGGCTCGTTGTGCCCGTCGACAAGCGCGCGCTCGTAGGCCATCGTCTTCGTGAAGTTGAACTTCATCGTCTGGTGCGCGGTCAGCGGCGCCTTGGGAAGCTCGATGGTCACGTAGATGTGCCAGGCGCCCGAGACCTCGGTGGCCTCGGTGCTCTTGAGCTTGAACGTCCCGACGGCGGCGGCGTCGCGGGCGAAGGTCGTGACCAGCGCGAGGCAGGCCAGGGCGACCAGGAGCAGGGACGACCGGAACCGGACGGGGGACGACGACGAGGGGAGGGCCGAGGGATGGGCGATGGAACGCATGGCGGCAGCGAACGTACCGCAAAGGAGGGCGCGGGCGAAGGGCCCCGAGAAGGCCGAGGGCCGCCGGCCTCACCCGGTCTCAGCCGCCTCTCGGGTCGGGGGCTTCGTTGACTCCATGAGCGGCGCAAGGCACACTTCATACCCAGCGGGATCTCTATTTTCCGCGCCTTTTTTGTGAGCGTCTGGGACCTACAGGAACTTGAATGGCCTCTGACGGAGCGACCGCGCGTGACCAGACCAAATCAGGGGCACCCGACCCCCTGATCGGGCGCGTCATCGCCGAACGCTTTCGCATCGTCAGCCTCATCGCGCGCGGCGGCATGGGCAAGGTCTACAAGGCCGAGCAAGCGCCGCTCGGTCGCTCGTGTGCGATCAAGGTCCTGAACCCGAACTACAACGGCGACGCCGACCCCGAGTTCCATCGCCGCTTCTTCCGTGAGGCGAGCATCACGTCGCGGATCACGCACCCGAACTCGGTGACGATCTTCGACTACGGCAAGACCGACGACGAGATCTACTACATGGCGATGGAGTATCTGGAAGGCCAGACGCTCCACCACGCGCTCCGCGAAGTCGGCACGATGCACGAGGATCGCGTCGGTCGAATCGCGCAGCAGATCTGCCGCGCCCTCCGCGAGGCGCACACGCTCGATGTCATCCATCGCGATCTGAAGCCCGCGAACATCTTCCTGTCGAAGCACGGTGACGACGAGGACTTCGTGAAGGTCCTCGATTTCGGGCTCGTCAAGCACCTCAGCGAGCGCCCCGAGGAGCAGCTCACGCAGACGGGGCTCTTCATGGGCTCGCCGAAGTACATGGCGCCGGAGCAGATCCAGGGCGGCCAGGTCGACGCGCGCACCGACGTCTACTCGCTGGGGATCATGATGTACGAGATGCTCGCGGGGAAGGTCCCGTTCGAGCGCCCGAGCAGCGTCAACATCCTGATGGCGCACGTGGGTGAGCCGCCGCCGCCGATGCGCGCGGTGTACCCGAACATCGTCATCTCGCCGAACTTCGAGCAGCTCGTGATGCGTTGCATCGCGAAGGATCCGAACGAGCGCTACACGACGATGGACGCGGTGCTGCAGGCCATCAAGCAGGCGCACGGCGTCTCGATGACCGGCCAGCTTGCCGCCGTGAACATGAGCGGGGCGTACATGCCCGTTCAGACCCACGCTCCGCCCGCGGTGCACTCGAGCCATCCGGGTCCGTCGGGGCGTACCCCCGCCATGTCGAGCGGCTCGCACACGCCGATGGGCATGCTCAGCGCCGGCGCCACGGGCGAGAGCGGCGTGGGCGGCCCGTACTCCGATCAGGCGCCTGATTCGAGACGCGCTTCGAAGGCGTGGATCGGCGTGGGCGTTCTCGTTGCGGCGGCGCTCGGCGGCGTGCTCGGGATGGCCGCCTTTCGCATGACAGCCTCGAGCGCTTCGACCGCGCCGACCCAGCCGCACACCCTCGTCCCGGAGCCGGCGAGCTCGTCACCGGCGACGAGCGCGGCGATCACCAGTGCGGGCACGGCTCCGTCGAGCGCGCCGAGCGGCGCCGCGGCCGACGCGCGAACCGCGACGATCAAGGTGACGACCGAACCTCCCGGCGCGAGCGTGCGCGAGGACGCGACCGAGCTCTGCGCCGCGACGCCCTGCGACGTCACCTTCAAGGGCGACGCCGCCGACCCGGCGAAGGTGCACAAGCTCGTGTTCGCGCATCAGGGCTTCCGCCCCGAGACGCGCAGCGTGAAGCCGGGTGACCTGCTGGTCCATGCGCGACTCTCCCGTGGCACGTTCGTGGGCGGTGGTCGGCCGGTCGTCCCGCAGCCCTCGGCCAAGCCGACGGGCGACTCGACGACGAACGGCTTCAAAGATCTGCCGTACTGAGCTCCGCGCCGCGTCGTCGCCTTCTTTTTTTGGCACCACCGCGCGGTTGCCGGAAGCGCTCCGCGGGCCCGAGCGTATCCTTCGGTGACGCGTCTCGCCTCAGTCGCCCTGGCCGCATTGCTTGCAGGATGCACGCGTCCCTCACCGAGCCCCGCGCCGGACGCCCCGCAACGGGTGACAGGAAGCGCTGGCATTGCGCGATTTGGCGCGATTCACGTGGTCGCGGTGCGGTAGTCTCCCCGCCCGACGATGCACGTGGAAGTACCGGAATCACGTGCTCGCTCGGCAACTGCGCCGGCGCGCCGCGCGTTCGTCTCGCTCGTCTCCGGCCTGCTCGCCGTCCTTCTCGTCCTGCACTCCACGCCGGCCCACGCCGATGCCCGCACCGAAGCGCGATCGCACTTCAAGAAGGGCATGGACTCGATCAACGCCGGAAAATACGACGACGGCATCGCCGAGCTCCAGAAGGCCTACCAGCTCCTTCCGCATCCGAACGTCCTCTTCAACATCGCGCGCGCGTACGCCGAGGCCGGCGACCTCGACGAGGCCGTCGCGTACTTTCACAAGTACCTCGACGGCAATCCGCCCGACAAAGAGGAGGCTGCGCAGGTCCTCAAGAACCTCGAGGCGCGCATCAAGCGGCAGCAGGCGGCCGCGCGCGAGGCCGCGCAGGTACAGCCTCCGACGGTCGTTCCGGTGCCGTCCGCGGACGCCGGCGCACCCGATGCCGCGCCACCTCCGCCTCCGCCGAAGCCCGAGGTGCCCCCGGCCGACCTCGGCGCGGCGCGCAACGAAGATGTCTTCGCCGAGAGCATCGTCACCGCCTCGAAGGGTACGCAGAGCCCGGTCGACGCCGCGAACTCCACCTCGATCATCACCGAGCAGGACATCCGTCTCTCGGGCATCGTGAAGATCCCGGAGCTGCTCCGCCGCCTCGCCGGCGTCGACATCATGGAGGTCACCGGCGGTCAGACCGAGGTGAGCATTCGCGGGTTCAACCAGCGCCTCTCCAACAAGACGCTCGTCCTCGTCGATGGCCGCAGCGTCTACGTCGACATCCTCGGCGCGACCATCTGGCAGGCGCTGTCGATCGGCGTCGAGGACATCCAGCGCATCGAGGTCGTGCGCGGCCCCGGCTCCGCGCTCTACGGCGCCGACGCGTTCAACGGCGTCATCAACATCATCACGAAGAAGCCCGGCGAGGGTAAGAACGGCATCACCGGCGGCTACGGCTCGCAGGGCGCGACGCACGGCAGTCTGTGGGCGGCGGGCCGCGAGAGCGAGTTCGCGTGGCGCCTTGCCGCCGGTTACGACTACCTCCCGCGCTGGTCACGCGAGGTCCCGAACGGTCGCGCCGACGTGCGCACCGGCATCGGCGATCAGGTCGAGAGCGCGCGCACCGTCCGCATCGACGCGCGCGGGACGAGGCAGATCGGCAAGGACACGACGTTCGGCATCGGCGCCGGCCTCGCGCAGGGCTCGGTCGAGGTGCTCGGCATCGGGCCGCTCAACGACATCGTGCTCCCGCGGTTCGTCTCGACGGACGTGACGACGTACCTCAACGCCGAGCACTTCGACGCGCGCGTCTTCTGGAATCGCCTGCGCGCCGACAATAGTTTGAACGTCAACTACATCGGTCAGTCCGTGCTTCCCGCGCGCGCCGAGGAGAACATCGTCGACGGCGAGCTCGTCTACAAGCTGAAGGGCGCCTTCGCGAAGGACCTCGGCAACGATCTCCGCGTCGGCGCCGCCTACCGCTACAAGGACGTCAACTGGACGTACCTCGACCAGCGGCGCATCGAGCACCACTACGGCCTGTTCGTTCACGACGAGCTGAAGGTCGGCTCGATCCTCGCGCTCGTCGCCGACTACCGGGTCGACTGGGTGCCCTACCTCGAGAAGTTCCAGCAGTCGCCGCGCGGCGCCGTGCTCATCCACCCGTCGAAGCAGTCGACGATCCGCGCCTCGGTGTCGAGTGCCTTTCGCAAGCCGACGTTCCTCGAGTCGTACCTCGCGCTCCCCATCCAGCTGCCGGTCACCGGCGCCGCGCAGATCTCCGAGGGCGTCCGCCGTGAAGAGAAGAGCTTCATCCTCAACGCCGAGCGCATCCTCTCGGCGGAGCTCGGCTACCTGAACCAGGAGAGCGAGTACTTCGTCGTCGACGCGTCGTTCTTCTACAACCGCATCTCGAGCTTGATTCAGCTTTCGGAGAACCGCCCCGTCACCGTCGGCGACTTCGCGGCGGCGGGCGGTCAGGATCCGCAGACCGGTCTCTTTCCTGTCGGCCTCGGCGGCTGGGAGAACCAGTGCCAGGCCTACAACGTGTACGGCGGGGAGGCCGGCGTGCGGACGTTTCCGGTCGAGGGGCTCGACATCTACGGCAACTACACGTTCAACACCGCGCAGCAGGACAACTCCGGCTGCACGGCCGAGGAGCTCTCGCGCATCGTCGCCGACCAGCGCACGCCCGTGCACAAGGTCAACGCGGGGATCCAGTTCCGCACGAAACCCGGCTTCGACGGCTCGCTCGATTTTCACTACGTCGGGTCGCAGGTGTGGGCCGAGCAGGTCACGAACTTCGTGCGGCAGTCGATCGAACAGCAACGCTTCACCGTGTCCGACTACACGTTGCTCGACGCGCGCCTCGGCTATCGGTTTTTCGGAAATCAGGCTGAATTGAGCACCAACGCCTTCAACATCTTCGACGTGAGGCACCGCGAGCACCCGTTCGGGCAGCTCGTCGGACGTCGCCTCATGGCGATGGCCACCTATCGATTCTGATCCCATGTCGCGCTCCCTCCACTCCGTCGTGCTGTTCGCGCTCGTCGTCGCCGCCGGGGCGATCGCGTGCGGCGACGTGCCCGTCGACGACGGACGAAACGATCAGCGCCTCTTTCCCGCGCGCGGCGTGATTCGCGGCACGGTGACGTACGTGGGCCCGCGCCCTTGCTCCCGCGGCGGGCACATCGTCGGCAACGCGAACGTGCTCGTGTTCAATCGCCGGAATCCGCCTCCGCCCGCGGGGATCGCGACCGCCGCGCAGAACTTCGTCTCGGTGCCGGGGGACGTGCTCTTCGCGAACGAGCCGCGCTCGATCGGGCCCACGCTGTACTGCCCGCCTTCGTCTCCGTCGATCACCGCGTCGGCGCCGTTCACGATCGCGCCGCTCGACGGTGCCTCGTATCAGCTCTCCGCGTTCTACGATCGCCGGGGGCGCTTCTGGCCGACGTTCAAGTTCCGCAATCTCCCCGAGGCCGGAGACGTCGCTGGTGGCTACGTCGACCTCGAGGACGCCGCGAAGAACGCAGCCAACCCGAGCTACCAGCCGGTCTTCCTCCCGGTCGACGTCGGCACGCCGCAGCCGAACAGGGACCAGACCATTCCGGACTTCACCATCGACCAGAACGGTTACGTCGCCGACAACGTGCCGGTGACGATCGGCTCGATCGTGCCGTTCACGCGGCCGTACTTCAATCCGCGCAACGCCGAGACCGGCGAGGGCGCGGAGACCGTCGGCGACGCGATGACGTCTCCGGCGAATCCCACCGGCGATCCGTTCGCCGTGCCGATCCTCGCGATGACGCAGGACGCGCAGCTCCTCGCGCCGCCGAGCGCTCCGACCGCCGTGACGCTCACCGCGTACCAGAAGAGCTTCCTCGCGCTGAAGCTCGCGTGGGGCGTGGCGGGTTCCGAGACCGAAACCGCGACGGACCCGAGCGCTCCGTTCGACCTCCAGCTGCCGCTCGTCCCGCCAAAGGGCAACGGCGGCCTGCTCGTCTTCGGTCGCGGCGTGCCCATCGCCGAGAACCCGGCGGTGCCCGATCTCTGGCCGCAGGTCGCGTTCGTGAAGCTCGCCGATGATCCGCTGCGCCGTGGCGATCGTCAGTCGCTCGTCGTGCAGGGCACGCCCGAGGAGTCCGTGATCACCGGCAAACCGATCGGGCCGATCGTGATCCTCCAGGGCATCACGCTCCTCGATGACAGCCTCGCGCGCACGATCGCCGGGCCCGTGCCGACGTCGCCGAGCACCGCGGCGCTCCGTGACCACGTCACGGTCCTCGTGAAGCCCGCGGCGCTCTGCTTCGACCCGCGCCGCGTCGACGTCGGCGGACTGCTCGTCACGCCGCATTTCACGGGCGTCAGCGCCGACTCGAACGAGACCGGCCAGAAGCCGCTCTTCGACAAGGCCGCGCTCGAGAAGGCCCCGCTCGTCCGCGAGATCAAGCAGGGCTGCCTGCCCAAGGGGCGCTACGCCATCACGCTCGTCTACCCGACCGGCCAGGCGTGGACGGTGCCGAACGAGATGGGCGGCTGCGCGCCGTCGGAGGGGAGCGTCGTCACGAAGGGAGACGGCTCCTCGTGCTCCGCGAAGCCTCGGCCGGTCCTCCTCTCGCAGGGCGCGCGCGCCGTGCTCGAGATCGTCGAGCCGCGCGACGCGAACCGCGGCGCCTGCGATGACAACCCCGTCCCCGACCCGTGCACGAAGCTGTGACCATGGGACCGAGCGTCGTCGTCATCGGAAACTTCGACGGGGTGCACCTCGGACACCAGGCCGTGCTGCGCCAGGCGCGCGCGCTGGCCGATGCACGCGGGCTTCACTGCGTGGTGCTGACGTTCGACCCGCATCCGAGCGAGGTGCTCGGGCGTGGGGCACCTCCGCTGCTCACCACGCTGGTGCGGCGCATCGAGCTGCTTCGCAACCACGGCGCGACCGACGTAGCGGTCGAGCCGTTCACGATCGAGCTCTCGTCGTGGTCGCCTGAGCGGTTTGCAAAGGAGCTCCTCGCCGATCGACTCGGCAGTCGAGTGGTCGTGGTCGGCAACAACTTTCGCTTCGGGAACAAGCGGGCAGGGGACTTCGACACGCTCACGACGCTGGGGACCTCGTACGGCTTCGAGGCGCTCGCGGCCGAGATCGCAGGCGACGCCGAGGGGCCGTTTTCGAGCACGCGCGTGCGCGACGCGATCGCCGCCGGCGAGGTCGAGCGAGCGGCGCATGTCCTCGGTCGGCCGCATGCGCTCTCGGGCGTCGTCGAGCACGGCGATGCACGCGGGCGGACCCTGGGCTTTCCGACCGCGAACCTCGGCGGCGTCGCGCAGATGCTTCCTTCGCACGGGGTCTATGCGGTGCGCGTCGTGCACGGAGAAGCCACGCACGGCGGTGTGATGAACGTCGGCGTGCGCCCCACGGTCAATGGGCTGTCTCTCCGCATCGAGGCGCACCTCCTCGACTTCGATGCCGATCTCTACGGTGCCACGCTGCGGGTCGACCTCGTCGCCAGGCTGCGCGGAGAGCAGAAATTCGCGGGTGTGGCAGAGCTGAAAGCCCAGATCGCGAAGGACGCCGAAGCCGCTCGAAAAGCGCTGTAAGCTTGCGGCATGGACCGCGGGGAGCTGGAGGGTCTGGATCGCGAGGCGCTGGTCGTGCAAGCGCAGGCCGCAGGGATCCGCCGCGCGCGCATCCTCACGCGCCCGGAGCTGATCGACGAGCTCCTGCGGCTCGATCCGAACGTGACCGCGGCGCAGCTGCGGAAGAGCCGCGGCTTCTTCGGCAAGGCGCGTGACCTCGTCGCGCGCGTCGTGGAGCGCGGTCTTCACCTGCCGGACGCGGCCGATCGCATTCGCACGCTCTCGCTCGGTGTGCCGCCAGCGCATGACTCGCGCGCTCCTCGGAACGAGCCGCAGGCGATGCCCACGGTCACACTCGCGGAAATCTACGCGGCGCAGGGCCATCGCGCGCGCGCGATCGAGACGCTCCGTCGTGTCCTCGAGCGCGAGCCCGAGCACACGGCCGCGCGCATGCTCCTCGCGCGCCTCGAGGACGACGCGTACGTCGCGCCGTCGCCGCGGCTTCCGCCGGAGCCGGAGATCGAGCCGGAGCTCGCGCGCGAAGAGGAGGAAGACGACGACGCGGTGCCCACGGTCGAGACTCCCTTCGCCACGGGCACCCTCGGGCCGAGCAATCCGAACGGTGAGGCCGAGTTCCATCTCGCGCCGCCGAGCGACGACCTGCGCGGGGTGCCGTCGACCGATGTTTTTGCGATCGTGCCCGAGGCAGACGCGAAGGTGGAGGCGGCGAAGGTCGCCCCCGTCGCGGAGACCGCGCCGGCCGTGGAGGCTCCCGAGCTCGACGAGTGCATCGCGATCCCGCTCGAGCCCGATGCCGCAGGCGGCCGGATGTACGTGCGCTGGAGCATCTCGTGGTCGACGGTCGGCCGGCTCCTGGGCGCGATGCCGGGCGGGCGGTTCGTCGTTCGTGCGCACGTCGTGACGCCCTCGTGGGATGCGCCCGAGACGGAGACGCGTGATCTCATCATCGATCCCGACGAGGAGCAGGTCACGCTCGTGGGCCTCGCCGAGCCTTCGGTGGTGCGCGTCGCGGTCGGCTGGCTCGACGGGCCGCGGTTCGTTCCGCTCGCGCATTCGCCCGCGCTCGAAGTGGTGCCCAATCGAGGGCTCGGGATCTGGACGACGAAGGGCATCGTGCCCGTCAACATCGGTGACCCGCGCTCCGCGTCGATCGCACGCGCCGTGGACGCCTCCCGTCGCGCCGCGCGAGCGCGTAGCTAACGGGGCTCCGCATGTCCGAGGATTTGCTGCTCTATGCGCAGCTCGGATACGCGGGTCACATCTCGCGCCTCGTCGCGGGCGGGGTCGACCCGGACTGGCGCCGCGCGGACGGCGTCAGCACGCTGATGATCGCCGCGCTGACGGGGCGCACCGAGATCATCACCGCGCTCGTCGACGCCGGAGCGACGGTCGATCTCCAGGCTCCCGACGGGATGACCGCGCTGCTCGCGGCGACCGCGTTCGCGCGCACGACGCGCGACATCGCGGCGGTGGAGCTCTTGCTCTCGTACGGTGCCGACCCGAATCTCTCGAACGCCGAGGGCAACGATGCGCTGATGATGTCGGCGCGGCATGGTCTGGTCGACAGCGTCATCGTGCTGCTCAAGGCGGGGGCCGACGCGCAGCGCGCGAACCGCTACGGCACGACGGCGCTCATGCAAGCGGCGCGCGGGCATCTCGTGGAGACGGCGCGCATCCTGATCCGCGCGGGCGCGGACCCGTCGCAGAAGGACGAGCGCGGTCTGACCTCGGCGAACTACGCGACGGAGCTGGGGACGCCTCCGCCCGAGCTGCTGATGGTCCTCGCGCCGTCGTCTTCCGAGCTCGGCGGCGGCGCGTCGATGCCGCGCGAGGTGTGTCGGTTCTCGAAGGAGGACTTCAGCCTCAAGCTGATCGGCTCGTGGTCGGAGAGTAGCGAGGCGGAGAACACGTACGAGTTCCTCGAGACCACCGGGGAACGGCAGATCGTGGTCTCGTTGACGCGCCTGCCGGTCGAGCTCGACGCCGACGAGCGGCACGACGCGATCTCGAGGCGCGTGCGCGAGCAGATGGACCAGCTGCGCGACGAGACGAGCCCGGAGTGCAAATTCTCCGAGGTGCGCTTCGCGGAGGCCAGCGACGCGATCCAGGCGCGCTTCAACGGGATGGACGAGTCGCACGACACGTTCTTCGCCTTGTGCGTCTACGCGGCGCCGCTCAAGTTCGTGACGCTGACATACCGCGATTTCCGGCCGAAGCTGGGCGAAGAAGCGCGCGGGCGTCAGGCGAGCGAGAGCGTCGCGTCGTTCCGCGTGAAGTAGCGCGGGGCTGGCGCAGCTGCTCAGCGCTGGGTGAACTGGATCTCGTACGAGAGGTCCGTGCCGTCCTTGCCCTCGTTCTCCACGATCACCATGTACGTGCTCGGCGCCGCGTCCGGGCTGCCGATTTGCGAGTCCGTCGTGCTGCCTGTCGCGTTGTCGTTCGTGATGATCGCCTTCTTGGCGGTGAGGTCGAAGAGCGAGAGGCGCGAGTCGAGCGTCGAGGGCGACGCCTTCTTGGCGGCGTTGATCACGATGTCCCAACCTTTTCCGCCGGTGCCGGTGAACGTGTAGAGGTCGACCGAGCCGACCGAGGCGAGCTTGCCCGTCTTCGTCGACGGGAAGGTCACGCTCACCGGTTGCGGGATGCCGCGCTTCGCGGTGAGCGCGTAGCCGTAGGTCGGACCGCCCTTGCCGCCGTCCGCACCGACGTTGCGCGCGTCGCGCATGCCGACAACGAACGTGCCCGTTCGCAGAACGAAGTGCTGGAGCTTGGCCGGCTGCCCCGCGCCCGCGAAGCCGACGACGATCGGATTCAGACCGCCCGCGGTGTCAAACACGATGACGTGCGGCGCGAGATCGGCGCCCTTTGGCGTGGCGGTCCAGTCCCAGAAATCGCCGGGCGCGAGCTTGATCGCGAAGATGTCGGTATCGTTCGCCGGATCGATGACGCCGTTCATCGTACCGGGCAGCGCCATCGCTCCGATCTGCGTCGGCGTCTTGCCGTCGTTGGGCTCGACCTCGGTAGCGATGGTGGGCGTCTCCTCGATGACGGTGCCTGCGTCGGCGATTGCCGTGTCCGTGGACGAGTCCTTCACGGGCGTGCTCGGCGCATCCGTCGACGTGCCCGCGTCGTCGGAGGACGCGGTGCTCGATGAATCGCTGCACGCAACGGCGGCGCCGAGGAGAGAGAGGACGAAACCGGAGACCAGGACGTAGGCAGGACGCATCAGCCGCTGCTCGTAGCACACTTCAGAGTCAGAGCACGTCGAGAGGGTAGCCGCCGTCCGTGCACGTGCGCTGGGCGATCGACTTGCGGAGCTCGTCGTCGTTCTCCTCGAAGGCGGCGAGGTTCTCGGCGAGGCGGCGCTTCGCGCTCGTCACGAACACGCTCGTGAGGTCGATTTCGCGGCGCGAGCCCTCCTCACCACGCCGCTCGATCGCGCGCGACGTTCGCGCGATCACGCTCGCGATCGCATAGAGATCGATCGCGACGTCGGCCACGCGCTTCTGCGTGTACTGCATCTCGGCGATGTTCTTGCCGTGACGCCGGAGCACGTTGTCGATGCTCTTCGCGAGCAGCCCCGTGTACTCCTCGAACGCCACCGCCTCGCGCGAGAGTACCGGATGCGCCCGCGACAGCCGCTCGCGCCCCAGCGCACTCCGCGCCTTGCGCAGCGCGAAGTCGCTGAGCAGGCCGAAGCCCTTGATCGGCTCGCGCATCGCCTTCGATACCTCCTCGATCTCGCGACCCGGCCCCTGCATTCCCGAGAGCGCGATGAAGCAACGAAGGATCTCGTTGGTGCCCTGGTAGACCATCGCGATGCGCGCATCTCTCAGCAGCCGCTCCCACGGCTGCGCGCTCATGTAGCCGAGCGCGCCGGCGATCTGCGCGGCCTCGTTCGCCACGCGCCACAGCACCTCCGAGCCGAACACCTTGCAGATCGCACTCTCGACCGTGAAGTCGCTGCTGCCGGCGTCGACGAGCCCGGTGGTCAGGTACGTCATGCTCTCGAGCGCGAAGAGCTCGGACGTCATCTGCGCGATCTTGTCGCGTACCAGCCCGAACTCGGAGATGTTGCGGCCAAAGGCCTTCCGCTCCGACACGCGATCGACCGACATACGCAAGAGCCGCTTGGCCTTGCCGACGCAGCTCGACGCGAGCGAGAGGCGCGCATGCGTGAGCACCTCCATCGCCACCTTGAAGCCGCGCCCGACCTCACCGAGCACCTGACTCTTCGGGACGATGACGTGGTCGAGCGTCACCGCGGTCGTCGAGACGCCGCGCACGCCGAGCTTCTCCTCGTTGGGGCCGGTCGTGACGCCCTCTCCGCGCTCGACGAGGAATGCCGTGAGCTTCGGCTTCGCGCCCTCGTCGGCAGGGGAGGTGCGCGCGAACACCACGAACACGTCGGCGATGCCACCGTTGGTGACCCATGCCTTCTCGCCGCTGAGCACATAGTGATCGCCGGCGAGCTCGGCGCGCGTCTGGATTGACGCGGCGTCGCTGCCGGCGCCGACCTCCGCAAGCGCGAACGCGCCGATGAGCTCGCCCCTCGCGAGGCGCGGAAGCCAGCGGGCCTTGGTCTCCTCCGACCCGAAGAGCGTGATGGCGCCGACGGCCAGGGAGCCGTGCGCGGCGATGGTCATCGCGAGCGCGCCGTCCGTCGTGGCGATCTCCTGGATGGCGCGCGCGTAGGCGGTCATCTTCATCCCGGCACCGCCGTGCGCCGTCGGGACGAGCAGGCCCATGAGCCCGAGCTCGCGGATCCCCGTCAGCACCTCGGCGGAGATCGCCGCGTCGCGATCGATCTTCGCCGGGTCCACGCTCTTGCCTGCAAAACGCCGGAACGCCTCGACGACGGCATGCACCTCGTCGGCCTCGGCGCGGCTCGGCTCCGGATACGGAAAGATCACGCCCTCGGCGACGACGCCGCCGAACAGGCTCTTCATGAACGATTCGTCCGCCATCGACTCCGAGCCTATCGCGACCTCCGCTCCGTTTTGCCGGGTTTGACGCCTGCGCAGGCCGGGTCGTAGGAAAAGACATGCGGAAAAAGGCGACGCCCTCCGCCGAAGAATGCCTCGCGATGGGCATGACCTGCGCTTGCTACAACCTGCGGCGCACCTCGCGCGTCGTGACGCAGATGTTCGACGCAGACTTCGAGCCGCTCGGCGTCGAGGCCCGGCCAGGTTTCGCGAGAGCGAGGACTGCTGGAGGACCGCGGCTATCCGGTATGGAAGCAGGCCCAGGCCGAGGTCGCCGCAGCGGTCGGGCCTGCGGCCTTGGAGCTCCCGCTCCGCTCGCTTCGTCGCCTCGCGAGGGCCGCCCTGGCGCTGCGCTCTGAAACATCCAGGAAAACTGCCTCGAAAACGGTCGTGCGCACGACGTGAAGGGTTGCCCAAGAGGGCTCGTCTTGCTACGGCTTTCTATGTCGGCTCACGCCGGGCTGCGTCCTCACGCAGGCCTGGGTCGGAGGGGTGCGCGCGGGGTGTAGATGAATCGAGATCGGGGAATCAAACGTCGAACACTCACCGAGGTGGTGAGGTCATCGGTCGCGCGCCGCGGCGTCGCGATCATGGGCGTTTGCAACGTCACGCCGGACTCCTTCAGTGACGGCGGGCGTTTCCTCGGAAGCGATCGCGCGCGCGCGCACGTCGAGCAGCTCCTCGCCGAGGGCGCGGACATCGTCGACATCGGAGGTGAGTCGACGCGGCCTGGCTCGGTGGCTGTCTGCGCGCGCGAGCAGCTCGACCGCGTGCTCGACGTCGTGCGCTGGGCGGCTGCGCGCACCTGCGTGTCGATCGACACGACCAGCCCCGAGGTCGCAGCTGCGTGCCTCGATGCGGGAGCCGTCGCGGTGAACGACGTCTCCCTGCTCGCCGACCCCGAGCTCGCCAGCGTGGCCGCCGGCAGCGGCGCAGCGCTCATTCTGTCGCACGCCCGCGCGCCGCAAGCGCAGATGACCGGATTCGGCGGCTGGCCGCTCTCGGCCTATGACGACATCGTTCGCGATGTGCTCACGGACTGGGAGCGCGCGGCGGAGCTCGCGGTAGCGCGTGGCCTTCCGCGTGAGTCGCTCGTCATGGATCCGGGCCTCGGCTTCTCGAAGGCGTCGCGTCACAGCTTCGAGCTGCTGCGCCGCTCTCGCGAGCTCGTCGCCGCGATGGACGCGCGCGGCGGCGTGCCCGTGCTGATCGGCGCGAGCCGCAAGTCGTTCCTCACGCTCGTCGATCGAAGCGATCGCGACGCGCAGCCGACCGATCGTCTCGGCGCTTCGATCGCCGCCGCGGTTCACGCGTCGCGCTGCGGCGTCAGGATCGTCCGCGTCCACGACGTGCGCGCGACGCGCCAGGCCCTCGACATGGACATCGTGCTCGGGACGGCCCCGGGCCACGCGGATCGCGCGAATCGCCCGTTCGAGCCCAAGGCAGGCGGCGGGGGCGGGGAGTAATGCTCGAGGGCATCCGCCACCTCTTCGCGGCGCGGCCCTGGCTCCAGGTGGTGGTCGACGTCTTCGATATCCTCGTCGTCACGTACGTCGTCTATCGCGCGCTCCTCGTGCTCCGCGGCACCCGCGCGATGCAGATGGGCACCGGCCTCGGCGTCATCTTCCTCGTGTACTTCGTGTCGAAGTGGGCCGGCTTCGTCACGCTGTTCAACCTGCTCTCCACGCTGCTCTCGTCGATCATCCTGATCGTCGTGGTCGTCTTCCAGAACGACATCCGTCGCGGCCTCATGCGCGTTGGTTCGCGCGCGTTCTTCGCGGGAATGGCGCGCCAGCAGGAGACTCGCGTCATCGACGAGGTCGTCGCGGCCGCGACCGAGCTCGCGCGCCATCGCATGGGTGCGCTCATCTGTTTCGAGCAGGACGCGAACCTCGACGAGTTCGTGGTTGCGCAGGGCACCACGCTCGACGCCGCGGTCCAGCGCGAGCTGCTCGTCAGCCTCTTCGTCCCGGACAGCCTCAACAAGCTCCACGACGGCGCGGTCGTCATCCGCAACCTCCGCATCGCGAAGGGCGGCGTGTTCTTCCCGATGCCCGACACCAAGATGCTCGACAAGTCGATGGGCTCACGCCATCGCGCGGCGCTCGGCATCACCGAGGAGACGGACGCCGTCGTCGTGGTCGTCTCCGAGGAGCGGGGCACCATCAGCTTCTGCTTCAATGGCAACATCGTGCCCAACCTCGACGGAGCTTCTCTCAAGCAGGCGCTGCTCGGCCTCTTCGGGCAGCGCGTACGCGGGAAGAAGAAGGCCGCCGCTGCAGCGAGCTCGGGGAGCAAGCGCCCCAGCATGGCGACGACGGGCTCCTTCCGCGTGACCCAGCCCGGTGAGCGCATCGCCACGCCGCTCGCGACCAGCAACACCCCGACGTTCCAGGTTCGCCCCTCGCAGATCGTCGTCCCGCCCGACGACGATTCGGTCCCGATGCGCCTCAGCGATCCCGGCGTGACGCGTCCGATGCCGGCCACCGAGACACCCGTGCCGATGACGCCGAGCGCTCCGCCGTCTCCGCCCGAGGGCAAGGAGTGAAGCCCCCCGTCGTCGACGTCTGGGAGCGCCTCCGCGTCGCGCTCACCGAAAACATGAACCTGAAGCTCCTGAGCTTCGTGTTTGCGCTCGTCCTCTATTCGCTGGTGCACGGCGGTCAGGACGCGCGGCGATCGATCGTCGTCGACCTCGAGGTCAGCCTGCCCCCGGAGAGCAGCGATCGCGTGCTGGTCGGGTCGATCCCGCAGAGCATCCGCATCTTCGTCCGGGGCTCGAACCAGACGATCGACAACCTGCGCGCCTCGTCGGTCTCGGTGCAGATCGATTTCGCGAACAAGCAGCCCGAGCATGTCCAGTTCGAGCCGCAGATGGTGCGGCTCCCCGAAGGCGTGAACGTCGAGCTCGAGCAGTTCGACCCCCCGTCCATCGATTTGCATTGGGAGCAGCGCGTCGTCCGAGACGTGCCCATTCAAGTGAGCGTCGTCGGAACGCCGGCGGACGGCTTCGTGGTGAAGGGGCCGCTCGTCGCCGAGCCGAAGTCGGCGAAGGTGCGTGGACCGCAGAGCGACGTCATGGTGCTGCAGTTCATCCGCGTCGATGCGTTCGACGTGCGCGGCCTCACCGAGGGGACGTACCCGCGCAACCTCGCGGTCGAGCGCGCCAACCCGCGCCTCAAAATCGAGCCGACCAGCGCGGTCGTCACCGCCGAGATCACGCGTGAGGTCTCGGAGCGCGTCTTTCAGAAGCTCCCGGTCGCGATCACCGGCATCCCGAAGGGCAAGTCGACGCCCGGCGACGTCGACGTGCGCCTCGTGTGCCCGCCCGACATCGTGCGGAGCCTGCGGCCCGAGCAGATCGTTCCGCGCGTCGAGGTCACCTCGAAGGATCCGGCGGGCAGCGCGTCTCTGCCTATCCAGGTCCACATCGACAGGTGCGATGCCTACACCCAGCCGAAGGAAGCGGTCGTTCGCTGGGGACCGTGAGCTGACCGCTCACGTCTTCCACTTCGCGGCGTTCGCGCGGGCGAACTCGCGGAATGTCGTGCCCTTGTGGCCGGTGAGCTTCGCGAGGTCGTCGGTCACGACCGCCGCATAGCCTGCTTTGTCGATCGCGTGGAGCTCGAGCATTCCGTCGACCATCCAGACCGGCATGTGAGCGTCGAGCATTCCCTTCCTGGCGGCATCCTCCGAGACGTCGACGTAGGTGATCGCGCGACCCGAGACCTCGCCGATCGCCTTCGCAGCCTCCGCGACGCTCAGAGGTTCGGGGCCCGTGAGCGTGTACGCCTTGCCTTCGTGGCCGGCGCCGTCGAGCGCGGCCTTCGCGGCCGCGGCGATGTCGGCGGCGCTGAGGAAGCTGACCGATG
>JAYSXP010000387.1:0-4275 GCA_043717125.1 Polyangiaceae bacterium | reverse complement strand
GCCGCGCTCGACCGGCGGGACCCACACCGCGTCGGCGCGGCTCGTCGCGTGTGCGAGGCGCTCGACGTCATCGTCAGCGAGCGCCACATCCGAGTCGGCGACCACGACGATCCTCGCGACGCGGGCGACCGGCGTGGCGAGCGCACGCGCGAGCTGGTCGGCCTTGTGGTTCGGTCGGGCGGCCTCGGTCACGACGACGACGGCGGCCACGCCTCGTGCGCGTAGCGTTGCAGCGACGGTCTGCGCGACAGGCTCTGCAGTGTCGTCCCGCTGTCCAACGGCAAAGAGTACGAGGGTCGCGCCCCCCGTCTCTGCGAGCCTCTCCGCCAGCCCGGGCTCGTCGCCCGCTAGCGGCCGCACGAGGACCACGGCGTCCATCAGGTGCTCTGCGCCCGAGGGCGTGCGCGGCGCGTGGGCTCTCGTCGTCGCGCGCACGATCGCCGTCGCCGCCGCCGCCGCGTACCCGACGACCCAGCCGCGGAGGACGGCGTCGGCGATCACGTCGCCCCCACCCGCATCCGGAACGGGACGAGGAACCTCACCCAGGGCGAGCGGAAGCGGTCGAGTGAGACCGTCTCGTGAATGCCGATCGCGCGCTGGCCCGCGAGCGTCGTCGTCACGACCGAACGCGCATAGAACGGGCCGTCCTCGAGCGTGCGGACGAGCGCGGTCGGGCCCTCTCCTCCACGTGCCCGACGGGGCAGGCCGAACCTCGTCGCGGGAAGGTCGACGACCTGGTCGTGGAGCGCGACCGCGAGATCCTCGTTGCATGCGCTACGGAAGGAGCGCGCCCGTGTCGCGCCGTCGCGCATGGCAACGTCGTAGGCAATCGCGCCGCGCTTTCCGTCCGAGACGCGCGACCAAGACCACGACGCGAAGGTCTCCTCGAGCGGGCATTCACCGCGGTTCATGTCGAAGTACCCCGTTCCTCGGAAGCGAACGCGCGGCTCGTCGAAGTCGACCTCGACGCTCGCGATGGGGATGCGGGGGGACCACGTGTGAAGGCCTCGCGGATCGAGGTCGACGACGAGGTCGCTGCCCGAGAGTGGCGTGAGGCGAACCTTGCCGCGGACGCGCTCTCGCCATGGGGCGGTCCGTTCGTCGATGTTCACGACGAGGTCGCCGTTCCGCCACGCCATCTCGCTCGTTGCGATGGTGATGTGGTCTGCGCCGCGCGAGACCGACGCTCGCTCTCGCTCGGTGAGGGCCCAGCGGTTCGCGCTACCGGCCCGGAGCGCGACGTTCATGGCGGAGAAGTCGAGCGAACAGCTTGCGGGGTCACGCTGGCGCGCACGCGCCCAGCGCGGAGAGAACGCATTGCCGAGCATCGCGATGACGACGATCGACGATGCGCCGTCGTCGCTCACTCCATCGAGGTAGAACCAACCGTAGCCACGGGCCGGGAGCGGCGCGTCGAAGCGAAGTCGCTCATCACCGCGCGCGCCGCCGTTCGGCCGCTGAGGGCTGCCATCGGGACGCCCGGCCCCGGGTGCACGCTCCCCCCGGCGAGATAGAGGCCTGGGATCTTGGTCCTCGAGCCCGGGCGGGACAGCGCCGAGAAGGGACCGTGCGAGGCCTCCCCGTAGATCGCTCCGCCCGTCCCCGGCGCGAGGCGCTCGAACGACGTCGGCGTCGTGACGACCATCGCCCGGGGCGTGATCCGGAGCCCCGCCTTCGAGAGCCTCGAGAACATCGCTCGTTCGCATCGTTCGACCTCTTCGTTGGTGACGGGCGCGGTGTCGGCAGTGGCAGGCGCGTTGACGACGACGAAGAGCCGCTCCTCACCTTCCGGGGGACGCATCTCGTCAGCGGCACGGTCCTGTGCGCAGACGTAGACGGTGGCATCTGCCGCGAGCTTCCGCTGCCCGAAGAGCGCCTCGAACTCGGCGGGGTAGTCGTCGGAGAAGAAGACATTGTGGTGAGCCAGCGGGAAGCCGGCCGTCCGGCCGACGATCGCCCATGTGATGGCCGATAGCGACCGACGGTTCGCTCGCGGGGCGCTCGCGGCGCCGCGAGCGACGTCGCCCAGCGCTCCCGAGGCGAGCGTCGAGAGATCCGCGTTGGCGATCACCGCCGACGCCGCAAGCACTTCCCGCGTGCCGTCCCTCCCCTCGATCGCCACGCCGGACGCGCGCCCGTCCACCGCGAGCACCTCGCGGACGCGCGACCCGAACCTGAAGGTGACACCGAGGTCCATGGCGAGCTCGGCGACCGCACAGGCGAGCCGCGCCATTCCGCCTTCGACCACCGAAACGCCCTCGCGCTCGACGTGCGCGATGAGGTTGAGCGTCGCCGGCGCCTCGAACGGCGAGGAGCCCACGTACGTCGCATAGCGGGCAAAGAGCGCTCGCAGGCGAGGGTCGGTGAATGTCGAGGAGAGCGCGCGCCACATGGTGCGGTGGGCGTCGACGGCAGCGAGCGCTCGTAGGCCGAGGCGTGCGCCGTTGCCGATGAGCGCGGCGATCGACGGTCGATCCGACTCGAGGAACGGGCCGCGAACGACGGCTGCGGTGGCCTCTCCCCGGATGGCGAAGCGCCGGTAGGCGGCGGCCTCGTCGTCGCCAGCGAACGCGGCGATCGCGGCCGCCGAGCGCTCGAGATCCGAGCAGAGATCGAGCGTGGTGCCACCGGACCAGGCGTGGCGAGCGATGACGGACGTGGGTCTGAGCGTCACCGCGTCGTCGAGCCGCCTTCCGGCGATGGCGAACATCGCGTCGAAGACCCACCGCATCGTGAGCACGGTAGGGCCGACGTCGATGGCGCACCCGCCCACCTCCATGGTGCGCGCCTTGCCCCCGGCGACGAGCTCTCGCTCGACCACCACCACCTTCTCGCCGCACGACGCGAGCTCTACCGCAGCGGCCAAGCCGCCGAAGCCTGCGCCAATCACGACCGTGGGAGCTCGTTCAGCCACCTTCACCACCGTCGGGAACGTACCCCGTGTTCATGACTTGTCTAGAGACGGATTGACTTTCGACAAAGTTTGAACAAACTCTGATCCACCATGGTGGACCGGGTCCTCGAAGCTGCTCTTCACGACGCCGTCAGCGGCGGCGCGGACGGTTGCGGAGTACGACCGCCGAAACTCGTCGAGGCGCTGCTCCACGCCGTCTTCCCCGGTGGGGCGCGGGTGCGACCCCGGCTCTGTCTCGAGGTCGCGCGCGTCTGCGGCGCGAACGGCGAGCTCGCTCTCACGGCGGCCTGCGCGCTCGAGCTCCTGCATTGCGCCTCGCTCGCGCACGACGATCTTCCGTGCTTCGACGACGCCGCGACGCGGCGGGGCAGGCCGACCGTCCACCGTGCGTACGGCGAGGCGATGGCGGTCCTGGTGGGTGACGCCCTGATCGTTTCGGCCTTCGACACGCTTTCTCGCGGGCTCGTGAAGCGACCCGACCTCGGGATGGCGCCGCTGCTCGTCCTCCTGCGCGCGGCGGGCTCACGAGAGGGTCTCGTCGCCGGTCAGGCCTGGGAGCTCGAGGACGACGTCGACCTCGCCGCATACCATCGCGGCAAGACGGCCTCGCTCTTCGAGGCGGCGGCGACGCTCGGCGCCCTCGTCGCCGGCGGCTCGGCAGCGTCGGCGGCGTCTTTCGCGGCGTTCGGGCGCGCGTTCGGCATGGCCTATCAGGTGGCCGACGACGTGGCTGACGTCCTCGCCGATCCCACGACGCTCGGAAAGCCGACAGGGCGCGACCGCGCGCTCGCGCGGCCGAGCGCGATGCAGGACATCGACAGCGCAGAAGCTGCGCTCGTCGAGCTGGACGCCGCGGCGGCGCGCGCGGCGGATGCGATCCCCGTCGGCGACGGCGCCGCCCCGCACGAGCTGCGGAGCTTTGTCGTGGCCGTTTTCGGGACGCTTTCCGCGCGTCTACGGGCGCGCCCGACGGCGCTGGCGGCGCAGGATAGCGAGGGGTATCCTCGCCGGACCAATGGCCAGATTCCAGACCCTCGTCGACGTCTACCACGACTCCGTGAAGACCTTCCCGGATAGCCCTCTCTTCGGCACGAAGACGGGCGGCGTCTGGACATGGATGACCTACCTCGAGTTCGGGAGACAGACCGATGCCTTCCGCGCCGGTCTCGCCACTCTCGGGCTCAAGCGCGGTGACCGCGTCGCGATCATCGCCAACAACCGCCCCGAGTGGGCGATCGCGGCGTACGCGTGCTTCGGCCTCGGGATCGCGTTCGTACCGATGTACGAGGCGCAGCTCGCGAAGGAGTGGGAGTTCATCATCAAGGACTGCGAGGCGAAGGCGGTCATCACGGCGACGGACG
>JAYSXP010000386.1:0-4275 GCA_043717125.1 Polyangiaceae bacterium | reverse complement strand
GACGGAGAAGGTCACCGCGAAGGTGAAGGGCGTCGAGGAGCCGCTGCGCCTCGTGCGTACGCGTCTCACAGGAACGTGACGTAGCCGCCGGTCAGGGTGATCCCGAAGGTCACGCCGAGCGTGCTGGGGAACGATGGCTGCGCGGCGCTCGGGTTCGCGAGCCCGACGTAGAAGCGGAGGTCGGGTGATACCGCGTAGAGCGGATGCGACCCGTGCCCTTCGGAGATGGCGATGGCCAGCGCCTCCAGCTCGATGCCTTGGAAGGCGAGCGAGCCTTCGCGGAGGACCTCGTGCGCGCGAATGCCGTTGAAGACGAGGACGCGCCCGGCGCGATGCATGCGCACGAGGTCGAGCGGCAGCGTGTACGTGGTCAGCGCCTCCCAGACGACCGGCCAGCGAAGCTCCTGATCGAGCATCGTGATGTGCCCGCGGCCGCCGGCCTGGCCCTTCGTGTCGATGTGCAGCGAATCGGAGATGCCGATGTTGAATTCGGCGATGGAGCGCGCGCGTCGACCCGGCAGCAGGCTACCCCAGCGATACGACAGCCCCACCGACGCGCCGATGCCGGGCGCGAAGAAATCGACCGGCGCCGACGGCGGAACGAGGACCGTGGAGCCCGTCGCGATGAAGGCCTGCACCGCCCAGCCGTGATCGAGATGACCCACGGGATGCTGCGCATCGGTGTCGGACTGCGCTGCCGGGAGCTGCGCGAGGATGGGTCGCAGGAGGCTCACCCCCGGCTCGTCGTCGTCGGTAGCGTCGTCGGCGGCCTCGTTCGCGCTCACGTTCGCGCTCTTCGGCGTCGCGAGCACGCTCGCGATGATCGACGGAGCGACGGCGCCGGGATTGCGGGCCACGTCCACGCCCGCGGCGGGCGGCACCGGCAGCTCGCGCAGCTTCGCGACCGATGCGGTGGCGCTGCGGACGAGACGCATCGCATGCTTCGGCCCCGCCGGCAGCTGGCGACGCTCCGCCGCGTCGACCGTCCACCACGGCGTCGGATCGAGCTTCGTGCCCAGCGTGAGCAGCGCCAGATCGCCGAGCCCCGCCGCGTAGGCCTGCACGCGCTCGGGATCGAGCGCGATGGCGAAGGCCAGCTCCGCGCGCGACACGGCGGCGGCGACGTGGAGTCGATCGGAGGCATCGGCCGTGAGCCCGAGGTAGCCGTCGCCCGAGGTCGTCCAGCACGGCGGGAGGCCGGCCAGCTCGACGGTCCCGGTCGCGAGCGACGAGCACGGCTCGCGGCTCATCGCGCGCTTCACGGTGAGGCCTTCGGTGTTGAACGCATCGTGGCGCAGCCGCACCGCGTCGCGCCCGAGGGCCCACGACGCGTCGCTCATCGCGAGGTGACCCGAGGCGAACGCATCCTCGAGGAAATGGATCGCGAACGCGTGCTCCAGCAGCGCCTCGACGCGCCTGCCGTTCGCGGCGAGGATGAGTGACCGCATGTGATGGAAGACGATGCGCCCGAGCTGGTCGTCGATCCGACCTTGCGTGGCGAGGTCGCGCAGGACGTCGTCGAAGGGCCTCCCCACGTCGCGGAAGTGGACGCGCGTGGCCCGCGCGCGCGTCACGTAGCCCGAGTCGATGAAGTAGAGCGCGACGTCGAGGTCGTGCACGTACGACATGCGATCGAGCGACGACTGGCCACGTAGCATGTTGTCGCGGAACCGCCGCCACTCGTAGGCCACGGTCGACACCAGCTCGATGCCCTTCGAGCCGGTGAGCACGGTGCGGAGCTCGTCGACGTCCGAGGCGTGATCGCCGGCGAGCCCGGGCAGCGCGACATAGGGCACGCATGCGACGCTCGCCGGCGTGCGGATCATCGGCGTGTGCAGCGGGGTGCTCCGCAGCACCTCGTCGAGCGAGAGGTCGGTGCGCTCGCAGAGGTTCAGCCCCTCGCGTCGTGCCGCTGCCACGGCGTCGGCGATGATGGCGCGCAGCTCGGGCGCGAGCGCGTTGTGCCCATCGCCCAGGAGGACCACGTGCTCTGGGAAATACCAGGCGTTCGCCCTGGTCGACGACAGCAGCGCCGCCAGGCCCGCGAGGCAGGAAAGAGCGAACGCGAACAGCCGCCCACGCATCGGCGCGCGACGTTAGCACGCCGCGCGCGGGTCACGCTTCGTCCATGATGACCCTCCGCCGGAGGGCGCTAACCGAGCTCGTTCGGGACCCGAACCATCTCCGGCAGCCCGCGTACCACGGCGCCCGCGTCGTCCTTCGCGGACAGGCCGCGCCACCACGGATCGATGCTCTCGACGCGCGACGGCTCGAGCGCGCGTCCGAGGCGCGGCGTCAGGAGCTGTACGCCCGAGGCAGCGGCGCCTGCCGTGATGGTCTCGATCGGCGCGTCCCACGCGTGGAGCCCGAGATCGAACGTCCCCCAGTGCACCGGCAGCAGCGTCCCGCCGCCCAGCATGCGATGGGCGATGAGCGCATTGTCGGGGCCGAGATGGATCTCGCCCCAGGCCGGGTGATACGCGCCGACCTCGAGCATCACGAGATCGAAGGGGCCGCAGCGCTCGCGGATGGTCTCGAATTCCGGCGTGAGACCGGTGTCGCCGCTGAAGAACACGCGATGATCCGCGCCGCGCATGACCCACGAGGACCACGCGGTTCGGTTCGCGCCGGTGCCGCGTCCCGAGAAGTGACGCGCGGGCGTCGCGGTGAAGGAGAGACGACCGCCCGGCAGCACTGCCTCCTCCCACCACTCGAGCTCGGTGATGCGCGAGGGCTTCACGCCCCAGGCCTCGAGATGCGCGCCGACCCCGAGCGATGTGTAGAAAGAGACCTCGCGACGCGCGAGCTCGAGGATGGTCGGGTAGTCGAGGTGGTCGAAGTGATCGTGCGAGACGAGCACCGCGTCGAGCTCCGGGAGCTCGGCGACCGTCACCGGCGCGCGATGGAAGCGGCGTGGGCCCGCCCATGATACCGGCGACACACGCTCGCCGAACACGGGGTCGGTGAGGACGCGAACGCCGTCGATCTCGAGGAGCACGGTCGAATGACCGAGCCACGTTGCGCGCAGGCCGGTCTCCGCGGGACGCGCCCACGCGGCGAGGGGGCTCTCGACCGGGAGCTCGACGTCGGGGAACCGACCGGGCCCGCCGCGCACGAACTCGGAGACGATGCCGAAGCGCTGGCCGAGCGTCTGCCCCGGCTTCAGCGTCGAGAGGAGCGGCTCCGTGTTGTGGAGCTTGCCGTCACGGTAGCGAGACGACGCTTCGATGCGCTCACGGCGGAGGCCGAACGGACGGGCACCGAGGACGCGAGGGTCGAAGAGCGCCATGCTGCACGTTGGATGCTCCGACCGCCGCGGCCGTCGCGCGCTCCGCGGAGCCCGTTAAAGGCAGGGATCCGGGCCGGGAGGCACCGTGGGCGCCGTGCCCGCGACGACGCCGATGAGATTCGCCCCAATCGAGATTGCCGCGCACGTGGTCGACGAGCTCTGTTGCCCTCCCGACCCCGGCATGTCCGAGGCCTGCCGGATCGTCTGCTTGATGGTGTCGAGCGTCGACCCGCCGCAGAGCTGCGGGCTGACGTAACCCGCGACGCGCGCCATCTCGGCGACGAAGGCCTCGGTCGGAATGATGGCGCTGAGGATCGCCGTGGTTCCGGAGCGAACCACCTTCGCGAAGGTGAGCGGGATGTTCAGGGTGTTTCCGTTGAGCTGCAGAATGAGCTTTCCGGTGCCCGTGCCGTCCGTCTGGAGGTAGCCGGAGCCCTCCTGCGGCTGGAGCGCCGCGAGGAATGGCGTGATGGTGTGGCCGTACGAGTTGTCGATGCCGTCGTCGCCGTCGAGCTGCTTCGACGCGTCGGCGCCGGCGACGCGCTTGCAGACGTCCGTCGAAGACAAGGTCGTGCAGAGCTGGTCGCGATCGAAGCCGATCGGGCGCCACGCGTTCGCAGCGCCGCCGCCGGTGTCGATGCGATCGAACTTGATGGTCGCGGCGGCCGCGGCATCCGCCGGGACAGCCACGGGCGTGCACGTGACGCCGCCGTCGGCCGGCGCGCCGCTGGTGCCCCCGCTGGTGCCCCCGCTCGTTCCCCCGCTGGTGCCTCCGCTCGTCCCACCGCTGGAGCCGAGCCCGCCCTCGGTGCCGCCGTCACCGGTGCCGGCGATGCTGCCGCCCGAGCACGCGCAGAGGGCGACACACACCGCCGAGAACATCCACGTCTTCATCCGGCCCATGTGGATCCTACGCGGCGTCGCAGCGCCGTTGCTTCGGTGGTGAGCGCATAGCGGACGACGTCGCCCGCGAACGGATGATCGAG
>JAYSXP010000385.1:0-4280 GCA_043717125.1 Polyangiaceae bacterium | reverse complement strand
ATGCGACGTGGCGAGATCCTCTTCACGCGCACGCTCGACCGTAGCAGCGCAGCGACCGTCGACGTGCAGATCGACGAGGTGACGTCGGCGATCATGGGCGCGGGGCGGAGCGCCGATGAGCCGATCGCGACGAGCGCAAAGCACGCATCGAAGACCGACACCGGTGACACTCCCGACGTGGTCCTCGAGCTGAAAGGCGTCTCGCTGGGGCGCGCTCTCCACGACGTATCGTTTGCGCTACGCGCTGGAGAGATCGTCGGCGTCGCCGGCGTCGAAGGGAACGGACAGCGAGAGCTCGTCGCCGTCCTCGCGCGGGACAGCGCGCCCGACCGCGGCGAGGTGAAGGGCGGCGCGCCCGCGCTGATCCGCGGAGACCGCCAGCTCGAGGGCCTCGTGCTCGACGCCACGCTGTGCGACAACCTGGTGCTCGGCGAGCTCGGCTCGTTCGCGGGTGCCGCTGGGCTCCTTGATCTCGACGCGCTCGAGGCCGAAGCGCGCGCGCGCATCGGGGCATCCGGCGCGGCGGCCGACCTCGATCGTACCGCGCGCACGCTCTCGGGGGGTAACCAGCAGAAGATCGTCGTCGCGCGGGCGCTGGCGAGGCTCGGCAACACACGGGTCCGAGCGCTCGTCGCCGCGCAGCCGACGCGCGGCGTCGACCTCGGAGCCTCGGACGGAATCCACAAGCGGCTCCGCGAGGCGGCCGAGAGCGGCGCTGGAGTGCTCATTTTTTCGTCGGATCTCGCCGAACTACGTGCACTATGCAGTCGCATTCTCGTGCTCGCGCGCGGCCGCGTCGTTGCCGAGCTGCCGCCCACCACGTCGGACGCGGAATTCGGCCGGCGCATGCTCGGCATCGGTGACGTGACACACGAGACACGCGCTCCCGAAGGTCGCGCAGAGGACGTCTCGTGACGAGCCTCTCAGGTTCGCGGTCCTTGCCAGCCGCCGTCGCCGGCCTCGCCGTGGGCTGGCTCGCGTTCTGTCTGCTCGTCTGGCTCTACGGCGCGTCGCCGCGCGCGATGGCGGGGCTCGTCCTCGAAGGCACGTGGGGCACGAGCTACGGCGCCGGACAGGTCCTTTTCAAGGCAACGCCGCTGCTGTTCACGGGTATCGCGGTCGATCTCGCGCTGCGGGCTGGGCTCTTCAACATCGGCGCGGAGGGTCAGCTCGCCGTGGGAAGCCTCGCGGGGGGCGTGGTCGGCGCGCATCTGCCGCCGGGCACGCCTGTCGTCGTCGCGCTGCCGCTCGCGCTAGGAGGCGCGATGGCGGCGGGCGCGCTCTGGGCGTTCGTTCCTGCGCTGCTCAAGGGTCGCTACGGCGCGCACGAGGTCATCTCTTGCATCATGATGAACCGCATCGCCGAGAGCGTGGTCGGCCTCGCTCTCGGTGCCGGCGGCCTCGCGCTCACTGGCACGGTGCGAACCGGCGACGTCGTGCCGGGCGCGCGCATACCGAGGCTCGAAGCCGTCTTCTCGTCGCTGAAGGGCAGCGCGGCGAGCTTCGCGCTGCTGTTCGGGATTGCCGGTACGTTCCTCGTCACAGCGTCGTACCGGCGGACGCGCTTCGGCCGCGAGATCGGCCTCATCGGGCAGAACGCGCGCGCGATGGAGGCCGAGAAGGTCCCGGTCCGCGCGCGCATCGAGCAAGCGCTCGTCATCTCGGGAGCGATCGCCGGAGCGGCGAGCTTCGGCACCGTGCTCGGTTACAAGGGCTACTTCGAGGAGGGACTCGGCGCGGGCGCCGGCTTCGGCGGCCTCGCGGTGGCGATCCTGGGGCGGGGGAGCGCGGTCGGCTTGATCTTCGCCGCGCTCCTCTTCGGCACGCTCCAGCAAGGCGGCCTCGCGGTGAACGCGTTCGTGCCGAAGGAGCTCATGGACGTGCTCACCGGCGTGGTCGTTTGCGCCGTCGCGCTCGCCGACGAGGCCATCGGCCCACCGGAGGCATCATGAGCGCGCTCGACGTGATTCTTTCGGGAACCATGCTCGCGCAGACCGCGCGCATGACCATCCCGTACGGCTGCGCTGCGCTCGGTGGCGTCCTCAGCGAGCGCAGCGGCGTCGTCAACATCGCTCTCGAGGGCACGCTGCTCGCGTCGGCGCTCGCCTCGGTCGCGGCCTCGCATGCGAGCGGAAGCGCGGGCGTCGGCATCGCGGCAGGCGTGACCTGCGGAGCGATGGTGGGGCTCGTCCACGCGCTCCTCGTCGTGCGTGGTCGTGTCGACGCCATCGTGAGCGGCATCGCGTTGAACCTCGTGGCCGCGGGCGGCACCCGCTTCATGCTGCGCGCGCTCTACGGCTCGAGCTCCAACTCACCGAGCATTCAGGGGCTGCGCTATGGCGAGAGCTGGGGGCTCCTGGCGCGTACGCTCTTCGATCCGTTCCTCCTCGCGACCATCGCGGCGGTGGCCGGCGCGGCGTGGATGCTGCAGCGCACGCGCTTCGGGCTGCGCCTCCGCGCCTGCGGCGAAGATCCGTCGGCCGCGCAAGCGGTGGGCGTGCATGTCCTCGGTATGCGAACGGCGGCCGTGGCGCTCGGCGGCGCGGTTACCGGGCTCGGCGGCACTGCGCTCGCATACGACCTGCATCAGTTCCAGGCGGGGATGAGCGGCGGTCGCGGCTTCATCGCGCTCGCCGCCGTCATCGTCTCGGGCTGGCGACCGTGGCCGGCGGCGGCCGCGTGCCTCGCGTTCGCGGCGCTCGACGCGCTCCAGATCGTGCTGCAGAACCAGACGAAGCTACCTTCGCAGGTCCTCGCGATGCTGCCGTTCGTGGCAACGCTCGTGGCGCTCGTCCTCGTCAGCAAGCGACGCGCGGGCGACATGCGCCCGCCCGCGGGCCTCGGAAAGCATCCCGCGTCGTAGACCGCTTTCTAGTCCTTTCCGCCACCGATACGCACGCCGTCTCGAAGCACTACCCACGTCTTCGAGACGCCCCATGGCTGCACGATGGCGTTCTCGTGCGGGAGGTCCCAGACCACCATGTCCGCGCGTGCCCCCGGCGTGAGGGCGCCGCGCGGATGCGGGACGCCGCCGCCCCACAGTCCGAGCGACGCCGCCGCGAGGCGTGTCGCGCCGAGAATCGCCTCGGCAGGTGACAGATCGTACATGCGCACCGCGAGCGCCATCGCGAGTGGCAAGCTCTCCGAAGGAGCAGTGCCCGGGTTCGCGTCGCTCGCCACGACCAGTGACACGCCGGCCGCCCGGAGCTCGGCTACCGGCGGAGGCGCCTGTCCCATCGTGAAGCTAGCGACCGGCAGCAGGATCGCCGCGATCCCTGCCTTCGCGAGCAGCGCAATGCCCGCGGCGTCGATGTGCTCGACGTGGTCAGCGGATTTCGCGCCGACCTCCGCGCAGAGCTGCGCGCCGCCGATGTCGGCGAACTGCCCGACGTGCAGGCGCACGCCGAGGCCGGCACGCTTCGCCGATTCGCACACGATGCGCGCCTCGTCGACGGTGAACGCATTCTGATCGACATAGGCATCGACGAACGACGCGAGCTTGGCGTTCGCGAACTCCGGCACGAGCGAGGTTGCCGCGCGCAGCACGTAGTGATCGCGACTGCTCTTCGCACTCTCGGGGAGAGCATGGAGCGCAAGATAGGTCGCGACCACGTGCGGGAGCGTGCGGTTCTCTCGTGCGCGCCCGATGGCGCGGAGCTGTTTGCGCTCGCCGTCCGGCTCGAGACCGTAGCCGCTCTTCACCTCGCACGTCGTGACCCCGAGCTCGGCCATGCGATGAAGGCGCGCCGTCAACGTCGCGGTGATCTGGTCCTCGGTGGCGGCCTCGACCGCGCGGTACGACGAGAGGATGCCGCCCCCCGCTCGGGCGATGGCTCGGTAGTCGGCGCCGGCCATGCGCATCGCGTACTCGTCGTGACGCGAGCCGACCCATGCCGCGTGCGTGTGCGCGTCGACCAGGCCCGGGGTGATGACGCGATCGCCGTGATCGATGATCGGGACCTTGGCAGCGCTTCCGCGCGGGCCGATCCAGCTGATCGAATGCTCGTCGTAGACGACAACCCCGTTCTCGACGACGCCGAGCGGGTTGTCGCGGGTGCACCGGGCAGGATCGGCGGTGACGATTCGCCGGGCCGCGACTCCGACCATGCTCATCGAGACGTGTCCTCCGCAGCTCGGCCTTCGAGCCGGCGGGCGAGCTCCGCGGTCATCGGCGCGGTCGCCTCGAAGATGCGCGCGAGGTCGGCGTCGCTCGCGAGCGGGGCTGGCGGCACGCGACGCCGCATGGCGATGCCGCGTGCGAACGCCTCCTCGCACCGGGC
>JAYSXP010000384.1:0-12294 GCA_043717125.1 Polyangiaceae bacterium | reverse complement strand
GGTCGACACGCTTCGCGAGCTCCTTCGTGATGCGGCGGCTCTCTGTATAGAGGTAGATGATGGCCTCGAGGACCTGATCCACCTCACTCTTGAGGTCCGGGCTGACGGCTGGCGGCGGGGGCGACATTCTTGCGGCTCTCGAATACACCGTTGGCGAATATTTAGCGTACGAAATATCGACCGTTTCGACGCCGACGTCAACGGGCTACGATTCCACTCGTGGGGACCCTCTTCACGCCTCGACTGATTCTCGAGCCGATGACGCTTGCGCTCGTGGAGGCCGTGTTTCGCGCGGACCGCGACGCGCTCGAGGCGATCGCGGGCGCGAAGATCCCTGCGGCGTGGCCGGGCCGCGTCCTCGTGGAGCGGGCGTTCAGCGCGTCGCTCGAGGCCATCCGTGCCGACCCGGAGAAGCGCCTCTGGGGCGACCGGCTGATGATCAACCGCGACGGTGCCGAGCGCCTCGTGATCGGGAGCATCGTCTTCCATGGCCGGCCCGCCGAGTCCGGCGTCGCCGAGGTCGGCTACGGCGTCGAGGAGAGCTGGCAGGGCAGAGGCGTCGCGTCCGAGGGGACGCGCGCCGCCGTCGAATGGGCGCTCGCGCAGCCGGGGGTGCGCGTCGTGACCGCGACCACGCCGCCTTGGCATGCCGCTTCGATCCGCGTGCTCGAGAAATCCGGGCTCGTGCGGGTCGGCGTCGAGGAGCACGAGACGCTCGGCGAGGTGCTGCGGTTCGCGCGGCGCGCCTGACGACGAGCCCATTCCCTCGACGGCACGGGACCGGGCGCAGGAAAGGTCGCGGCCAAGGTCAACACCGAGCGGGTGGCCGGCGGCGGGGGGCCAGACGGCTCCATTCCTAAGCTCGAGAAGATTTTACTTCTTCGCAAAGCTGCGCTTTTCTCGGTTCAAGCCCTTCCGCGTTCGCGCTAGGGCCTTCCTTCGATGATCGCAGTACGCCGCACCTTCGCCTCTTCGCTCTTCGTGGGTGCGCTCGTGCTCGCCGCCGGCGCAGCGACGCTGCCGGCGCGCGGTGACGATGCGAAGAAGGACGCAGGAGTGCCCATCGCCACGGCCGCCGCCCCTGCCTCCGCAGCGCCGAGCGCGGTCGCGATCGCCGCCGCGCCGGGCGGCGCGAAGGTCACGATCGCGACGGACACCGGAACCCTCGCGTGCCGCGAGCAAGCAGCGCAGCCCTTTCTCATCCGTGGCAACTGGTTCCCGCGCACGAACGACGCCGACAAGCAGAAGGAAGCACGGAAGCTCTTCGAGGAGTCGCTCCGCTACCGCACCGAGAAGTACGGCTACTTCGAGGGCTACGGCAGCCCCAAGCTGAACGCGCACCCGCCGAAGTTCTACGCGAAGTCGCTCACGTTCATGGGCATGAGCGCCCAGGTGAACGAGCGGATCATCCCCGCGCTGAAGTGCGTCGAGGCAGCGCTGAAGGCGGGCCCCGCGGGAAACGAGTACCACCCGCACGCGATGGGCGGCATCCGCTTCCACAACACGTACCGCGGCATGGAGATCTCGAACCACGTCTACGGGATCGCGATCGACATCGAGCCCGATCGCAACTCGTGCTGCGGTTGCGTCGCGCCCTGGCCAGATCATCCGCTCTGCAAGGCGAAGAACAAGACCGTGTGGGAACGCATGGCGATGCCGAAATCCTGGGTCGATACCTTCGAGCGCTTCGGCTTCTACTGGCTCGGTCACGACGTCCTCCAGGACACGATGCACTTCGAGTTCCTCGGCGATCCGGACAAGGTCACGGAGCCCGCGAACAGCCCCGCCAGCACCGTCGCTTCTCCTTGACCCGGCGCAAACGTCGTTGACCGGCCGGGAGCCGACCTTCTACGTTCGCGCCATGTCCATCGCGCGCCAGGCCCTCGTCACCGTGCTCGTTCTCGTTCCGCTCCTCGGCTGCCAGAAGCTCCTCGGTGGGGCGAAGGGAGACGCGGGGGACGGCGACAGCGGTACGCCCGCGTCGGCCGTGACCCTGGAGGCCGCCAACGCGGCGCCTGCGACGAGCGCGACGGCAGAGACGCCCGCGGACGCCACCTTCACGCCGCCGGGCGCATGCATCGACCCTCGAGCCGACGCCGCGAAGCGCGCGGCCGGGCGCACCGTCGAGACCACGCTCGACCTCGACGGCGACGGCAAGTCGGACAAGATCATCCAGATCGGGATCGGCGGCGACGATCGCGCGAGCCCGAACTTCCTCTACGTCATGCGCGGCACCTGCGGCATCTTCGTCGGCGAGATCTCCGCGAGCTCCCTCAAGCTCTCGGGAACCCGGTCGCGGGGCTTGAAGAGCGTCGACGCCGTCTCGAACGACACGTCCTGCACAGATCCCTGCACGTGCAAGGACAAGTCGCAGGGCTTCTTCTTCAACGGCAAGGCGTACCAAGGCAGCGGCAAGGTGAAGGACGTCGCGCGCAAGTGCGTCGACGCCGGCGCGGCCGCCAAGAAGCTCCCGAAGTGCGCCGCCGGCCAGTCGCTCTTCGCCGAGGACGACAGCTCGCCGCCGTTCTGCTCGCGCAGCTGCAGCGGCGACGCCGAGTGCAAGCCCGCCAAGTGCGACGGCAACGGGTTCATGGTCGACGACAAGACCGGCGTGGTCTTCACCGGCGTCGGCAAGAGCGTGCCCGTCTGCGGCAAGGGCGCTCCCGCGAGCGCTCCGGCGGCGACGCCGACCGCGGCCGCGACCGTCCTCGCGTTGCCGCCCGGTGCGCCCGCGGTGATCCCGAACCCGACGCTGCTCGACTGCCCCGACGGGTACACGAAGCTCATCGGAAACAAGACCTGCAACAAGAGCTGCCGCACCCAACCGTGCACGGGCGGCACGAAGTGCACGCCGCCGATGTCCGTCTGCATGTGAGCGCGGCGGCCGTCCAGGGCTGTGACGAATCGGTGAGCCCGGGCTTGCGATCGGCGCGAGAACGCCTAAAACGGCGCTCCGAACGGCGGCCCCTCGATGCAACCTGACCACGAATTCACGATCCGAACGCTCGACCTCGACGCCGGCGGCAAGGACTTCTCCTTCCCCGTCCGCGCGCCGTGGATCCGCGGAATCCTCGAGGACCACGAGGCGAAGGCCACCGACCGCGACGGGAAGCTCGACGTCCGCGCCTCCAAGAGCGGGACGGACGTGGTCGTCCACGGCACCCTGGATGCCTCGCTCATCGTTCCCTGCGCCCGATGCCTCGAGCCGGTCGACATCGAGGTCCACTCGGACCTGAGCGTGATTTACGTCCCCGGCTCGAAGGTGAAGGACGCCGAGGCCAAGGGCGAGGTCGAGTACACCCTGGAGGATGCGGAGGCCGATACCCTCCCCTACGACGGTGACACCGTGTTCCTCGACGATCTCGTGCGGGACGAGCTCCTGCTAGGGGTTCCAATGATTCCCTTGTGCTCGGAGGACTGCCCGGGTATGTCCCCCGCCCCCGGTTCGGACGCCCAGGCTGCCGAAACGAAGGACATCGACCCGCGGCTCGCGCCGCTGATGGCTTTCCGGGCAAAGACGACGAAGTAGCTGATCGAAGGAGTATGCCGTGGCGGTCCCCAAGCGACGAATGAGCCGGTCCAAGCGCAACATGCGCCGCGCCAACCACGACAAGGTGGTTCCGGTGCAGCTGATTGCGTGTACCCACTGCGGCGAGCCCGTGATCCCGCACCGCGCGTGCGCTTCTTGCGGCCACTACAAGGGTCGCGAGATCAAGGCGCCCAAGGCCGCCAAGGCCTGAGGCTGCACTCACTGGCCCGGTCACCGAAACCGCGGACGTAATTTTTCCGTTTCGGCACGCACCCGTGACCGCCTGCCAGCGGTGTACGCGCAGCTGGCTGTGCTAAGGACGAGTCGTTGCCATGATCACGCCTGCCTCGCGCATTCTCGGTACGGGTCATTACCTCCCGTCCATCGTCCGCACGAACGCCGACCTCGCAAAGATGGTCGATACGTCGGACCAGTGGATCATCGACCGCACGGGCATCCGCGAGCGCCGGATCGCGCCCGAAGGTGTCGTCACGAGCGACATGGCGACCGCCGCCGCGAAGCAGGCCCTCGAGGCCGCCGAGCTGAAGGCGACGGACCTCGATCTCATCATCGTCGGGACCGTCACCCCCGACATGCCCATGCCGGCGACTTCGGTGTTCGTCCAGCAGAAGCTCGGCGCCGGCAGTTGCCCGGCGTTCGACCTCTCCGCGGCGTGCGCGGGCTTCATCTTTGGGATGTCGATTGCCGACCAGTTCATCCGCTCCGGCGTGATGAAGAACGTGCTGGTCGTGGGCGTCGAGCTCCTGTCGCGCGTCATCAACTGGGAGGATCGCACGACGTGCGTGCTCTTCGGTGACGGCGCAGGCGCGGTCATTCTCGGCCCGGCGGGCGGCGCCATGCATGACGGCAAGCCGCGCGGCCTGCTCTCGACGAAGATCCAGTCCGACGGCCTGCTCGCTCAGTCGCTCATGATCCCCGGCGGCGGCTCGGCCTCGCCGATGACCGCGGAGCTCCTCGAGCAGAAGAAGAACAAGGTCCACATGCGTGGACAGGACATCTTCAAGGTCGCCGTGAAGAACCTGTACTCCGCGACCAAAGAGGCCCTCGACATGACCGGCATGACCGCCGATCAGGTCGACTGGATCTGCCCGCACCAGGCGAACCTCCGCATCATCGATTTCGCCGCGACCCGCCTGGGCGTTCCGAAGGAGAAGGTCCTCATCAACATCGACCGCGTCGGCAACACGTCGAGCGCTTCGATCCCGATCCTCCTCGACGAGAACCTCCGCTCCGGCAAGATCCGCACGGGCGACACGGTGGCCATGTGTGCCCTCGGTGCCGGGATTTCCTGGGGCGGCGCGATCGTCCGCATCTGAACGCCGTTTCCGCCGACCGTTTCCGACGAAACTCGCCCCGTACGGCTATACTGCAGGGAATGGCTCGTCTCGCAGGCGCGAGGACCCCGCACCTCGGCAAATTCGGCGTGAGCTTCCTGCTCCTCGCCGGCGCGCTCACGTCGTGCACCGCGACGGCGCGCGTCACCGACGTCTACATGGCGCTCGACGGCAACGGGGACCGCAAGCGCAACGTCTTCTTCACCGACTCGAAGGAGCTTCACTGCGTCATCGAGCTCGGCATCGGGCGGCCCGGCACGACCGTCGAGGCGATCATTCGCCAGAACCAGTCGTACGATTTCATCGCCGACCGCTTCTTCGACGCCGACCGCGTGCTCGCCAATGTCGAGAGCGCACCGAAGGCGCAGGAAGGCATCCAGAAGCTCGACCTGACCCTCCAGGCCCGCGGGCCCGACGGTAACGATGCGGACGGCCAGCCGTTCCCGCCCGGCCGCTACCAGTGCGAGGCCTACCTCGACGGAAAGCTGGAGCAGGTGTCGATCTTCAACATCGATTTCCCGCCTTGCCCGGCCGCGAGCATTTCCCGGGGCACGCTCTGCTACGGCTTTTACAAGAAAATCGACGTTTGCCCGAAATACGGCGACACGTCGCGCGACCCGGCGCGCTGCCGGTGCACCTTCGAAAAGGGATGGGAGTGCGACCCGTGAGCCTGCCCGCCGTTCGCATCGAGAGAGTACGAGCACGACGGCGCACCGCGATGCGCGTCGGCTTCCTCATGATCCTCGCGGCCTCCGCCACGGCCTGCATCTTCGACCAGAGCGACTACAAGGGCGGCGGTCGGCTCGACAAGGGCGCGACCGCCAAGCCGCCCCCGCTCGACGCGGAGGCGCCGATCTTCAAGCCGCCGGGCACCATCCCCGAGGCCGACGCCGCCAGCGAGTGAACCTGGACGGAAGCCGGCAGGGCGCGAGGGCCTTCGCGCCACCCGCACGTCCCTGGCGTCCCACCTTGGCGTCACGCATCACCTGCGGTAAGGGCCGCGGCCATGAACCCTGCCGGGTATCAAGTCGCGTGGCTCTTTCCAGGACAGGGCTCCCAGGCCGTGGGCATGGGCATGGACCTCTTCGAGTCGTCGGCTGCCGCCCGCGAGGTCTTCTCCCGCGCCGATGCCGCGCTCGCCGATCAGGGCGATGCGGTGCCCCTCTCGAGGTTGATCCTCGAGGGCCCCGAGGACCAGCTCACGCTCACCGCGAACGCGCAGCCAGCGCTCGTCACGATGAGCGCCGCCGTCTTGGCCGCGCTCCGTGAAAAGTACCCCGCGCTGCCCACGCCGCGCTTCGCCGCAGGGCACTCGCTCGGCGAATACTCCGCGCTCGTCGCGGCAGGCGCGCTCTCCCTCGAGGACGCCGTTCGCGTGGTTCGCGCCCGCGGCCGGGCCATGCAGGGCGCCGTGCCGCCCGGTGAAGGCGCGATGGCTGCCATCATGGGTGTCGATTCGTCGCGCCTCGAGTCGATCTGCCGCGAGGTCGCCCAGGAGAGCGACGCCGAGGGAAAGCCCTTCGGCACCGTGAGCTGCGCGAACTTCAACGCGCCGGGCCAGATCGTGATCGCCGGGGCCGCCCGCGCCGTCGCCCGCGTGTCCGAGCGCGCGGGCGAGGAGAAGGGCAAAGCCATCCCCCTCAAGGTCAGCGCCCCCTTCCACTGCGCGCTGATGGCCCCTGCCGCGTTCGCCCTCGAGGCCGAGCTCGAGAAGGTCACCATCCACCCCTTCACCTTCCCGGTCGTCGCCAACGTGGACGCGCGGCCCAACACCGACCCGGGCCGCGTGAAGGGGCTCCTCGTCCGCCAAGTCGACGGCGCGGTTCGCTGGGAGCAGGCCGTGCGGCTGATGCACATGGAAGGCATCACGCACGCGATCGAGATCGGCCCCGGCAAGGTCCTCGCAGGCCTCGGCCGGCGCATCGCGAAGGAGATGAAGATCCTGAGCGTCGGCGATGTCGCGAGCGTCGCGACCCTCGCCGACTTCTTCGCCCCTTTGCCCACGCCGCCCGAACCCGTTTCTTCCTAGGCGCGCGACCAAAGACCCCCCGAAGAGAGGCAGAAAAAGAGAATGTTCCAGCTCACCGGCAAGGTCGCTCTCGTCACCGGCGGCTCGCGCGGCATCGGGCGCGCGTGCTGCGAGGCCCTTGCGGAGCACGGCGCTACGGTCGTCGTGAACTACGTGAAGGGCGAAGCCGCCGCCAAGGAGGTCGCCGACGCCATCACCGCCAAGGGCGGCAAGGCCGAGATCGCCGGGTTCGACGTGGCCGACACGAAGGCCGCCGAGGCCGCCATCGACGAGATCGCGAAGCGCCACGGCCGGCTCGACATCCTCGTCGCCAACGCCGGGATCTCGATCGACGGCCTGCTCCTCCGCCTCAAGGAAGAAGACGTCGACCGCCTCTTCCAGGTCAACGTGAAGGGCTCCCTGGCGTGCGCCAAGGCCGCCACCAAGGTCATGATGCGTGCGAAGACCGGCCGCATCCTGTTCATGTCCAGCGTCGTCGGGGAGATGGGCAACGTCGGCCAGACGGCCTACGCCGCGTCGAAGGCTGCCGTCATCGGCGCCGCCAAGTCGATCGCCCGGGAATTTGCCTCCCGGAACATCACGGTCAACGTGATTTCTCCCGGTTTCATCGACACCGACATGACGAGCAAGATGACGGACGCGATGAAGGAGCAGCTCGTCAAGGTCGTCCCGCTGGGCCGGACCGGCACCGCCCGGGAGATCGCCGCCGCCTGCGTTTACCTCGCCAGCGACGAGGCCGCGTACGTGACGGGCCAGGTCCTACGGGTCAACGGCGGCATGTACGTCTGAGCGACCCCGGAAGCTCATGTCGTAGGGGGGTCACACGACCTGAGCCGTTTCGGCTGGGTCGCCGGCGCAAAAAAAGCGCCTGGTTGCGGTCCGCAAAAAGGCTGTGTAGAACGCCTCCGGGCTGAAGAGCCCCCACGACGTGGGGTCGGAAACGACTCCACCGGACATCGGACTGGCACGATTCGCCCAGGAAATCGACGAGGCACACGAATGGCTCAGGACATCGCGAGCGAGGTCAAGCGCATCATCAAGGAGCAGCTTGACGTCGAGGAGAAGGACATCAAGCCCGAGTCCACCTTCATCGAGGACCTCGGAGCGGACTCGCTCGGCCTCGTGGAGCTGGTGCTTGCCTTCGAGGAGGCCTTCGAGATCGACATCCCGGACGAGGACACGGAGAAGATCCGCACCGTCCAGGACGCGGTTGACTACATCGAGAAGCACGCCAAGAAGTAGCTTTCGCAGGCAGCAAAGATGGAACGCGTCGTCATCACCGGCATCGGTCTCGTCACTCCCCTCGGCATCGGACGGGACGAGAGCTGGGCAGCGCTCCTCGCAGGAACGAGCGGCATCGCCCCCATCACCCTCTTCGACTGCTCCGCGTTTCGGGTGCGGTTCGCGGGTGAGGTGAAGGACTGGGACGGCACGCGCTTCATCGAGAAGAAGAAGCTCAAGGAAATGGATCGCTTCATCGAGTTCGCACTCGGTGCAGCATCCATGGCCATGAAGGACGCTCAGCTCGAGCTGACGGACGAGGATCGCGACGAGGCCGGCTGCTTCATCGGCGCCGGCCTCGGCGGCCTCTTCACGCTCGAGAAGACGAAGCAGACCTTGATGGAGAAGGGCCCCCAGAAGATCAGCCCGTACTCCATCCCGGGCATCATCGCGAACCTCGCCGCCGGGCAGGTCTCGATGGCGCACGGTCTTCGCGGCCCCAGCTACTGCACGACGAGCGCTTGCTCGTCCGGCGCGCACGCCATCGGCGAGGCGGCCGAATGGATCCGCCGCGGCAAGGCGCAGATCATGGTCTCCGGTGGCGCCGAGGCGACCGTCACCCCCGTCGGCATCGGCGGGTTCGAGGCGATGTACGCGCTCTCCAGGCGCAACGACGACCCGAAGGCCGCGAGCCGTCCCTTCGACAGGGGTCGCGACGGGTTCGTCTGCGGCGAAGGTTCCGGCGTTCTCGTCCTCGAGTCCCTCACGCACGCAAAGAAGCGCGGTGCGAAGATCTATGCCGAGGTCACGGGGTACGGCGCCTCGAGCGACGGCTACCACCTGACCAACCCCGCGCCCCACGGCGAGGGAGCGCAGCGCTCGATGAAGATGGCGTTGAAGGACGCCGGCGTGACGCCCGACCAGGTCGACTACGTCAACGCGCACGGCACCTCGACGCCCGTGGGCGACATCGCGGAGTCCGAGGCGATCACCGCGGTCTTCGGCGAGCACGCGACCAGCAAGAAGCTCTGGATCAGCTCGACCAAGTCGATGATGGGCCACCTGCTTGGTGCGGCCGGCGCCGTCGAGAGCGCGGTCTGCGCCCTCGCGATCTCCGAGGGAAAGATCCCGCCCACGATCAACCTCACCGACCCCGACCCGGCGTGCGCGCTCGACTACGTACCGCTGGTCGCGCGCGAGCGCCGCGTGAAGCACGCGCTCAACAACTCGTTCGGCTTCGGCGGGACGAACTGCTCGCTCGTGCTCTCTCGTTTCGAGGGTTGACATGAAGATCGTCATCGCGTCCGACCACGGCGGTCTGCGGCTCAAAAAGGAGCTCGTCGAGCACCTCATGAAGGACGGTCATCAGGTCGAGGACCTCGGCACGCACACCGACGCGAGCTGCGATTACCCGGACTTCGCGCACGCCCTCGCCACGAAGATCGCTGCGAAGGAGTCCGACCGCGGCATCCTCGTGTGCGGTACCGGCGTCGGCATGGCGATCGTCGCGAACCGCCACGTGGGTGTCCGCGCGGTGAACTGCTCGGACACTTTCACGGCCAAGCTCAGTCGCTCCCACAACGATGCAAACGTGCTTTGCATCGGAGAACGCGTCGTCGGCAGCGGCCTCGCGTGGGAGATCGTTTCGGCCTGGGTCGCAGAGCCTGCGTCCACGGATGCGCGTCATCTGCAGCGCCGCGCGAAGATAGAGGTCGCGTGACTCACGCGACACGAGCCTCCGAAGGCCGCTCAGACCTGAGGAGCAGGCCGTGAAGTGCCCATTTTGCTCGCATCTCGAGAGCAAGGTCACCGACTCTCGAGCCGGAACGTCCGGCGACGTCATCCGTCGTCGTCGCGAATGTGAAGGCTGCACGCGCCGCTTCACGACGTACGAGCGCGTCGAGGAAGTACTCCCGCTCGTCGTGAAGAAGGATGGCCGCCGCGAGACGTTCGATCGGCAGAAGGTGCTCGGCGGCCTCAGGCGCGCGTGCGACAAGCGCGCGGTGCCGATCGAGCGACTCGAGATCATCGTCGACGCGATCGAGCGCGAGCTCATCGACTCCGGCGAGAAGGAAATTTCGGCCGAGCACGTCGGCGAATGCGTGATGCACCACCTCCGCGAGGTGGACCCCGTCGCGTACGTGCGCTTCGCGAGCGTCTACCGCCAGTTCAAGGACATCGACGAGCTCCGCAGCGAGATCGATCTCCTCGCCCGCAAGAACGTGCCTGTAGCATGAGCGACAAGAACCCCAAGCGCCCCGAGCTCCGGCAGTCGAGCATCGCGCCCCCGCCTCCGAGCGTGGCGACACCGCCGCCTCCCGCGCCTCCCGCGGCGCCCGTTGGCCCGACCGACGACGAGCGTTGGATGGACGTCGCACTGACCCACGGGAAGAACGGCCGGCCTTCGCCGAATCCGCACGTCGGCGCCGTGGTCGTGCGGAACGGCGAGCTCGTCGGGAGCGGGCACCACGAGCGCGCCGGAACCGACCACGCCGAGGTCGCTGCCCTCCGTGCTGCCGGTCCGAAATCGGTCGGAGCTTCGCTTTATGTCACACTCGAGCCCTGCAACCACCACGGCCGGACGCCGCCGTGCACCGACGCGATCATCGCGTCGAAGGTCGCGCGCGTCGTCATTGGCTGCCGCGACCCGAATCCACACGTCGAGGGTGACGGCGCCACGAAGCTCCGCGCCGCAGGGATCGAGGTCGTCGTCGGCGTCCGCGAGGAGAAGGCGCAGGCCTGGATCGCACCTTGGGCGAAGCACATCACGCTTGGCCTCCCGTACGTGTCCCTCAAGCTCGCGCTGTCGCTCGACGGGCGTATCGCGACGCGCACCGGCGAGTCGAAGTGGGTCACGGGCCCCGATGCACGCGCCAAGGTCCACCTCTTGCGGTCGCGGAGCGACGGTATCGCCATCGGCATCGGCACGGCTCTCGCCGACGACCCGCGCCTGACCGTCCGCGACACGCCGGGCGACAGTCCGCTTCGAGTCGTCTTCGACACGAGGCTGCGTCTGCCGATCGGATCGCGACTCGTTCTGACCGCGCGCGACGTCCCCACCCTCGTGCTCTGCGGCATCGACGCGTCGGTGAGCGCCGAGGAAGAGCTTCTGGCAGCCGGCGTCGAGTGCGTGCGGTGCTCTGTCTCCGCCGAGGGGCGCCTGGATGTGCTCGCCGCGCTCCGGTCGCTCGCGCAGCGCGGCATCGTGAGCCTGATGGTCGAGGGCGGCGCCGAGCTCGCCGGCAGCCTCCTGGCGGGCCGCTATGCCGATGAGCTTCACGTCTTCGTGGCCCCCATCCTGCTCGGGCCCCGGGGTCGTGCGGGCGCGGTGGACTGGGCGGGCCCCGACACCCCCCAAACGGCGCCTCGAATTGCTTCTCCGGCTTGGGAGCTGGTCGGCAACGACGCCTACGTTCACGGGCCCATCGTCTATCCGGAGTGACGCGCGCGCGCCGACTCGCGCGCGCGCCGATCACGCGTTAAGCTGAAAGCGTCATGGTTCGCAGGATCCTTCACTACCCCGACAAGCGCCTGCGCGAGCGCGGCAAGAAGGTCGACGCCGTCAGCGATGAGGTTCGCAAGCTCATCGATGACATGGCCGAGACCATGTACGCAGCGCCAGGCGTCGGCCTCGCGGCCACGCAGATCGGCGAGCTCCTTCAGCTCTTCATCATCGACATCGCGGACAATGAGGAGCCGAGCGACCTCAGGGTGTTCATCAACCCGGAGATCCTCGAGGCCACGGGAGAGCTCACCTGGCAGGAGGGCTGCCTGAGCTTCCCCGGCGTCACGGAAGAGATCGACCGCGCGGCACACGTCCGCGTGCGCGCCCAGGACCGCGACGGCAAGTGGTTCGAACTCGAGGCCGAAGGCCTCCTCGCCATCGCCATCCAGCACGAGTTCGATCATCTCCAGGGCGTGCTGATGATCGACCACATGGGCCCGCTGAAGAAGCGCCTCACCCACCGCAAGATGGTCAAGCGCGCCGAAGAACAAGCCGCCCCGTAGAGCGGGACCCTGACTCGCAAGCGACTCAGGATCCTTGCTCTACTTCTACCCTGGTACCGTTCGTCGAAAATTTGGCCATCGGTCCTGCGGTCGTATATCCGCGAGTGCATGATCGATTCAGGACCGTGGGTGGCACGTGAGCGGCCCGGTCC